>CAZYRP010000199.1:0-9831 GCA_964649465.1 uncultured Granulosicoccaceae bacterium | reverse complement strand
CTTTGAGCGTGGTAGGCGGCCATCAGGTCTGCAAATCATTTGCAGGTGGCTCGGTGGTGGCATTAGATGATGCGAGCTTTTCAGTTAAAAAAGGTTCGTTTGTATCGCTTGTCGGCCCATCCGGTTGTGGCAAATCAACTCTATTGCGTCTTATAGCTGGCCTGATCGACCCTACCGATGGTCACCTCACTGTACATAACTCGCAAGTGAACTCACCGAGACAGGACGTTGCGATGATGTTTCAGCGCGCTACCTTACTTGAGTGGCGCACGGCAGTTGAAAACGTCCTGCTCCCCTGCGAGCTTAAACGCACACCAAACAAAGCCGATAAGGCCAGAGCAATGGAATTGCTTAAACTGGTTGGACTGGAAGATTTCGCTTTTTCGTTTCCGGCGCAGCTTTCCGGTGGTATGCAACAACGGGTTGCACTTGCACGCTTGCTTCAGACAGGTGCAGATATTCTTTTACTCGACGAACCCTTCGGCGCACTTGATGAATTCACCCGTGAAAAGCTTAATCTGGAGTTACTGCGAATAGTTGAAGAAGTCGGCGCTACGACCATATTCGTGACTCACAACATATCTGAGGCTATTTTTCTGGCCGACGAAGTCTATGTGATGACACCGCGTCCCGGTCAAATAGCCAGCATAGTTCCAGTGAACCTTGAACGCCCCCGGCAACTGTCCATTCAAACTTCGCCTGAGTTCAATAAACTGGTCGAAGAGGTTCGCGACACACTGGGAGCTTTGTAGCGAATGAGTGATGCCATTGCCATTAACGATGTCGCTGCTGATCGAGGATCGAAGGCATCTGTTCGAAGATGGCTGACTCATGGCAGTATTTTTCTGAGCCTCATACTTGCCTGGGAGTTCGGTTCCCGTGCAGGTTTACTTGACCCGCTTTTTTTCCCCAGACCCAGCGCTATTATTGCCTCGGTCTTCAGGGTCTACTTTACCCAGGGAAATATCTGGCATCACTTATTTGTCAGCCTCGGGCTGGTGTTTGCAGGCTTTGTTGCGGGTTCAGTGTTAGGTATTACACTTGGCAGTCTTGTCGGGTTTATACCCACCGTGCGGCGCTTTATTAAGCCCTACGTCATTGTACTGGAGGCAACACCACGCATAGCCGTTGCACCCTTGCTTATTGCAGCACTTGGATTTGGTGCTAACTCAAAAATTGCCATTATCATGCTGGTCTGTTTTTTTGCGCCATTTATTAACACCTTATCCGGCGTCGTTAATGTTAACGAGGAAAAACTCGAATTATTTAAATCCCTTGGTGCTTCAAAATTTCAAATATTTAAAAAGCTGGTGTTGCCTGATGCAGTGCCAATTATCATGGCCGGTGAACGTCTTGCGCTGACTGCCGCACTTTCAGGAGTGCTGGTTGCGGAATTTATACAACGCGATCAGGGTATTGGTTCCCTGATACTTACCTACACAAGAAACCTGAACATGGCGTCTGCATTCGCATGTATTTTTACCCTGACACTGATCGGGTTTTTAATTTTTCGCGGCATGGAGTGGCTGGATCAAAAAATCGCTTTCTGGAATCACGAAGAAGGCATGACACAGGTTGCAGGCAAACGTAAACAGCGATGGCTAAATCGGGAGTCTGCATGAACACAGAAAAGGAAGAGAATAACGTGCCGGATTTAGCACCCCGGTCAACGCCCGATTCACCTGCGGATCAACTGCAAACAGAACATCGTACTGACAAGCCATCTCTTTTGCATCGAGCTATTCCGCATCTTGTTTTGTTCGGAGCGCTAATTGCTCTTTGGGAATTAGCAGTACGCTACGGCGTGATCGAGTCCATCATGGTGCCGAAACCCTCTGATATCGGCGCTGCTATTATCGATCTCTATATAGTCAAAGGCACAATCTACAAACACTTTTTTATCACGCTGACAGAAGCTGTCGTTGGATTTATTATCGGCGGAGCTATTGCAATATCATTAGCGGTCGGTTCATCGTTGTGGGATCCATTCAAACGTTACGTGACACCCTACGCGATTGTGATCAACGTGACTCCCGCTATCGCCTTAACCCCGGTCATCATTGCATGGTTTGGCTACGGTATGGGGTCCAAGATAGCGCTTGCCGCTGTGATTTGTTTTTTCCCGGTTTTCGTCAATACACTTACCGGTCTTACACAAGTTGATCGCGAACGTGAAGAGCTGTTTCGCTCCCTGGGAGCAAGTCACACGCAGGTGTTTCGCAAGTTGCGAATACCAGCAGCACTGCCACTACTGTTCGCAGGTCTGAAAATTGGCTTAACCACCGCCCTGATCGGTGCCGTGGTCGCGGAGTTTGCACAGGCAACCGATGGTATCGGTGTGTTGATGAATCGTTTCTCTTTTCAGCTCAACATGGGTGCATCGATTGCCACCTTACTGAGCATGACCGTTATTGGTTTGATTCTTTTTTATTCAATGGAATTTCTCGACGACAGACTGGTGTTCTGGAGACGAGAGGAGCGCAGAACAACCGTTTCGCGCGCACGTGCCCGGGCGTGGAAATAATCCGGAATACAGGTACATTAAACTTGGAGGATACATGCTAATGAGTAAATTTAAGACAGTAGCCAGTACCGCAACAATGGCCGCAGCACTCGCTATTTCATCCTATACGGGGATTGCACTTGCCGAAACGACGGTCAAGATGATTAATCCGGTACCGCGATCAGCAGTTTTCTATCCACTCGTGGTCGGTGAGGCGCTGGGCTACTTCAAAGAGGAAGGTGTAAAAGTACAATTGCTGCCTTCAGACACGTCTATCCCGTATGTGGCCTTTGTACAAAACGGACAAGCCGATCTGGCAATGCTTGATCAGAATGAAACGATTAATGCGGTTATAGCGGGTGCAAAAATCAATACCGTCTATGAAGTGATGCAAAATGCACCGGAAGGTATTGCGGTCTCTTCTGAAGGTGATATCAAAAGCATCTCTGATCTTGTGGGCACTACTGTTGGCCTTGTCTCAGATCGAGATCGGGGTTTCCTGCAGGCCGCGCTAAGTATTGCCGGTCATTCTATTGATGATGTTAAAACTGTGGTACTTGGAGAGAGTGGCCCCACTCTGGCAGCCGCTATCAGAGATCAAACGGTCTCTGCAATTTCCGGTTCTGTATTCGACTGGGCAACTTTGCAGGCAGCCGGAATCGGGCTCGATCTGATCACACCAGATGAATTGCTCGCAAGCCCTGCTAATACATTCGCAATGGACTCAGGAAAAATTGAGGAAAAACGTGAGGCGATGGAAGGCTTTATGCGCGCCTGGTCGAAAGGTATGTATGTCTCTACCTTCAACACTGAGGTAGTAGAAAAAATGTTACGAATGGCTGTACCGGAAGAATGGGAAGATGAGGCCGCAGGTAAAAGTTTACTGGAAGGCGTCATTCCAATGAATATCTCGGTCACAGAACGCCTTGGTGATGTTCAGACTGACGTATGGACCAACATCCAGCCACGATTGCTCTCGTCCGGTGCAATAGAAAAAGAAGTCGATGTATCGACTTTTCTGAACGACACCTATATAGATGCCGCAAACGACTTTGATCGAGCGGAAGTGGCTGAAGAGGTAAAAGCGTGGGCAGATAAAAACCTGTAACACCGTGTAGCAGTGCAATGTGTGGCAGCTCGCAGGCTGCCGCACATTCTATTTTTGTGTATCACACAAAGTGCGTCGACCAACCGATCTTGATAAAAGATCACTCAATTTAAAAATCATAAGGTGCCAGCTATGAGTCACTCTGTCATTGACACACCCGAACTTGGAAGTGCAATAAATCGATACGGTCCGAGTTCGGCCCGTGCTAACCCGGGAAAACCAGTGCGGCTCAGCACTAAAACGGTAGACATTCATGCCCATGTTTTAATTCCTAAAGCTGCTAAATACATGGAGCCACATGTAGACCCAATGCGCATTGCACTGGTCAAACATGCCAATGACGAAACCCGGGCTGTCAATATCCAGCAGGATAAAGACCGAATGCCTCTGGCAATGTCTGACGTTGCAGATCGTCTGGCTGTATTGGATACACAGGGTATCGATATGCAGGTGGTAGCTCCACCACCACCGCAGTGTTATTACCAGTCACCAGCCAAATTTGCACTCAAAGGCAGCCAGATGGTGAACGACGGGATTGCTGAGTGGATCGACCCCTACCCTGATCGTCTTGCCGGCCTTGGTACTGTGCCACTTCAGGACCCGGAGGCATCGGCTAAAGAACTCACGCGATGCGTCACTGAACTTGGGTTGAAAGGAGTAATGATTCTGACTAACGTCGATGGTGAGGAGGTAGCTGACAAACGCTTTGAACCGTTCTGGCGTAAAGCCGAAGAGCTTGGTGCGCTGGTGATGATTCATCCAAACGGGTTTACTGAAGGCGATCGACTGCACGATTATTATTTTTCCAATGTGTTTGGCAATCCTCTGGAAACCTCACTGGCCCTGCATTATTTAATTTTCAACGGCGTGATGGAACGCATGCCGAATTTAAAAATCCTCGGCGCCCATGGTGGCGGCTACCTGCCTGCGTACTCTGGTCGGGTCGATCATGCCTGGGGTGCACGCCGCGATAGCTTTGGCGGGCTACCAAAACCGCCTACCGAGTACCTCCGCAAAATGTATTTTGACAGTGTGGTATTCACGCACCATCAACTGGAATATCTGGTCAGTGTGTTCGGTGAAGACAAAATTGTGATGGGATCTGACTATCCATTTGATATGGCGGATTATGACCCGGTGGAACATATCGCAACCTCGGGACTGGATGCTACAGCAAAAGCCAAAGTGGCTGGAGAGAATGCGATTAAATTACTTAGCCTTGAATCTTTGCAAACGGCATAATACGCCTTACATAACGAATCTATAACAGGTAAAAATAAATAATGATTGGTGTCATCGGACTGGGCAACATGGGTTATGCCATAGCGCAGCGTTTGCTAGCAGAGGGAGAATCATTAACAGTCTGGAATCGAACTAACAGCAAAGCTGATGGCCTGGATGGCGTGACTGTTGCCGCGACGCCCGCAGAAGTTGTGGCAGCCTCTGATGTCATCATCTCGATTGTCGCCAATGACTCGGCGACACAGTCTGTATACTTTGATGAAAATGGTATTTTAAGCGAGACGCTGGCGAACAAAGTTATTGTTGAAATGTGTACTGCAGCCCCATCACGTGCTGCTGAACTCGAGCAGGCAGTAGTCGACAACCAGGGGCTGTTTCTTGAATGTCCGGTAGGTGGCACCATCGGTCCGGCGCTTGAAGGAAAATTACTCGGCCTTGCAGGTGGTACGAACGAAGCATTTGCAGCAGCTTTACCGGTATTGCAAAAATTGACCAGAAGACTTGAGCATTTTGGCCCTGTAGGCACCGGTGCTGCAATGAAGCTCGCGATTAACCTGCCACTGATGGTTTATTGGTCAGCTCTGGGTGAGGCGCTAGAGCTTGCATTAACGCACAACGTAGATCCGTCCCAGGCACTGGATGTTCTGGCTGATAGTTCTGGCGCCATAGGTGCTGCAAAAAAACGTGTCCCGCCAATACGAAACATGGTGGTAGACGGTGACAGCGGCAGTACAAATTTTTCGCTGGAAAACGCATTAAAAGATATAGAACTGATGATCCAGACGGCTACAGAACATGAAACGCATTCAGATGTTATATCCGGTGCACTTAAGCGTTACAAAGAAGCGCAGGAACAAGGCTACACCGGCCTTGATTGTTCCCTCGTTTCGGCATTAAGTAGAAAGTAGTTATCAGGTCAGAAATTTCCTGCAAAAGTGTGCTTAACTCAGCCAGAGCGCAGATTTTCCTCGAATATTCTGGCTGTCTTTTTTCTCTCTCCACTTAATAAAACTAGTTGCCCTGCCCCGTAGCTGCTCATTTAAACGCCTATGTGGCCATGTAATTATGTTGCTTTGTGGGCAGGCACTTTTTGCACGCATTCGCATGTCCACCTTTGTTCATTGTGCGCTGTAGCATACTGCAGTCGACGCAAGTACGAGCGAGACATAACAATCAGACCGATTGCTTACTCGTTAATTAACTGGCGAAGAACTTTGGTGAAGGTATCAACCTCGGCACTGCTGAAACGTTTAAATGTTTCCTTCGCATGTGCGTCAGCCAGACTCCAGATTTCATCTGCTTTTGATTTTCCAAGTTCGGTCAATGCATACCCGTTCCCATCTGCGGTAACCATCCCGCGATCGCTTAAACTGAGCAACGCCTCACGCGCCTCGTTAATCTGTGTGTTCAGGTGAACAATGAGTTCCTCAGCGCTTAAACCTGAGAGATCATTCAGTACCAACAATATACGGGACTCAATAAGGTGCAGTCCAAGGGTCACCACTTTGGGTCGATAACGTTCCTGATAGGCGCGTACAGCACGCATCATTAAGAAAAACGTATGATTGCCCATCCGCCCCTGATCAGCGTCTTGCGTTGCATCCTGGTCAGAGCCCGGAAAAGCCTCCGGATGACTAAAAACCATTGAGTAGGAGCCCTGGTGAAAACAAAGTGGCGATCGGCCAAAATCATCAAAGGCGAGTACTCTGCCAACGAATATCCAGTGATCGCCACCATCGAGTTTGTCATAAGACTCACACTGGAATCGCCCTGCACAGTCCGGAAAAATTGGTGAGCCACCTATACCCGCTTCCCACTCCACTCCGTCAAATTTGTCTTCTTGCTGGCGCGCAAAATGATTTGACATCTCCAGTTGGTCAGACGCAAGAATATTGACTGCAAAGTGGCTGGCAGACTCAAATACTTTGCAACTTGGAGTCTCCTTGATACTGCTCCACAGCACCAGCGGAGGGTCAAGCGAGAGCGAGCTAAAACTACTCGCGGTAACGCCAATGTTTGCACCATCCGGTGCACGGGTTGTAATAATAGTCACACCGGTTGCAAAGTTGCCAAGCGCTCGGCGAAAAGCTTTCAGGTCGATCTCGTGCTTTTCCAATGTATTTGTCACGATGGTCTCCGGGGCAGACTACAAACAGGACGTAGTCAGGCACACAGTTAGTCCTATAACAATTTCTTATCTTTCAATACCAGATGCAAATCTGCCGCTTTACCTTCGGCGATAGACATTAGTTTGAAGCATTGACCGGCAACGAAAAACATCAATTTTCTGATAATCGATATCTTCTTTCCTGATAGCCCGTTTTGTTGTCAGGCAAATATTGTTAGAGAATAGCGGGTACAGGTTTATTGAAGCTGCTGTTTTTCGGCAGGAGATTCCCACTTTTTTGTTTGACGGGAAAGCCAGCCACTCACCGGATTTTTGCTTCAGCGCGCACTTAAAGGATCTGCTTCCAGAACGTTGTTAAGTTCTTCCTGAAGAACATCTGCAAATGCTTGTGCCGCTTTGCTAAGTGGACGCGCCTTGTGAGTGATACACATATACTCCACTGCTAAAGACGGGTTAGCCAGCGGTGTAAATAATCGCTTGTGTCCGTCTTTATCAGGCGGGCTTAGCACTGCTGGCAAAATCGAAACCCATTCAGAATTGGCAACAAGATCAAGAGTACCGAACATTGTGTCCAGTTCCATGGTTTCTTCAAGCTCAATCCCGTTTACTGACAAATAGTGTTCTATCAGTGGTCTGCGGGCATTTGCTTTGGATGGCAATATCATCCGCAATGGTGGTAATTCAGACAGTGTTGCTTCAGTTCCAATAGAAAGCTTAGTGCTAGCGGAACAGGCTAAACACTCCCGATCTGTACCCATGCTTGTCGCATGTAAATCCAGCTCCGAGTTGAAAAAGGGAACGACTGCAAAATCCAGTTTTCCCTCAGCCACATCAAGCGACAGCTGACCGGAATAGGCTTCACTTACCGATACTCGAACATGTTTTTGTTCCTGCGCGAATCTTAACAATGTGGGGCTGAGTACAGCTCGTGCAAAAGCCGGCATCAATCCAATTTTAATATGGTCCGACAGAACACCGGACAATTCCCTCAACTTATCACTGGCAACTTCAGCGGCACTCAACACCGAAATTGCTTCTTTATAAAATTGCCGTCCGGTTTCTGTTGGTTCTACACCTGAAGAACTGCGGTCGAAGAACACAACATCGTAGCGTTTTTCCAACTCACGCACATGCATTGAGAGTCCGGACTGCGTTGCGTTCATCCTCGCAGCACCCGCCGAAAAGGAGCCCTCCTCATAAACCGCGACAAAGAATTTAAGCTGTTGTAATTTCAACAATGAGCCTTTACGGGGTTAAAAAAACACCATTAAGCTATCATTTTTTCTGTTGGAAAGTATAGATTAATATAATAAGTTGTTCTATCAGTCGAAAACTGAAATACTGCTCAGGAGTGTAAAGAAAGTCCGCTAATACTCCGGTTCACAGTGTACTGCAGAAAGAAATGAGCGAAGAGTCTTGCCGCAGTGATAAATTGAAATCTGAAAGTTTAACAAGTAGCTACGAAGAACTAAGCGACTTTATTACACGCTGTTTCGTCGCAGTGGACATCAATGAAAGAGATGCCACAAAGACAGCCGAGCTCATGGCCCGAGCCGATTTGATCGGACAAGACGGTCACGGTGTGTTTCGGTTGCCGCAATACGTCAAACGTATTCAGTCGGGTGGAATCAATATCACCCCGAATATCAAAACAGTTGAAGAACGTACTGCTACAGCTCTGGTAGATGGCGACAACGCACTTGGCCATCTGGTCATGAGTTACGCTACCGAACTGGCTATGGAGAAGGCAGCCAGTACTGGTGTGGCATGGGTGGGTTCACGGTTTTCAAACCATGCCGGTCCCGCATCTCTTTATGCAATGATGCCTTTACGCGAAGATATGATTGGTTTGTACGTGGCGGTTGGCAGTGCTAATCATCTGCCACCCTGGGGTGGCACAGAAATGTTGCTTAGCACCAATCCAATCGCCGTCGCAATTCCGTCAGCAAACAACCCGCCTGTGGTTCTTGATATGGCCACAACAGTGGCTGCTTACGGCAAGGTTAAAACCGCAGCTCAACGCGGTGAGACAATGCCTGAGGGCTGGATGATTGATCGACACGGTCAACCACTGACTGATCCCGCACGGGCGTCGGAAGGGTTTTTATTACCTATCGGTGGACCTAAAGGCTATGGTCTATCACTTATATTCGGAATACTGGCTGGTACTTTAAACGGTGCAAGTTTTGGGCGTGAAGTTGTCGACTTTAATGCTGACAGCCAGACGGTCACCAATACCGGTCAATTTGTAATCGCGCTGGATATCAAAGCATTTACCGACGTGGACCAATTCAAACAGGGTATCGACGAGATTTATCACCAGATGAAGTCATCTCCTCTGCTGCCTGGTTACGAGGAAATTCGCTTGCCGGGTGAGCGACTGGCAGCAGTAACTAAACAGAGAACACAGAGCGGTATACCAATCGCACCAAAACTACGTCAGTCCCTGGCGGAGTTGGCAGAAGATCTCGGAGTGGAGTCATTACAGGGAAATTCTTAGAAATTGGACGGCTGTGACTGGTTAACTGCCAATTACCGGCAAAACAATTTGCTTTGAATAAAGTTTAGAGGCAGGCTGTAAATGTGGTTTAGCAGTACTTTTTTTTAAAAAACTGGAGAGGAATAGATGTTAAAAACAACACTTAAAACGCTGGCAGCAATTGGTATTGCAGCCGGGCTGTCCATCGGGTCAGCTCAGGCGGAATATCCGGAAAAGCCGATTCAACTGGTAATACCATTGGGGGCCGGGGGGAGTCATGATTTGAACGCCCGCGTGATTACGTCAATCATTCCCGCTTATCTTAATCAGGCGATGATCGTACAGCTGACACCTGGTGCCAGTGGTCAAAA
>CAZYRP010000198.1:0-9993 GCA_964649465.1 uncultured Granulosicoccaceae bacterium | reverse complement strand
AATTGGTGTTTAAGGGTTAGTGTTGTTTGACTTTAGTGGGGCGTCCATATATGTCACTTCAATGTCACCATTTTCCAGTTTATCTGACCAACGTGCGTCGGCTAGTACTGGTTCTCCCATGTACACATCTGGAATGATCGCCGGGTAGACTTCTGGTGAGCTTTTTGTGTTAAAGCTTATCTGTATATCCGTGAGTACCGGGCGCTCAAGTTTAGCCAGCAATAGCAGGGTTTTGTCGACAATCTCTGATGTATTTGCAATATGCGTATAAGTGCCTTTGCCAAGTTCTGCTGACTTGCGCATAAACCATATATTAGGTGCTGAACCGATACCTATGGTGAAAAGCCTTGTCGTTCCTATTGTGCGTTTAAGGTAACGGAAAATCTGTTCTTCGTTACCAACACTGCCATCGGTTACAAACACAACTTGTCTAAGTCGGTCCTCTGAAGAAAGACCGCCAAGTGCTGCAGCCATCGCTGCAAGTATTTCAGTGCCCCCGTCAGCTGTTAGTTGCTGCACCCAGCTGATGGCAGTGTTTTTATTGGCATCATCGGCAATAACCGGGTTGTCGAACAGCTTGTTCGAGTTATTGTCGAACTCGATAACGTTAAAAGTGTCTTGTGAACTTAACCGTTCGATTCCCAGAGCCAGGGTTTTGCGAGCTTGTGCAATTGAGGTGCCGCTCATAGACTGTGATGTGTCAATTACAAAAATAACTTCGCGTTTTGAGGTCGAATTGTTAAAGACTTGTTGTGGTGGCATTAACATCAGTGAAGCAAAAGACTCTGTACCTTGCGATACCTGATTATTTTGCCGAAATACTGCAGCTACCGGCGCAGTACTGAGTTGTGGCGTCCAGCTTAGCTTGAAGTCCCGATCAGCCGGCACTGAGCTACTTGCGAGCGATATATTCCATAGTTGGTGCGCGGCAGTATCACCGGGTGTCGAAATGATGTCATGCGTGCTGCTTGAGATATTCAGTCCGCTAAGACCCGTATCCAGTTCAACCTGTATAGAAACTGGTGCAGGGGTGTCGGTCATTGGTGGAGTGATTTCGGAGGCATCTGCGACGCCCGCAACCGGTGTTGCCCAGGGGCTGTCCTGTTGGGCAATGAGATCGCTTTGCGGATACTTCATGGTACTGCCCGGTATGTATCTCGGTGTAATGGTAAGTGGAAAGATCATGCTAAATTGCCCGTCGCTGTAGCGAATAGTTGACTGATAAGCGATATCGATACTGATCGATTCACCGGGCGGTATGTTCGCGACTTTTGAAGTAAAGAGGTTGGGGCGTTGTTGTTCGAGTAAAGTTGCTTTTTTGCCTGAATGCTTTGCTGTCTTGTACGTGTGTTTTGCTTTTTTGCGGGTTTGAATAACGCCGTCGATTTTGGTCTCTCCAATGACCATGGTGAGTTTGTCGACCGTTGCGTCATCTGGTAGCGGGAACGCGTATATGCCTTCGACCCAGTCGGATGATTCGTTAGTGAATGTCTGCCTGACTATGGTTCTTGCCAGTAGCCCCTGCACACCAATATTTACTGATGTGTTTACCAGTGGCGCGCGGATATAGTGATTTTTTCCTGTAGATTCAAACAGCAGCGTACCGCTCTCAATCTCTGACATTGAGCGTACGATGACCGCTTCTGCCAGTACGGGGGTTGCTGCACCGGTGGTCCACAGCAATATAGCGGCAACTATTTTGATTGCTGCGTGAACTTTGTGTTTCTCACTGAACGATGATTCCGTCGCGTCCCCCGGGGTGGTAATTTGAAGGTGAGTTTTATACATGTTTGGCGGTGTCCTGATAAAGTATAATGAGTTGACGATGTCAATTAGAACGTCCAAATGTGTCATTCTCGGCGCGAGATTGTGTTTTAGTCTGACCATTTATGATGAAAAGTGACGACAGCAATTGGTGGCCGTTGAGGCCTCAACGCTCAGTCACAGGGTAGTTTTTTGCAAAATAAAAAAGAGTCAGATTGCATTGTTATAAACACGGGCTCACCTACTTACTCAGGAGCATCTGTTATAAAAATCCCCGTTACCTCCTTAGTCCTGCTGTCGGTTCTGTTCGCCGCGAGTGCAGCGCTTGCGGAAGAGGCGTCACAGCCAAACCCTGTCAGCAGCGGACCTGCCGCTGAAAGTTCTTCTATCGCTGATGCGCAAAGCGCTGATACGCCAGACACGAGCGCTAGTGGTCTGAAAACCGAAGCGAAGCCAACTTTTGAATTTGGAGTGGCTGCGGCCGCGTTGCGGGTGCCTGCGTATCCGTCATCTTCTGTGAAAAATGATCGCTTTTTTGCAGCCCCGTGGTTTATTTATCGAGGTGACAAAGTTCAGGTTAAAGAGGGTGGCGTCGAGTTAAAGGCGTTTCAGAGTGAAAAGCTTATTGTGGATGTCGGTATTGGTGCGGCACTCGGATCAGATGCCACGGATACACCGCTGCGTGCGGGATTGCCTGATCTCGATTTTATCTTCCAGTTGGGACCGCGTTTTACCGTACCACTGATTGATGAAACAGTTGACGGAATCAGAACCAGATTCAACTGGGTTAGCGGGGTACGGTTAGCAGTGTCGACCGATTTTCAAAGCCTCGACTTTCAGGGACCCCTGGCTACAACAGAACTGCGATTTCGCAAGACCGGTTTCAAAAATAATAACCTTGAATTTAATGCATCTGTCGGCACTACCTGGCTGGGTGATCAGTTAATGGATTATTTTTTTTCTGTTGAACCGCAGTTTGCCACACCGGCCAGGCCGGCATTCGATGCTGATGCCGGGTTTTTGAGTTTGGAGCTGAGTGCCGCTGTAATATATAAACCCACACCTAAACTAACCACCGCGCTTGTTTTTGGTGTCAACTCACATGCAGGTTCCGGTATTGAAGAGAGTCCGCTTTTTGAAGACACCGTAACTACGCAGGCGTTGCTTGCGGTTAGCTATACAATCTTTCAAAGTAAGCGACTGGTTAGAGTACTAGATGAATAGGGTGTCCGGTCAATGCCGCGCCGTATTATTGCTGTTATAGCTATTAAAGAGCTGGTTAGGGCACCACTGGTTAGTGTCCATTTTGCTACATTGCTCTTTGGCCTTGCCGGTGTGCTGGGTGCCTCTGTCGGTTTAAATGCAATAGAAGTTACCTTCGGGCGCACTTTGTTTGCATCTTTTGCACTGGCAGTTGTTTGCTGGTTTGCAAAAACACCGGTAAAGCTGCACATCAAATCAGTTGATAGTCATCTGCTATTGATCGCGGGTGTTTTACTGGCATTTCACTGGATGGTATTTTTCGGCAGCATTCAGTATTCAACTGTTGCTATCGGTCTCGTGACTTTCTCTACCTGTCCGGTATTTGTATCGTTGCTGGAGCCTTTGCTATACAAAGAACCACCTGGTCCGTTTGCAGTGTTGGCGGCTATTTTGGTTTTTGCGGGTGTGGTGATTATATCCGGTGTCCACACCGGCGAGCTGGTATACATCAAAGGAATTGCTCTTGGTATCACCAGTGGATTTAGCTTCGCGCTACTGCAATTGCTAAATCGTCGCTTAGCGAGCAATGATGGTGCGCTGGTCACATCACTCGTGCAATGTAGTGTGGCTGCATTGGTGCTGTTGCCGCTTGTATTAACAGGTCTCGACGCGATACAGACACACCAGTGGTTTCTGCTGATGGTTCTGGGTGTTGCCTGCACAGCAATAGCCTATACGCTGTTTATTGCTGCCTTAAAGTGTTTGAAGGTATCTACCGCCAGTCTGATTGCAGCTGGTCTTGAGCCTGTCTACGGGGTGGTACTTGCAGCGCTTATTCTATCTCAGAGGCCGGAAACGAATGTATTGATTGGTGGCGCTATTATTCTTGCAACGGTAGTGTTGGTAACCACGCAAAAAAAACACCGATGAGGCTTGTGTTCAGAATCGCATTTATGGTTTGATCGAACTCTACGGGATCCTGGAAAATACTGCGATGATAACGGTGTACGGAGATATCAAATCGGGGAACTGCTACAAAATTGCGTTGTTATTTTCGCAACTGGAAATTGATCATCACTGGAAAGAAGTTCTGGTAGTGAAGGGCGAGACACATACCGATGAATTTTTAACACTAAACCCTGCCGGTCAGATTCCAGTGCTGCAACTTGATAGCGGAGAAGCCCTGACGCAATCGAATGCAATACTAAATTACTTTGCCGAAGGTACTTCCCTGTTGCCGTCCGATGCGCTGGATCGTGCCCGGGTTCAGGAGTGGCAGTTCTATGAGCAGTACAATCATGAGCCGACCATAGCAGTACGGCGCTATATAAAACAGTTCCTCGGTTTGCCGGAAGCCAGGCGGGCGGAATTTGAAAGCAAAGAAGAGGGAGGTTACAAAGCACTGTCTGTGATGGAGTCGCGGCTCGCAAAACACAAATATTTAGTCGGTAATAGCTATTCCGTGGCTGATATTAGCTTGTATGCTTATACCCACGTAGCAGATGAAGGAGACTTTGATTTAACTCGCTTTCCCGGAGTTTGTGATTGGCTCGCACGTATTAAACAGCAGCCGGGCCATATTTCAATGAGTGACTGACGACATGCAGGATCTGTTCGATCAAATAAACAACCGGCCCGCGGGTCACGGACTGCCACCGCGTTGCTATACAGATGAGCATTTTCTGCATCTGGAAATTGAAAAATTCCTGCGTACAGAGTGGCACTGCATTGGCCGTGAAGATGAAATTCCGGAAGTCGGTGACTACTTCACGATGGATATTCTTACCGAACCATTGCTGGTGGTGCGTAAGTCAAACACACAAATCAAAGTGCTTTCTAATGTATGTCGACATCGAGGGATGCTGGTCGCGACTGGGGAGGGAAATGCTAAGCGTTTCCGTTGCCCCTATCACGCCTGGACCTATGAGCTGGATGGCCAGTTGCGAAATGCGCCACTGGTACCAAAGGAACAGCTGGTCAAAGACTGTGGGTTGCCGGTGCTGAACTCGCGTTGCTGGCAGGGTTTTATTTTTGTTTCACTGGCGGATGACTCTGAGTGGCCTGGTGATTCAGACTCAGTAAACTCACTGAGTCAGCTGGGACTACATATTGAAAATTATCATATGCAAGCTATGCATCATGCTGCGCACTTCCATGAAGTGTGGGATTGCAACTGGAAATCACTAATTGAGAATTTTATGGATGGCTATCATTTGTCGGTAGTGCATCCGGATTCGCTGCATCATTTGACACCAACCAGTCTGTGCAAAAAGGTGCCGGGTGCTGCGAGCTTCACTGCCTATACGGCAAATTATGCATCTACTGCTCCGGCGCGTGTGAATCATCACCCATCGCTTACTGCCGACCAGATTAGGCAGTCGCAACTTTTTTGCATATTTCCGGCAATGATTGCATCACTCTCTGCAGATACACTGGTGTATCTTGCCTTACATCCTTTAAATTCCAGGCAGGTTGCAGTGAAGTGGGGAATATCGACGTTCGAATCTGAACTTGCCAACGAAGAGTTGCAGGCGCGCATTGAAAAATGGAAAAAAATAAACCATGAGGATCACGAAATTTTAAAGCACCTGCAAAAAGGATTGCGATCATCAAGATGTGACACCGGGCCATTAGCAGAGGATAATTTTGAAGGCACATTGTTTGACTTTCATCGTTATCTTATCGATAAGCTGGAAATAAATTCGCAGGTCGGCGTGTGAGTGAAACTAAAGGTTCTGAAACCAGGCTTGCTGATGTTAACGTCGCCCATGTTAATGCCGCCCATGGTAATGTCTCACAGGGGCGTGATTTTCTGGCCATACCGGGGCCCACGGTAATACCGGAGCAAGTGCTCGGTGCCATGCATCGACCCGCCATCGATATTTACACCGGATCACTGGTTGCAGTCACCGATCGTTGTTTGTCCGGGTTAAAAACAGTTTTTCAAACCACCGGCGATGTTTATATC
Source organism: uncultured Granulosicoccaceae bacterium (assembly GCA_964649465.1). GTDB lineage: Bacteria > Pseudomonadota > Gammaproteobacteria > Granulosicoccales > Granulosicoccaceae. The sequence goes on along the minus strand of CAZYRP010000198.1, from coordinate 4,058 downwards.
TATGCTGCAAATGGACATGGTGCCTGGGAAGCCGCGCTCAGCAACGTGCTGTGTAGCGGTGATGACATACTGGTACTGGAGTCAGGTCTGTTTGCTAAAACCTGGGGTGAATCGGGTGTCCTGCAAGGACTGCAGCCGCAGCTGGTAGCTTCCAGTTGGCGACAACCTGTCGACTATGAGAAGACCACAGAAATCCTCAAAGCTGATAAAGCGCACAGCATCAAGGCAGTACTCGCAGCACAGGTGGATACCGCCTCCGGTGTGGTAAACGATATACCTCGTCTTAGAGAAATTCTGGATGAAGCTAATCATCCTGCGTTACTGATGGTGGACTGCATAGCCTCGCTCGGCACAATGGATTTTCAGATGGATAACTGGGGTGTGGACGTCGCGCTTTCCGGTTCGCAAAAGGGGCTCATGCTGCCGCCGGGCCTGAGTTTTGTTGCAGCGAACAGTAAAGCCAAAGCATTACACCAGCAGGCTGATCTTAAAACTCACTATTGGGACTGGACCTTTCGGGATGGCCCGGAACACTATATGAAATATTGCGGGACGCCCCCGGAACACATGATGTTCGGTCTTGATTGCGCGCTTGATATGCTGTTGCAAGAAGGGCTTTCATTTGCGTTCGAAAGACACAGGCTGCTTGCCAATGCAGTTCGTGCTGCTGTTGAAGCGTGGGGCAGTAATGGTTTAATGCGACTGAATATTGAATCGGAGCAATGTCGCTCAAACAGTGTCACTGCAATTGAGCTTGCGTCCGGTAAAGCGCCGGGTTTACTGCTGGAGTGGTGTGAGAAAACGGCATCCGTGAAACTCGGTATTACCATCGGTGATTTGCACAACAAAGGTTTTCGTATAGGCCATATGGGATACGTCAATGCACCGATGGTGCTCGGGGTGCTTGGTGTTGTAGAAACAGGTTTGCATGCATTGGGCTGGGAGTTTGGATCCAGCGGACTTACAGCAGCTGCAGAAGAGTTGGGCAAGTCGTTACAAAAGTCATCCGGATCACCCGGCGCTTAAAAAATCCAATACCGAAACAATTTTGAGGCGTGAGCTGAGTGCCTGAGTTTGATTTTTGGCTGCTAATAGTTGCGATTCCGGTGGTCATAATCGCCGGATGGATTCACGGTGCGCTCGGTCTGGGTTTTCCATTAATTGCCACCCCTATCATTGCGATTTTCATTGATGTGAAAGCCGCAATTTTAATAACGCTATTGCCGACCGCTTCGGTCAATATTGCTAGTGTAATGACGGCTCAGAGTGTCATTGCTACGGTAGGCAAATACCGCTTGCTGATGTTTGCTACATTTTTCGGTGCGGTTGTCGGTTCGGTATTGCTGGCACACACTGATCCGTCACCGTATCGACTGATACTGGCATTTCTAATAGTGGTGTTTCTTATGACCGATCATTTTAATTTTCGTTTAAAGATTCAGCCGGTGGTTTCAATGATGTTGCTTTTTGGGTGCCTGGCAGGCTTTGCTGGTGGTACAACTAATGTGATGGTTGCCGTGCTGATAATCTATTTTATATCAGTCAATGTTGCACGCAGTGAAATGGTGCCAGCAATGAATTTGTGTTTTCTGGTTGGCAAGACTACGCAGATATCGGTATTCCTCTTACTGGGTGTGGTGAGCTTGAAGTGGCTGATCTACACCGTACCGTTAGCGCTAGTCTCTGTTGCATCACTTAAAGCGGGACAATACTTCGGGGAGCGAATACCTGCAAATAGTTACCGGGATATTCTTAAAGTGATATTGCTGTTGCTGGCAGCAATATTGATTGCACAGTTTTTTGTTGCAGTGTGACTGAAAGCGACTACTACCATTCGGTGTGGTCTGCGAATTTAACCACTTTAGGTGAGCCTTCTCCATACTCCACAATACTGTGTCCGCAATTGTCCATGTGGGGGTCCTGCCAGATACTGTTAATAGGTTGATTTTCGTAGTCAATTAACAATGACTTCAACAGCGCACCATGACTAACAACCAGCACCGTTTGATTCGGACACTCCGCAACGATTTCATTCACTGCTTTGTGCGCTCGAGCTTGCAGGTTGGCGAATGTTTCAGCGTCGCTCAATGCAAATTTTTCCGGATGATGGCGGAAGTTGTCTGTCTGTTCCGGATATTGTTCGGTGGCATCACTCAATAGCATGCCTTCCCATGGCCCAAGGTGTATTTCTCTGAGCGAGCTGCGATATTCAACATGCTCTGTTTTACCCTCGAGAATTAGATCAATGGTTTGCCTGGTGCGCGTGAGGTCGCTCGAAAAATGACGGTCGAACGCTGGCAGTTTGCCGACCAGCGCACGTGCCTGTGACTGGCCAAGTTCGGAGAGTTCCGGGTCTGAGCTACCCTGGATGCGAATCTCTGCATTCCATGTGGACTGCCCGTGGCGGATAAAGTGGATTGTGGTCATAGAAGTCTGATTAAAATGTTGTGTGCAAATTTCATATTAACGCAAAGTGGGGTGGTTGCGATATATGGGTGGTCTGGCTCTAATGGCAGACCAGACACGCCAGCTTAAGTCTAACAACGATACATCTTAAGTAGAAACGCGTTACTAAAGCGAGACCAAAAGACTGTAGTTAACTTTGTATATGCGGTTAAAAGATCACGAGTATATTGCAGACGACTATTTAATTGCCGATAACACTGCGTGGCCCGGGTATCGTGATACGAGTGGCGGCAGATTGATCTTCATGTGTTTCTGTCAATGTAAAAGTGAAACACAACGCCTGCTTGCGTAGCAGTTCAGAGGGGATGCCATGCCTCCAATTTACAGTCGATATACTAATGGCTTATCAGTGGTATTTAATGTAACCACACCTGCTGTTGCAGCAATTAAAATGGCAGGCTGAGTTGCTCGGAATTTTCCAGATTAAGCAGGAAGGTTTTTGTTGGCAGACCTCCGCCGAATCCGGTCAGGCTGCCGTCGCTGCCAATCACCCGATGGCAGGGAATGATAACCGGTATGGGATTGCGACCATTGGCGTTGCCGACGGCGCGCACGGCTTTTGGGTTCCCCAGTGTTTTTGCAATGGCACCGTAGCTGGTAGTTGCTCCATATGGGATATTGAGTAGTTCGGCCCAGACGCTCTGCTGGAATTCTGTGCCGCGAGCGGCGAGTGGAAGTTCAAATGTGGTAAGCCGGCCAGCAAAGTAGTGGTCGAGCTGGTTGCAAGCCTCTTTGAACTGACTGGAATCTTTTATCCACTGATCTGCCACAATAGGCATTTTATTGGGAAACATTATTCTCGACAGAGCAGTCCGGTTGCCGGTAATCAGCAACTTGCCGAATGGTGACTGGCACCAATGGTAGTACGTGTCTCCTTCAAATGTGTTGAACAGGTCTGATGTCGCTGACATTAATACAATGGTTGAACAAGTAGCAGTTTAAAGTATACCTGAATGCATAATTTCAGGAAGACTGCATAGGTTTTGAACTCCTGAAAAATTTGCCGGCTAATGCGAGACAGGTGATGTTGCGTCTGCTTATACTTAGCCCTTGCCCTCAGGCTGAATTGCCCACCGGTAAAGTTATTGGCGGTTAAGCCAGACCGGTGGCTAAGCAAAATAGAGTTATCAGTTGGATTTACATGAGTGATACTTTTAAAAAAGCAAAAGGCGTCGTAGCCCCACTGATTGAAGCGCTGTATAGAGGTGCTCACAGCGATTTACCGAAGATACTGGGCACGGTGCTGGAGGCCGACTGCAAGATCCATTTCACACACCCGTTTGAAGATCTATCCGGTCCGACATCGTTCTATGAATCTGTTTATGCACCATTGCTAACCGCAATTCCTGGTCTTGAACGCCGTGATTACATCATCATTGCGGGGGAGGCTCACGGAGAAGTCTGGGTTGGATGCGCTGGTTTTTATAGTGGTGTTTTTGTCTCGCCGTGGCTCGATATTCCATCAACAATGCATATTGCTCACTTGCGCTTTCATGAGTTTTATCGGGTGCGAGAAAACAAAGTTGTAGAGATTCAATCTGTATGGGATATCCCATCGTTGATGATGCAGGCGGGTGCCTGGCCAATGGCAC
>CAZYRP010000197.1:0-10102 GCA_964649465.1 uncultured Granulosicoccaceae bacterium | reverse complement strand
TGTCTGGTCGCAGTGAATAACCACGGCCGTAGACATTGCGCCACAGTGTTTCGATATTAAACGGGTCTGAATTTTCTACATGATGAATGAACACGTCTTCAATCATGTGGTTTATAACAGAAGGTGCAAAGGTCGCGTTATAGACTTCACCAATACCGGTGATGCCGTCATCGGTTGTGAGCTTGACGAAGATAAAATATCGCCCGCCTTTGTGTGGCGGTGGGTTGCCGACGATAAAGGTCTTAAGATCTTTGACTACCATGGAACTGACCTAAGTGTACTGGAACAAACAGTGTAGTCACATGAGTCGACTGACAAAAGTGCTACTTTTCTCAAGGAAGTTCTCATCAGGTTGGAGTCCTGTTTAGAGTGCAGGCTTGCAGGGAATGGTCACTCCCTTTACAAGAGCCGAACGCAGTTGCAGGACAAACAACCCTAAATTATTTCGACCAGGCCCGTAGAGGCGGCTGATAAAAGTGCGCTCGCATAACAAAAATTGCTGCAAAACAAGTGACAAACTCTCATATGACCACACTATTTGATCCAGCACGCTGTGTAGCTTCTGGTAGGGGGATGTTAGCGCGACTGGTAATGAGCTACCAGTAATTCAAAATCTTTTGCAAGCGCTGCGGCTTCCTGGGGTGGGGTGAAGATTGCCTGCACCGCAGCATCGGGATTAATCAGAATTATTGAAGACGAGTGGTCGACCAGATAATTTGGATCACTGCGGTCATCTGGCAGTGCATAAACTGCACTTACCTGGTCGGCAAAATCCCTGATAGCATCTTCAGAGCCAGTAGCACCGGTAAACCCATCGTTGAAATATTTGACATAGCTTTTCAGGTGTTCTGGTGTGTCTCGTTGTGGGTCTACAGAGAACAACAACGTTTCGGCTTTGGTGTCTGAATTATCCAGCAGTGTGCTGAGCTGATTTAAAGTGGTGAGCGTCATGGGGCAGGCGTCGGGGCAAAATGTGTAGCCGACGTATACAAAGGTCCACTTGTCCTTGAAGTGGTCTTCTGTCAGTGATTCGCTGTTGTGGTCAGTTAAATTTACATCTTGCAGCTTTTCTGGCTCGGGGAAAGAGAAGCCGGACAATTGCGATAGGTCGGGTGATTTTTGCTGTATGCCGAAAAACAATCCTGCGCCCAGCGCGATAATTGTAACCAGTGTGATAGCGAATTTGTTCAAGGATATGTTGCCTTATGTTGCATAAAAAGCTCAGTGGTTTTTATGTTTATCGTGTTTATTTTTAGTGTGCCGCATTTGGCTATCTGCCGGGCCTTCTTTGCGCACCGGTACTTCAACAACCTGCTCGCTACCGTCACCGAATGAAAGCGTCAGAGTAATCATCTCGCCTTCTTTCAATGGTTCGCTTAGATCAAAAACCATAATATGATCACCGTGGGGTGCCAGTAATGCCTCGCTGCCAGATGGCAGGGCAATAAAATCCACTTGTTGCATCTTCATCATGCCGTCTGCGTGCTTGTGGGTGTGCAATTCCAGCCGCTCAGATATCTCTGCCGATGCTGCTACCAGTTTCATGTCGGACGATCCGGTGTTGCTCAGCGTCAGATAAATTGCTGTAGTTCGAGCGCCGGGTGGTGTTGCGCGAACCCAGGCGGAGTGTTCGCTTATTGTTACTGTATTCTTTGAGTGACTGTCTGATGCGGTGGCAACGACACTATACAAAAGGGCGAGCGTTACTAATAGAGTTTTCATGTCGATTCTTAAACGAAACAGGGCAAGTTTATTTTGCCTGCATTTTACTCGGGCTGCTGTTGTTTTTCAGCATTGTATTTGGCAAGCCATAGTGCTGCTGCTCCGCAAACCAAGATTAGCGGTACCACGCAGAGATTGATGAAGGCCCAGCCAAGGTGGTGATGCAATGCGCCGGACGACAATGCGGATACAGATACTGTGCTGAATACAATAAAATCGTTAGCTGCCTGGGTACGATTTTTTTCAAGATCGGTATAGCACTCGGTGAGTAGGGTTGTGCCGCCAACAAATAAAAAATTCCAGCCAATACCCAGGCAAACAAGTGCTATCCAAAAGTGCCACACTGACTGACCGATGAGATTTAGCGCAATACAAATCAAACACATCAGAGCGCCGGTAAACAAAATTCGGCTAATGCCAAAGCGGTTAATTAAATTTCCGGTAAAAAAGGAAGGCGCAAACATAGCCACTACATGCCATTGGATAACGAAGGCTGTATCACCGAAGCTGAGGTCGTGTTTGTGCATTGCCAACGGCGTTGCAGTCATCACCAGATTCATAATGGCGTAGCCCAGTGTTGCGCACAAACAGGCAACAATGAAAATTGGTTGTTTGACTATATCGCGGGTCGGCCGTCCACTTGATGTATCCTTGTCTTTTTTAACAGGCTTAGGCAGGTCCATGAAGGTGACCGTCAACAAAGACATTAGGTAGACACCGATCACGATGACAAATGCTCCCGCGTAAATTGATACGTCGAGCAGGTTCTGGCTCCAGCGGGCTAGATTAGGACCAATGAAAGCTGCAACCACACCACCTGCCATCACCCACGATATAGCGACGTTCTTTTTTTCTGCAGGCACAATTTCCGGTGCGGTGAAGCGGTAATAGTTTCCGAACGAGTTAAAGCAGCCAAAGCAAAAAGTTGCTGCGCAAAAAATCCATAGTGAATGCTGGTAGATTGCCAACAGCGCCAGACATGCGCCGGTAATACCGACAAAAGAGGCAAACACAAAACCCGCACGTCGACCCCAGCGACCCATTGCCAGAGATGCGGGGATACTACAACTCATCACTGCAATGAATTGCAGTGCAAGTGGTAGCGTTGCCAGTGCTTTGTTGTCAGCCAACTCCAGGCCGATCAGTGCGGAGACTGTAATCAGCAGGGAAGAGCAGGTAAACAAATATGCCTGACAGGCTGTCAGTAGATAAATGGTGCGTGGCAAGCGAGCTGCCTATAATCGATAGTGTTGGTGGACTATAGAACCCGCGTTTTACTTGCGTGAGACAACCGTCTGACAGGCGTAGTGAAGTGGCAGGGTGTGCATGTAGCTTAGACGGATGCAGCTGTAGAGTCGAGGGCTTGAACGAGCCCTGGGCTACAAATGTGGCCCGGGGTAGTGCTATTTTGAACTGTTTTGAGAGAGCGGCGTGTATGCCAGGACAGACAGATCGGTCAGTTAGTCCAGATGCTGGCGTTCTCTTCTTCAACGACCGTACAGAAGTCTTCGGTAAGCAGAGAGCTGAATCTAACCAGAGTAGCAGTATCGGCATACCAGTGCTCAACAACGATTAATGGCACCCGCTCCTCAGCAATATAGTCTCGGGTGTCTGTCGGTGTACCGTACTTTTCGTTTAACAGTGCGAAGTCTTGTGCACACGGGCTATTGTATTCGTGCGAGTCGGGAATGCGGTCGCCGTCGCTATCGAGATCGAGGTAGTTTGGAACTCCGTCGCCATCCAGATCGTCGGTGCCTTCTTCGCTGTTAGACCGGCCATCGTTATCGGTATCCGGTGATGAATCGTCAGCCTGTAGCAGGTTCGGTATTGAAGTGTCTGGAGCTGCTGACGTCTCTGTGGCTGAGTCGCTGTTACCGCCGCAAGCACTTAGTGCCAGGGCGCAACATGCCATAAGAGTTATAAGCTTCGCGTTTTGCATTTTAATTCTCTGCTAATAGTCTGAGTTACCGCAATACTTTACGGTTACGGCAGTTCACGGATAAACCGCAGTTACAATTCGTGTCTTAAGTTCCGCGGTCAGCCAAACTTGCACGCAAAGGTCGTTCCCTGATAGTGAACTAAGTCGTTAGATACAGGTTTGTCGACGCCCGATTCTGTCCGGGTTTTTTGTTTAAGTCGTGTCGCTTTTGTCTTGGTAGAAGTGTTTTTAACGTCAACGTTGGTAAGTGATCAATCTATTACCCATTTTTATGCAATTCGGCGTCTTAAAAAATACCTGTATGGTTATGAAAGATTTATATTTTTATTTGTCTATCAATTAAAATATTTACGCACATCACAGAAATATTAGCACTACAATAAATCGGAATTCCGGCTATAAGTACAGCATCACAAATTTGTGGTTGCCGCTTTTTTGCCCTCAAGTTTTAGTTGCAGGGCTGTCAGCGTAAGAACTTTTTTTCTATTTATCAGTCGAAGGTAAGACCGTTCATTTATTTTGAGAGATACGAGTGTGAGTGAGAGAAAAGAAGGAACTGTTAAGTGGTTCAATACAGAGAAAGGCTATGGCTTTATCTTGAACCCTGACGGCGAAGACGTGTTTGTACATTACCGCTCGATCCAGGTTGAAGGTTTCAAAAATTTGCGCGAAGGCCAGGTTGTGTCATTTTTGCAGATAAAAAGCGAGAAAGGCTGGCAGGCCGCTGAGGTCGAAGTGCCTGATATTGGTATGGTTGCTGAAGCCCCTAACGACTCTAATTTTGAAGTAGAGTAGTCGGGCAATATCGCCGATCAATTACAATTTTTATACTCTGTATAAATCCTGTTAATAATGTGGGCAACAATAGCCCAAAATAATTGATGCCGGTCGTCAGCAACTGATGCCGGAGTAAGCCCCATTGCAAGAGTTCCAAAGTCGCATACGGGCTGGTGAGAATCATCCACCCCGATTTCCTGAAATTCCTTTGCCACTTTCATCACATTTCACTTGTACTTAATTGCTGCCCGGTAATATAGTGGGGTTGTGGAGTCCGTATCAAATTGCGCTTTTGAAATTGGTAGCGGCCGGCAGAAATAGCACATCGGTTACTAGAGCTGTGCTGCCGCTCTGTCAACTGTTGAACCTCGATCACGGCAATATGGAATCTCTGCTGATAGAGTAGCGTCAGAAGGCTGGCTACCAAACGTGCAGGCTGCTGAAAACAAAGATCCGGGACAAACCAATAATGAAAATGAGTCGTATTGCTGTTTTGTTAGGCGTACTGTTAACGCCCATTTCCGCCCATGCAGACAACTGTGGCTGGCCTGCGCAGGATGCGCTGGAGTCTGTGGTACGTGTTACCAGTGATGACGGCAGCCATGCGAGTGGTGTAGTTATCGGTGTTAATCGTGTCTTGACTGCCGCTCATGCTATCGATGAGCAGTATCAATCATACATTCGCATTGACGACGTGTTGTATCCGGCCACCGTCGCTATGATTGATCGAGGAAAAGATCTTGCGATTCTTGTGGTGGATTCTCTGAACATCAATCCAATTCCATTGGGTGAGGGTGATCTCAGTGGCAGTGCCAAGGTCTGGGCTGTCGGGTTTCCACGCGCGGAGTCAAAAACTACTTCATCCGGTTCTTTCAAAATCAAAGCACCAACCGATGGCGCCTTGCACACAACAGCACCGATAGACTCCGGGCAATCTGGTGGTGGCTTAATTAGCTGTCAGCAGGGCAAACATGTACTCGCAGGTATGTTGCGAGGCTTCGCCGCCTATGTGAACGGTGATGAGTATGTGAAGATCAAAAACCACTCGGTATCGGTTGCAATGAATGATATTCGCAACTTTATCGACAAGTGGGAAAACGTACGTAGAAACTAATTTACTGGCGGACCGGAGATTGGTCCTTGTTAATCTGGTTTGTTTATCCTAGTTTGAAACCACATCTATAAAGTGCCAGCCTTGCACACCGCCGGCTGACTGATCTTCTACGGTAAGTGTGCAGGTGCCAACCGCAACACCGGTTACACGAATACTGGTTTGGCTAAGCTGGTCGATCTGACAGGCCGTATTCTCATTCGGTAGTGTCCAGATATAATTGCTCAGTGCTTGTGGTGCCCAGCGAGTGGTAGCACTGAAAACCCCGGACTGATCAAGCTCCAATCGACCGGGGCCGGCCACTATCACCTCTGCTTCAACATTGCTAAAATCTGATGCATCAAAGCGATCCGTCATTACTGATGTAGCGCCGGTGTTGGCATTGTTGTTTACCGATACGTTCAAGCTGTGCACGCTGTTGCCAGCGTTTTCAGCACCGCGTTTAGGAGATGCATAGTGCAGGTAGTAAAAGCTGTTGGCTGTGTCGATAACTTCCTGGTTGATAGAAGTAAGGACCGAGCTGAGTTGTCCAAAATCCCGCATAGCAAAGCTGCCGCTGGTGCCAATATTTTGCAGTACGTCTGCTGAAATTTCATCGCCGATACCCAGTGTATAGACTGACTTGCCTCTCACGGAAGCCAGGGCCGCGGCGTAAGTGTTGCGTGCAGCGGTATCGCTGCCATCTGTAATAATGATCGCATTTCCCTGAGTGATCTGGCTGGTATCAACATTGTTTTCAACACGGCTTGCAGCAGTTATCACCGCGCCATAGAAGTTTGTCGGAGTAATCACGATGGCAGGCTCAATGGCCTGTACTGTGCTGATTAAACTTTCAGGGTTGCTGGAATAGTCCTGCAGTAAAGTAACGTTATCGTCAAAGCTATATATTGCAAATTCCTGTTGTGGCAGTAGCTTTGAGGCACCCGACTGATCGATAAATATTCCCAACACAGCTGTTTTTATTTTGGCCAGATCTTCCGGTGAGATACTGCTGCTATTATCAATCATGATCACAGTGCGCAAAGAAAACGGTAGCTCTTCATGTGGCACTATCGACAAGGATGTTTCTGCAACAGATACTGGCAGGTTATCTTCAAGCACAGTAAAGTCTGAAGTCTGTAAGCTGGTTACAGCGCTGCCATAGCGATCAGTTGCCTGGAACATAACGCTGATAATAGACGGCAGGTTCGCTTCAAATTGCAGCTTTTCGAGCTGTACAAATCGGCGTGGGCTGGTGATGACATCTGAGCCGAGTGCAGAATCAATGGCGTTAGTCGACCCGCGATTAATTTCGCCGTTATAGCGATCAATACCTTCACTGTCACAAGCACCGAGCAGTATGTTGATTAGCAAGGGGAATAGGAACGGATTTTTCAGTAATTTCATCAGTCGCCGGCTCGGTTATATTTTCTAAGAATAGGCCGCCTCTTTCTAATGAGCATTATATCAATGAGTTTCGTTCTCTTGCTCAATAGACAATTAAGAATCGGACAGCCCGTTCCGGTGCTTTTTACTGCACGAAACCTTCCACTGTGCGATTCAACGTTGTGTATTAGCCCGTACGCCTGCCCGGAACGCGCATAAAACAGGTTAATCACTGTAAAGATATGGCTGGTAACCAGCAGATCTATGCGACCAGTTGGTTTAACTCAAAAATGGGCAACAATATCGCCAGCACGATTAGCATCACCATTCCTGCCATAATCAGGATGATCACGGGCTCGAGCAGTGCCAAAAACACCGCAAGAATTGAATTGAGCTCTCTCTCCTGATGGGTTGCGGCTTTTTCCAACATGGTTTCCAAGCGTCCCGATGCTTCACCACTGTTGATCAGGTGGAGCATCATTGGTGGGAAAAAACCGGTGCGCTCAAGCGAGCGGCTGAGACCGCCACCTTCGCGTACCTTGGTCGCTGCTTGTTTTACCGCATGTCGCATAGGGCGGTTGGTGAGCACCTGTGAGGCGATGCCAAGTGCATCGAGCACCGGCACACCACTGGCTGCCAAAATACTGAGGGTGCGCGCAAATTGAGAGGCATTAGAGCCGCGAATGATTTTCGACAGCAGTGGCACCTGTAGCAAGAAGGCGTGAACTTTCGTTTTGACTGATTCGTTTTGCAGAATCTGGCGCCACGCTATAAACAACACAACACCGACAATTAACACCAACAAGCCCCAGTTTTGTATGAACTCGCTCAGCGATATCATGATGCGGGTAAGCAGTGGTAGCTCTTGTCCCATACTGTCAAATACCTGCACTACTTTGGGTACCACGTAAGCCAGCAGGAAGGTCACAATACCGACTGCAATAAACACCAGTCCAACCGGGTAGTACAGGGCTTTACTAATGATCTGTTTGGTTGACTCTTTATCTTCGGTATAGTCGGCAAGGCGCTCAAGCACCGAATCAAGATGACCTGATTGTTCACCGGCAGCCACCGTAGCCAGAAAAATTTCTGGAAAAACTTTCGGATACTCACCCAGCGCACTGGCCAGTGTTTTACCTTCAAGTACTCGACCACGCACCGATAACATCAACGATGTTATTTTTTGCTTTTCGCTTTGCTTGGCAACTGCTCCTAGCGCCTCTTCGATCGGTGTGCCGGAAGATGTCAGTGTTGCGATCTGTCTGGTAATCAAGGCCAGATCATTGTTGCTGATGCCACCACGGACAGTTCTTGTGGCTTTGGATCGGGTGGATTTGGCACTGCCCTCAACAACATCAATCGGCGTGAGTTTCTGATCGCGCAGTTGCTGTCTTATCTGACGTGCGGTATCGCCTTCCAGAACACCTTTTTTTTCGTTGCCTGATGAATCCAGTGCAACGTATTCAAAAGCTGGCATTAGTAGTCCGTCCAGCTAATAATTACGGGTTCAGCGTAATTGATTGCGGTTGCAGCAAGGCGCGATATTGAAGGCATAGTTGTTCTAAAGTAAGAATGCACTACATTTCTCTTGTGACACGCAACACCTCTTCAAGAGAAGTGGTACCGTTGAGCACCAGGCGCCTGCCATCTTCACCGATACCAGGATACTGACTGCGGGCGTAGGTCTCTATTTCATGTTCTGCTGCACCGTCATGAATCATGTTGCGGATAGTTTCATCGACGACATCAACTTCATAGATACCAGTACGTCCTGTATAGCCCACGTGATTGCAGTTATTGCATCCGTGCGGTATGAATACTGCGCGGTTATCGTGTTCATCAAGGTTGAGTTGTTCACGCTCTGCAATGCTTGGTACGTGTTCCTTTTTGCAGTCTTCACACAGTACGCGCACCAAACGTTGTGCCACCAGCCCGATCAAGCTTGATGAAAGCAGAAATGGTTCAACGCCCATATCGCGTAAGCGGGTAATTGAACCAATCGCCGTGTTGGTGTGCAAAGTAGAAAGTACCAGGTGGCCGGTTAAACTTGCCTGTACAGCAATTTCTGCAGTTTCGAGATCTCGAATCTCACCAACCATAACGATATCAGGATCCTGTCTGAGAATAGCGCGTAAGCCTCTGGCAAAGGTCAGATCTACTTTGGTATTAACCTGGGTTTGGCCTATCCCGTCGAGGAAGTATTCAATCGGGTCTTCAACCGACAGTATGGTATTGCGGCTGTTGTTCAACTTTGTCATCGCAGCATACAAACTGGTGGTTTTACCGGAGCCGGTAGGACCTGTGACCAGCACAATACCGTGAGGCATTTTAAGTACGCTCTGAAGCAGTTCTCTGGATTTGTCGGCCATCCCCAGATTTTCAAGGTCAAGGCGCCCGGCTTGTTTGTCGAGTAGTCGCATAACAACTCGTTCACCGTGCCCAGAGGGCAGGGTAGAGACACGTACGTCTACCGGTCGACCAGCTAATCGAAGGGCTATGCGTCCGTCCTGAGGCAAACGTTTCTCGGCAATGTCGAGTTTGGCCATCACTTTTATGCGCGATATAACCTGTGCTGCAGCCTGTTGCGGTGGCTCCAGCAGTTTATTCATCACGCCGTCGACTCGGTAACGAATTGACAGTCGATGTTCAAACGGTTCGATGTGTACATCCGATGCGCCTTTGCGAATCGCCTCGGTCAGCATGGCATTGATCAGTCGGATGATCGGTGCATCATCCTGTGATTCCATCAGATCTTCAGGCTCGAGCGACCCGGCAATGAGGTCAAGATCAAGCTCGCCGTCAAAGTCATCCATGACCGTCATTGCATCGCTGGTGTTGCCTTCATAGTTGCGGGTTAGCAACAGATCAAACTCATCTTCGTCAGTCTGTTGGATAGTAAACGGCCGTCCTGCAATTCGCTGGGCTTCCAGAATGGCTGTGTTGGACACGCCTGGCCTGTGAATCAGGATTGGGGTTTCCTTGCCTTCGGTGTCCAGAAGCACACCATGCTTTTTCGCAAAACTATAAGGCAGGGTTGTGCGTTTGGGTGCATTAATTACAGACTGATCAGTGGCGTCGCCTCTGAGCAGCTCGTCATCGGAGCCGAGCAGCCCGTCACTGGTGCCCAGCAAGTCATCATTGGGTGGTTCAGAGTCCATTACTTCGGATTCACTCCTGTACGCCGTGGT
>CAZYRP010000196.1:0-10112 GCA_964649465.1 uncultured Granulosicoccaceae bacterium | reverse complement strand
CCGCCGCCGGCACTGGCTTTTAGCATCACAGGATATCCAATGCTGTTGGCGATGCTTATTGCATGCTCGGCGTCTGTAATGATGTCTGTATGTCCCGGAACGGTATTGACGCCAGCATCGATGGCTATTTTCTTTGAGGTGATTTTGTCACCCATGCTTTCGATTGCATGTCGTCCGGGGCCAATGAAAGCAATATTGTTAGCTTCAAGCTCTGCTGCAAATGCAGAGTTCTCTGACAAAAAACCGTAGCCCGGGTATACGGCTTCAGCGCCACTGTCTTTGCAGGCCTGAATAACCTTTTCTATAGAAAGATAACTTTCTGCAGATGCGGCAGCACCAATGTGTATTGTCTCGTCGGCAGTTTGTGTGTGCAGTGCAGTGCGATCAGCATCTGAGTAGACGGCAACCGTTGTAATGCCCATCCTCTTTGCTGTCCGCATTGCGCGGCATGCTATTTCGCCGCGGTTAGCGATAAGTATTTTTGAAAACATAACTAAGTGATTCTCGCGCCGGGCTATAACGGCAGGTTGTCGTGCTTACGCCATGGATTTTCAAGCGTCTTGTTGGCCAGCATATCCAGTGATTTGCAAATATGCATGCGTGTGTTGTCCGGTCTTATGACATCGTCAACGTACCCACGACTTGCAGCGATGAACGGGTTGGCAAATTTCTGCCGGTACTCTTCGGTACGTTGCTCAATCTTATCCGGGTCACCTATATCTTTTCTGAAGATAATCTCTACTGCTCCTTTGGGACCCATTACGGCTATTTCTGCCTTTGGCCAGGCAAGATTTACATCACCCCGCAGGTGTTTGGAAGCCATAACATCGTAGGCTCCACCATATGCCTTGCGTGTTATTACCGTGATTTTGGGTACCGTGCATTGTGCATAGGCAAACAACAGCTTGGCACCGTGTTTAATAATGCCACCGTATTCCTGAGCGGTGCCCGGTAGAAAGCCCGGTACATCAACAAAAGTCACAATAGGGATATTAAATGCATCGCAGAACCTTACAAACCGTGCGGCTTTAATTGAAGATTTAATATCAAGGCAGCCTGCCAGTACCAGCGGTTGGTTGGCAACAATACCGACAGTTTTGCCTTCCATGCGAGCCATGCCGACAATTATATTTTTCGCGTAGTCTGGTTGTATTTCAAAAAAGTGATTGTCATCAACCACCTTAACAATGAGCTCGTGTATGTCGTACGGTTGGTTGGGGTTATCCGGTACCAGTGTATTTAAAGATGTCTCGCGGCGATCTGCCGGGTCGTAACAGGGGCGCACCGGAGGTTTTTCTTTATTGCTCAGTGGCAGGAAGTCATAAAACTCTCTCACCTTGCGCAGTGCGTGTAGCTCATTTTCGAATGCTATGTCGCAAACACCTGAAACACTTGAATGTGTATCGGCACCGCCGAGTTCCTCATGCGTTACTTCTTCGTGGGTTACTGTTTTTACCACCTCCGGTCCGGTAACGAACATATAGGAGGTATCACGCACCATAAAAATGAAGTCGGTCATGGCGGGGGAGTAAACAGCACCGCCGGCACAAGGTCCCATCACCATGGATATTTGCGGTACAACACCTGATGCCAGCACGTTGCGTTGAAAAACTTCTGCGTAACCGCCAAGTGATGCAACGCCTTCCTGTATGCGCGCCCCGCCGGAATCGTTGAGCCCGATAACCGGAGCGCCGACTTTCATTGCCTGATCCATAACTTTGCAGATTTTTTCTGCATGCGCCTCTGACAATGATCCACCGAAAACGGTGAAGTCCTGGCTGAAAACAAAAACCAGTCGACCGTTGATTGTGCCCCAGCCGGTTATTACTCCATCACCGGGGATCTTTTGCTCCTGCATGCCAAAATCGTTGCATCGATGTTCAACGAACATGTCTGATTCTTTGAAGCTATCGTCATCAAGTAATACTTCGACACGTTCACGTGCGGTGAGCTTTCCTTTTGCATGGTGCTTATCTACTCGCTCCTGTCCGCCAGCGATACGGGCTGCTTTGCGTCGTTCAAGTAGTTCTTGATCGATTGAGTGCATAGAAATTATTTACCTGCCCTGATTAAATGGAGATTGCTAGGTGGTGATGGCCAACCGAAGCCGGCCACATTAACAAGGATAGAAACTGGAGCTCAAAGCGCGCCAGTATTGCACTACTGGCCAACTTACGTTGATTGCGGATAACCGATGCCAGCCAGCGCCTCGGTTATTTCGTCGAGGATCACCGGGTCGTCGATGGTTGCCGGCATCTTCCACTCCGTGCCGTCTGCGATTGAACGCATTGTCGCGCGCAATATCTTACCAGAACGGGTTTTCGGTAGTCGCTTAACAACGGTTGCGTTTTTAAAGGCAGCTACTGGTCCTATTTCGCTGCGTACCTTTTGCACAACTTCTCGGCAGATTTCGTCCGTGCTGCGTTCACAGTCTGAGTTCAGCACCAGCATACCTACCGGTACCTGGCCTTTAAGACTATCAGCGGCACCCATCACGGCACACTCTGCGACGTCCGGATGACTCGCTAATACTTCTTCCATTGCACCGGTGGACAGTCTGTGCCCTGCGACGTTTATCACATCGTCGGTCCGTGCCATAACAAACACATACCCGTCTTCATCGATGTAACCTGCATCTCCAGTTTCATAATGCCCCGGAAATTTTGAAAAGTAGGATTCTACATATCGATCAGGTGCTTCCCACAGGTTGGGGAATGTGCCCGGAGGCAGTGGTAGCTCGATGGTCAGAGCGCCTATGTCACTTGCGTTGCATTCGTTACCTTCGCTATCGAGAACTTTCATTTTATAGCCTGGCGCCGGTTTGGTAGGAGAGCCGGCTTTTATTGGCAGCATCTCGATACCCGCACAGTTAGTCGCAATTGACCAACCGGTTTCTGTTTGCCACCAATGGTCAATGACCGGTACTTTAAGTTTTTGTTGTGCCCATTCAAGTGTGTCCGGATCACAGCGTTCACCGGCAAGGAACAAATATTTGAAATGAGACAGATCGTAAGAGCTTAAAAATTTACCTTTGGGATCTTCTTTTTTAATTGCACGAAATGCAGTGGGGGCAGTAAAAAGTACACTCACTTTATGCTCTGAAATCACTCGCCAGAATGCACCCGGGTCCGGGGTACCGACCGGCTTACCTTCATAGAGTACGGTAGTGTTGCCATGAAAGAGCGGGGCGTAGACTATGTATGAATGCCCGACCACCCAGCCGACGTCAGATGCAGCCCAATACACCTCACCCGGGTCAACGCCGTAGATATTTTTCATTGTCCACTTGAGTGAAACAATGCTGCCACCGGTGTCCCGAACCACGCCTTTTGGCGCGCCGGTGGTGCCCGACGTATACAGTATGTATAACGGGTGGTTTGAATCGACAGTAACGCAATCAGCGGCTTTCGAATTTGCTTCAGTTGCCTGCCAGTCGAGATCTCTGCCATCCAGCATTGATGCACGCGCTTGCTCTCTTTGCCAGATGTAGCAATGATCCGGCTTGTGGCGGGCCAATTCAATTGCCTGGTCGATGAGTGGTTTGTATTCGACTACCCGGCCCGGCTCCAGACCGCAAGATGCTGCAAGTATTGCTTTTGGCTGGCAGTCGTCAATTCTGACCGCAAGTTCATTGGCAGCGAAGCCACCAAATACAACGCTGTGGACCGCACCGATGCGTGCGCACGCCAACATGGCAATTGCTGCTTCCGGAATCATTGGCATATACACAATGACGCGATCACCCAGGCCGACACCTCGCGCCTGCAACATGCCGGCAACGCTTGCAACGCGTCCCTGCAATTCCTGGTAACTGATCTTTGCCGACTGATTTGTAACCGGGCTGTCGTAGATTATGGCGGTCTGATCGGCGCGCCCGTTTTCTACGTGAAAGTCGACGGCGTTGTAGCAGGCATTGGTTCTTCCATCTGGAAACCAGCGATAAAAGGGTGGCTTGCTTTCATCCAGCGCGATGGCAGGGAAATTTTCCCAGTGGCTGTTGCGAGCGATCTCAAGCCAAAAAGCTTCTTTGTCAGAGATCGACTGGTCGTAGAGGGTTTGGTAGTTTGACATTCCGGGCTCTGGGATAAGCGGGGTTAGATTGTCGCAAAGAATTCTAGACAGACACAATGCAGAAGCATTGTAAAAACCCCTATCTATGCTAAATAGGGGTATTCAGGCCTTAAACAACGTGGACATGTCACCATTATTTTGGAGGCCAGCGTAAACTATTGTTACCGTTGGGGCGATTCTGGGAATTTTCGTCTGCTACCACTGGATTGAAATTGACAGCTTGTTAACGATAGGTAACAATTCTTTGGTGCCCCCATGTTTTTTGTCGTCAGTTTTTCCTTTTAGCGACAGGTGAAGTACGGGCAGGCCAGCACATGGGCGACCGATCCAGTCCGATTGACCGTGTGAAAAATAATAAAACAGGAGTGACAACATGGCCAAAGGGCAATCGCTACAGGAACCCTTCCTAAACACTCTCCGCAAGGAGCGTGTGCCGGTGTCAATCTATTTGGTTAATGGTATTAAGCTGCAAGGTCAAATTGAATCGTTCGACCAGTTCGTTGTGCTGTTGAAAAATACCGTTAGTCAGATGGTCTACAAACACGCGATATCTACCATTGTGCCTGCGCGAGCTGTAAAAATGGCACCTCCAGCCGCTGAGGATCAGGAAGCTGCTGAAAGCTAGCTTATCAAGCGGGCCCACCTTTGTTTGACCGGCCACAAGCCGGTAATGACTGCATTATTGTCAACATTCAGCTTCATGGTGAGGACAGCTATCCGGGCGAATTTCTGGAGCTTGTAAAATCGACTCAGGCCAAAGTGGTTGGCAGCATGTCGGTGAACATCAGGAATCCACATCCAAGATTTTTTCTCGGCACCGGCAAGGCAGAGGAAGTTGCCCGGCTGGTGCAGAGTGAAAAATCAGACCTGGTTATTATCGATCATTCGCTGTCTCCGAGTCAGGAGCGCAATCTCGAATCATTACTCAAGTGCCGGGTGCTCGATAGAGCCGGTTTAATTCTCGATATTTTTGCCCAGCGCGCTCGATCTTTTGAGGGTAAATTGCAGGTGGAGCTGGCGCAACTGGATCATTTGTCTACGCGGCTGGTACGAGGCTGGACTCACCTTGAAAGACAGAAAGGTGGTATCGGATTGCGTGGTCCGGGCGAAAAGCAGCTTGAAACAGACCGTCGTCTGATTAATGTTCGGATACAGCAAATTAAAAAACGACTGGATCGGGTCGATTCCAGGCGCGAGCAGGGCAGGCGTAACCGCAAGAAAAATGAATTGCCGACGGTGTCGGTAGTCGGCTACACCAATGCAGGGAAATCTACACTTTTCAACCGGTTAACTGATTCAGATGTTTACTCTGCGGATCAGCTTTTTGCGACCCTCGATCCAACCATTCGCAAGCTTGAGCTCGGTTCGGGTGGAGATGCGGTGATTGCAGATACGGTGGGCTTTGTCAGCAATTTGCCTCACGAGCTTGTGGAGTCATTCAGATCGACCCTGCAGGAAACTCGCGAGGCGACTGTATTGCTGCATATTATTGACGCCGCGGACCCGTTGCGGGAGGCAAGGCGAGATCAGGTACAGGAAGTACTCACAGAGATTGGTGCTGATGTGCCACAAATTCTGGTATTGAACAAAATCGACCTGCTGGATCAGGACCAGCGCCGTGAATTACTTGATGAATTTCTCGGCGAGGACGTTGTGGCGGTCTCCGCAGTCAGTGGTGAGGGCATCGACGCATTGCTTGAGAGGATTGCCAAACGGGTGCAACCCGAGCGGCGCATTGGCTGGCTGACGCTGAGTGCGGGGCAGGGACGTGAGCGGGCAATGCTCTACGATCGGGACGCTGTAAAGCAGGAACAAATCGGTACCAGTGGCGAGTTTATCCTGCAGCTGGAAATCGCAGAACATGACTGGCGCCGGTTTTTGAAGCAGACTGGAATCGACAGCGAACTTGTAATGCATCCCGTTTGACCACATTCATCTTGCTACCTATCAGTCTGCCGCCTAAACTTAACGGCTTGGCTGGTGTAAACGCAATCAGTCGGAGTCGCTGGCTCTGATCGGTACCGTGTAGCCGGAAGCGGATTTATCAAACCAATTTTTGGAGTGGGCCATGGCCTGGAATGAGCCTGGGGGCAATAATAACGACCCTTGGGGAAACAAGAAAAATGACAGTGGTCCACCGGATCTCGACGAGGTCTTTCGCAACCTGCAAAAGAAGCTCGAGGGAATCTTTGGCGGTAAGCGTGCTGGCGGTACCGGGTCTGGCAATGGAGGTTCGGGAGGTTTCAACTTTCCGGGCCAGTTAGGCTCGCTCGGACTGCTGTTGATCGGATCAGTTCTGTTACTGCTGTGGCTGGCGAGTGGTATCTACATAATTCAGCCGGCAGAGCGTGGTGTGGTTACCCAGTTTGGCAGATATGTGAAAGAAACAACTCCGGGGCCTCACTGGCATGTGCCGTGGCCTATTCAGGCACTGCATCGAGTAAACGTCGATCAAACTCGCTCAGTCGATTTGCGGCAACAGGATATTCTCACGCGAGACGAGAATATCGTGGTGATTGATATCGCGGTCAACTACAGGCTCAGCAAAGCCTCTGACTACCTGTTCAATGTTGAAGGTCCTGATATAACCTTGCGGCACGCCGCAGAGAGTGCGTTGCGCGAAACAGTTGGTCAGACGCTGATGGATACTGTTCTTACTGAAGGTCGAGAAATTCTTGCCGACCAGACGCTGGAAAAGATCCAAACAACGCTCGACAGCTACTCAAGCGGTATTCAGGTAACAGCGGTTAACCTGAAAAGTGCCGAAGCACCGGCGGCTGTGAAAGAAGCTTTTGATGATGTTGTAAAAGCACGCGAGGATCAGCAGCGATTTATCAATGAATCTGAGGCTTATCGCAATGGCGTGCTACCCCAGGCGCGTGGTGAAGCAGTAGTGCTAACCGAGCAGGCTCGTGCTTATCAGGCTGAAGTCGTTAACGCCGCCAAAGGTGAAGCTGCCCGCTTTGAATCATTATTAACTGAATATTCCAAAGCACCTGAGATAACCAAGGAACGTTTGTATATAGAATCTATGGAAGCTGTCTTGTCAAAAAGCAGTAAAGTGATGGTTGGCACAGGCGAAAGTGGTAACAACCTGATGTATTTGCCGCTCGACCAACTGATGAACAATGGTTCGGGTAATCGAGCTATTAATCGTACTTCGCCGGCGCAAAATGAGTACATTGCACCGCCACCGGTTCCTCAGACACAGCGAACCAATAACAACAACCGCACCAGAACGCGGGGGTCGAACTAATGTTTAAAGTATTAGCAATTGTTGTTGTGGTACTGATGCTTTTGTTCTCCGTCAATAGCACTGTCGCACCTTATTTTGTGGTGGATGAAAGAGAGCGGGCAATTAAGTTGTTCCTCGGTGAAATTGAAGAGCAGGAGTACGGCCCGGGGTTGCACTTTAAGTGGCCATTCGCAAACGCCATCCATAAATTTGATTCGCGTATTCTTAATATTGATGCTGAGCCGGAAGGTTTGTTAACCAGTGAAAAGAAGCGCGTTATCGTTGACTCGTTCATTAAGTGGCGTATCGCCAAACCGACTCAGTATTTCAAAGCCACGGGCGGAGATTTGCGTACGGCCGAGAACATCATGTCGCAGTTTTTGAGTAAAGGCATCAAAGATTCAATCGGTAAAAGAACAATTACCGATGTAATCTACGGTGAGCGACTTGCCATTATGGCTGAAGTAGCAACGGCTGTTGATAAACAGGCAAGTCAGGATCTCGGTGTTGAAGTGCTTGATGTCCGTATCAAAAAAGTTGAACTGCCTGATGAAGTCAGACAATCGGTATTCAGCCGCATGGAGCAGGAACGTGAAAAAGTAGCCCGTGATTTTCGCAGTAAAGGTCGCGAGACTGCAGCCGGTATCAAAGCAGATGCCGACCGTCAGCGTTCTATCCTGTTGGCAGAAGCTTATAACGAATCTCAACAGATTCGCGGTCAGGCGGATGCAGAGGCTGCAGAAGTGTACGCAAAAGCCTACGGCAAAGATCCCAACTTTTACGGTCTCTATCGTAGCTTGAATGCTTACAAAACTACGTTTACAGGTGGCAGTGATGTACTTCTAATCAAGCCCGATTCTCAGTTCTTTAAGTACTTTAACGGTACAGAGGGTCAGTAGCATGGCCGAAGTACTCACAGCGATTGCACTGGTAGTAGTTATTGAAGGTTTGCTGCCTGCAATCAGCCCGTCGACATACAGACGGGCCGCTATTCAGTTGAGTGCAATGCCTGATCGCGTTATTCGCTACACTGGCCTTGGCATGATGGTTATTGGTGCAATATTGCTGCAGTTGGTGCACTGATGAGCCAGTGTGCTTTCTGGCCAGATCCTCCCTTGAATGAACTACCACCCCGATGAAGCAGAATAACGGGCAGGCGCTTTGGCGCCTGCCTGACGGTATGGATGAAATGCTGCCCGCTAAAGCGTTGGCGCTTGAGGGGCTGCGACGTGCTATCTACGATATGCATCTCAGCTGGGGCTACCAACCGGTGGAACCGCCTTTTGTAGAATTTCTCGATTCGTTATTGTCTGGTACCGGACGGGATTTTGAGCGGCAAACCTTTAAAGTTACTGATCCGCTGAGTGGAATGATGATGGGTGTGCGTGCTGATATGACACCGCAGGTTGCACGGATTGACGCTCATCAGATGCACGAGTCAGAAGTCTCCAAACTGTTTTACCTGGGCACAGTGGTCAGAGCGCACACAGACGGTATTGAAAAGAACCGTGCACCGTTGCAAATCGGTGCTGAAATATTTGGCCACGCAGGACCGCAAAGTGATGCTGAAGTAATCCGCTTAATGCTTTCCGTGTTGCTTTGTGCAGGTATTGATGAAGTGCATCTTGATCTTGGCCATGCAGGTATATTCCGCAGCCTTTGTGCCGCAATAGATTTGAGTGAACGTGATCAGTCAGAGTTGTTTTCTTTATTGCAGAGAAAAGCGGTAACCGATATTAAAGCGTTTACAGCGGCACTTGGATTATCTGAAGATATCCAGACATGTCTCGCCAGACTTTGCAGCTTGAACGGGGATTGCTCAATTCTTGACCGTGCGGTGTCTGAACTCGGTGCGCTTGCTGTGAACAATCCGGCTATGACTGATGCGCTTGATGAGCTGCAGGAAATCAGTAGTGCACTGCAGCCATTGTCACCGGGTATCAACCTGCATGTTGATTTAGCCGAGGTGCGTGGTTATCAGTATCACACGGGTGTTGTTTTCGCGGCTTATACACCGGGCGCGGGAAGTGAGATTGCCCGTGGTGGCCGATACGATGGAATAGGCGAGAGCTTCGGTCGTGCGCGACCGGCGACCGGTTACAGTACCGATCTAAAGCTTTTAATGCGATTGGCAGGCTATGATCGCATGGCCGAAGATTCTGTTAGTGCATTGAGTCAGTCGTCAGTGCAGCAAAGAGCGATACTGTGTCCCGAAGACAATTGTGTTGAGCTCGCGAAGGTTGTTGAGCAACTTCGCTCCGAGGGTGAGGTTGTGGTTTTTGATCTGGTTGGTTTAAACCAGTCGCTTTGTGATCGTGTCATTCGCAAAAAAGATGACACCTGGTTAGTGGAGAAACTCTGAATGGCGAGCAACGTAGTTGTTCTGGGCACGCAGTGGGGTGATGAAGGCAAAGGAAAAATTGTCGATTTGCTGACCGAACATGCCACACATGTAGTGCGCTATCAGGGTGGTCATAACGCCGGCCATACGCTGGTGATCGATGGTAAAAAAACTGTCCTGCATTTAATTCCCTCCGGCATCATGCGCGACAACGTTGAGTGCGTCATCGGTAACGGTGTTGTGCTGTCTCTTGATGCGCTTTTTAAAGAGATAGATTCACTGGAGGCTGCAGGTGTCAGTGTGCGCGACAGAATAAAAATCAGTGACGCATCGGTTTTAATTATGCCGTACCACATCGCGGTAGATCAGGCACGCGAGCGCGCGCTAAACAAAGACGCAATCGGCACCACAGGTCGCGGGATAGGCCCGGCCATACGCTGGTGATCGATGGTAAAAAAACTGTCC
>CAZYRP010000195.1:0-10206 GCA_964649465.1 uncultured Granulosicoccaceae bacterium | reverse complement strand
CGGCACACTCGCATCGCTAATTCCACCTTCGGCAATTTTAGTAATCTACGCAATCATTGTTGAAGAGTCGGTTGGGCAATTGTTACTGGCGGGTTTTTTACCCGGTGCTGTATCTGCTCTGATTTATGCGGCAATAATTATTATCTGGGCCAAAATCAAACCCGAAGATGCACCTCCTGTGACTGGTTATACCTGGGGAGAACGCTTCAAGTCTCTACCGGGTATTTCTCCAATATTTATAGTTGTTCTCATCATAATGTCTGCCATTTACAATGGCTGGGCAACTCCTACCGAAGCCGGTGCACTCGGCGCTATGGTGGTGTTTTTACTGGCTCTGTTCAAACGCACCAAGTTTTCAATTATCAACGGCGCGTTGATGGAGTCCGCAAAGTTAACAGTGATGATTTTCTCACTGATCTGGGGTGTACTTATCTTTGTGCGTTTCCTCGGGTTCTCGGGCTTGCCCGAAGCCTTCACTGAATGGATTCTCAGCATCGACGCGCCGCCTATCGTTATCATGATTTGCATATTGCTGGCTTACGCGCTGCTTGGTATGTTCATGGATGCGATTGGCATGCTGCTATTAACTCTGCCGGTTGTGTATCCCGCTGTGATAGCGTTGGGGTTTGATTCGATCTGGTTCGGAATCATCGTTGTTAAAATGGCTGAAGTGTGTTTAATAACGCCGCCAATAGGGCTTAACTGTTTTGTTGTGAACGGGGTAAGGCCGGATATATCTCTGGGTTTGGTGTTCCGCGGCATTCTGTTGTTTTTTGTTGCAGACGTTATCACTATCGCGTTGCTATTAGCATTTCCTGAAATAGTGACGTGGTTGCCTAATCTAATGAAAAACTAATCGTTGGCTTGGATAAAAATAAACGCTGGATGTTCACATGAAACTCGCAAGCTCTCTACAGCTGGAAGTAGCTTCAAAGATACTCGACCACGCGCTATCGCTTGGGCGCAAAGAGTCCATGCTCCCGTTGACGGTGGTTGTTCTCGATAGTGGCGGACGAATAGTGGCTATGAAGAGTGAAGATGGCTCTGGCTTATTGCGTTTTGACGTAGCTCTGGGAAAAGCGTGGGGCGCGCTGGGCATGGGGTTATCAAGTCGACAAATCCGTGACCGTATGTCGGCACGGCCGCAATTTCAAAATTCGCTGATGGCGGCATCTGACGGGCGACTTGTTCCTGTACCGGGCGGGGTGCTTATTGAAGACAAAGCCGGTAATACAATTGGTGCTGTGGGTATTAGTGGTGACACCTCAGAAAAAGATGAATATTGTGCAGTATTGGCAATACAGAACTCAGGCCTGGTATCTGAGCCCGGTCAGGTGGATGAAAACTGGCGTGCTTCAAAATTGTCAGATGAATAGATAAGGTTGGTTTTGATGCAATATGCAGATAAACAGAATATGTTTGGTCAGTTTTTAATCAGCTCGATAGGTTTATCGAAAAATCGATGGTTTGATTGCAATCGTGGTTTGTCTGCATCTGCTTCGGACGCAAGCGTAAAGCTTGAGCGATTTTCGTATTCGGTGGGCAGCACCAGCAGTCGTACAAACTGACTGGGTTGTGTATTATCAGCAACTGCTTTTACCGGTGAATTAGCAGGTTCGAACCAGGCATCTTCTGGTCCGATGTTTTGTACATCGTGGTCGCTATGTAGTTTAAGTGATCCTTGTGTCAGGTAGCGAAAACCACCACCAGGATGCGTGTGGCGATAGGCGATGGCACCGGGTGGAAAATCCACACGGTCTAAACGCAATACACCTTTTGTCAGGTTTGTAGAATAAGTTTTATGGGCAATCAACTTGCGTTGTGTTGTATTTGTTGAAATAGAAAGCTTATCGGCGAGTGTTTTCGCGGTTACTGATGCTGTGGCGAAAACAAAGCGAATAGCTGCCACCGCAGCATTTGCTGATGACTGTAGCTGAGCATTGTCAGGTAGGTGAAAGCCATCACCATCGCGGTAGTTGATGCCATTAACGGTCAAATCTCCGCTGCGCAACCAAAGCGCGTGATGAAGGTGCATGTCAGTGGCAGTGTTGTCGATTTGACTTAATGCCGGCCAATGTTCGGCCCAATGTTCGGCATATACTGTCATAGTTACTGTGATTTCAGAGGCCATGTTTCAACCAGATGGTTCAGTAATAAACGATCAGGCAGAGATTCAGAGTCGAATCCTCAGTAGCCCGACATTGAGTGCTTACTCCAGTGTACAGCACGCTTGCATTACATAGTTTATGTATTAGTTACACCGAAGGTGAGTTAATCACATTTCAGCAATCATATTGAGAAAGTTGGATTCAAGATATCAAATCGACAGTGCTGAGTTAGCAAGTGACTGAGCTACCACTAACTGATCCGTTCAGCATGGCAGTGTTGTGCATTGGATTAATGCTGGGAGGCATCCTCAAAGGAGCTACAGGTGCGGGGCTTCCGATCATCGCAATACCAGCTATTGCCTCTGTGTTCGATATTCGAGTAGCGGTAATTTTGTTGGTGGTGCCAAATTTTTTCACTAATTTCTGGCAAATCATTAAGTACCGTTCTGCAAATGCAGAACCGGTATTGACCAGAGATTTCGCAATAGCGGGTGTTATCGGAGCAGGCCTTGGCACAATATTGCTTGCCTATTTACCGGTCGCTGTTCTCAGCTTGCTCGCAGCGTTTACAGTGATGGTTTATGTGATATTGCGGTTGTTTCAACCGTCGTTTCAATTGCAGATCGAAACAGCGAGGAAGTGGGTTTATCCGGTTGGTACTGTTGCTGGTTCGCTGCAAGGTGCTTTGGGCCTCTCAGCACCAATTTCCATTACGTTTATTCACTCGATCAAACTTGGCAGGGAAACATTTATACTAACCATGTCAGTTTACTTCGCAGTTATGTCGTTAATTCAGGTACCCATGCAGCTGTATTTGAATCTCACCAGCGTTAAGCTTGCGCTCTTAAGTATTTTTGCTTTAGTGCCTATAATTGTGGGGATGCCGATTGGAGACTGGATAGGCAGACGTATGAATGCAGATGCGTTTGACAAAACCATACTGATTGTACTCATTATTCTAGCGATAAAAATGTTCAGAGATGGGATTGTCGGATTTCAGTAATACAACTTTACAAAGGCCTGATAGCTGGCAATATTTTTCGCAAATCTGATATATTAAGTACCGAAATTATAGAGTGAGTTCCAATGGCAATTGTACAAGATGCAGACAACGCCGAGTCTTATGTGAATCTGGAGCTTTACCAGCCTCCAACAGCGCACACAGATTTATTCAACTCAGCACTCACAAGCGTTATAAACAAGATAGATTCGCTTATCCCTCAGTTTGGATTGCGTAATCCACGGATATCTATACCTGGTACCCGGCAGTATCAGTTTTGCATTCCTGACGAATGGGTCGCAAGCTTCTGGACAGGACAGTTATGGCTGGCACACTCAATTACCGGTCAGGAACAGTTCAAGAACAGCGCGCGCATGCGTGCGCCTTACTTTCAAGCCGTGCTCGAACATCCGGAGTGGCATGACCATGATTTGGGCTTTCTATTTTCTTTAAGCTGTGTTGCTGACTACAAACTCACCGGTAACGAAAAGTCTCGTAGCATGGCGCTGCGAGCGGCCGACTTTTTAGCCGCTCGATGGAGGCAACCTCTGCCTTTTGTTATGTGCTGGAACCCCATGCGTCGTGATGACGCTGACTTCGCCAGAAGAAAAGTCGGGACACTTAATATCGATAGCATGCAGGGTATGGCCCTGTTGTACTGGGCAGCCAAAGAAACGGGTCAGGCGTCATTTGCAGATATCGCTAATCAGCACCAGCAGACCTGCACTGACTATCTTATTCGTGAAGACTACAGCTCTTTTCACTGCTACGAATTCGACACCGGAACCGGCCAACCTATGTCTGGTTACACTCATCAGGGTTATTCCGATGACAGCTGCTGGTCACGTGGTCAGGCATGGGCTATACACGGTTTGGCGCAAAGTTTTTTGCAAACCCAAAACACACATTTTCGTGACACCGCAGCTCGCATGGCCGATTACGTGAGTTCCAGGCTACCGGAAGATGGCGTATCACAGTGGGATTACCTGTTACCTGCTGATCAACCACAGTATAAAGATACATCGGCCGCTGCAATAACTACCGCCGGCCTTTACGCACTGGCGCAAGGGTTTGGTGCGAGTGATGAGGGTACCCGGTATACAGAACTGGCTGATCGAATGCTACTTGGGTTGGTGAATAATCATGATATTACTGCAGACGGCGACGCACAGGGATTGTTAAAAGAAGGCGCTGCATTTGTCGGGCTCGGGCGCGCAGACAATATGCTTCCTTATGGTGATTATTATTATCTTGAAGCGCTAATGCGCTCTGTGGGTCATACGGAATTTTTCTGGTGATCAATCGGTATTGAGTTCACGTTGATCAGATGTACACACCAGCACGTGAACCAGGCGGACTAGCGCAAGTCCGAAATCTCAAGAAACTCTGATAAACGTGACTTCGGATAAAACGCAATATTAAATGAGGGTCTGTTCATCGATCTATTAAACCAACCGAATGAGTTTGGGAAATCCCCTTTCCACGAGGCATTGAGTCCCAGGTCTTCCATTCGGTCTATCAACGGCAATGCGATGATGTCGGCCAGGCCAAATTGGTCGCCGGAAAGCCAGGTTTCATTTTTCAGCCGGTCTTCCATTCGCTCAAGGCATGATCTGAGTTGACCCAGCGCTGCATCAACTTCTGAATTATCGAAACCTTTACGCCCCATGCGCTCATAGAATTGCTTTCTTAGCGGGCGAATATCAGCTTGTTGTGCCTGAAATTCATTGTCATCAAGAGTTTGGTAGCGCGGCAAAAACGCCATATTAAAGGACGGCACTCGAATCGCGGCTGTCGGCACCTCGTCGAGGTATCGCACCCAGGCTCTGACAAGCGCGCGCTTAACGGGGTCTGTGGGCAGCATTGGCGCTGCGGGGAATACTTCTTCCAGATACTCACAGATTACGCCGGAATCTGTAATGACCGCATCATCATGTATTAAGGTTGGCACAACTCCGTTTGGATTGAGTTTCAGATAGGTATCTGTAAGATGTTCATTAGTGGCGAGGTTGATCAGTGAACTTTCCCATGCCAGCTTTTTCTCGGCAAGACAAAGCCGTACCTTCTGACTACAGGTAGAATGATTCGCGTGGTAGAGTTTAAGCAAGGTTGAGATTCTGGTATGTACTCCTGTCTTAGATTAACAGGAATTGCAGTGGCAGGAATAGAATCGATAGATCAGGGTCTATAGGAAAAGAATAACCATCGTGAAACTGAGACTCTCAATATTCTCGAACTACGGCACTGTCCCGCTCCAGATCGCCATAAAACATGGTTTTTTTGAAGCGGTGGATCTTTCGGTCGAGATCGAGCCAACCACCAGCTCAATAAAACAGATGACTGGTGTCATAGATGGTCGATACGATATCGCAGCCACGGCGATTGACAACATCATTGCATACAATTGCGGGCAGGGTGCAGCGCCCACAACCGCGGTTTCCGATCTCAGGGTATTTCTTGGCAGCGCGTCTTATAGACTTCCGTTTGTGGTTGCCCCCGATATAAAAACGTTTGAGGACTTAAAAGGGCGCACTATTGCGGTTGATGCGTTAAGCACAGGTTTTGCGTTTTTATTACGGGAAATGCTTGAGATTAACGGGCTTACTCCAAACTGCTATGAATTCAAATCTTACGGTGCGCCCAAAGAACGCTTTGGAGCTATTCAAAGTGGTGAAGCGGTGGGCGCGCTGCTCAATGCACACTTTGAGGCAATCGCCCATAAAGACAGTTGCAATACACTAACCAGCAATCCCGATCCGTGGGACAACTATGAAGGCAACACTTTTTGTGCTGGCAAGCGATTCCTTAAAGAGGGTCCGGTGGATGCCTTTGTTGCTGCTGTGCTTCGTGCAGTGGTATTTACAAAGGATCCGGAAAATACAGATGCCGTTGCCCGGGCGCTTGGAGAACACATTGGAAGACTCGACCCGGTAGCAGCGGTTAAAGTTGCCAGATCACTGCAGGGCGCTCAGTCGATTCTTGCTGATAAGCTGCCAGTATCACGCAGCGGAATTGCAGAAGTTTTGCGTCTGCGTGAAAAGTACACCGATACCTTGCTTGGATTGACTCCTGATGATCTGTGTGACCGCAGAGTAACTTTTTCACCGTGAAAACCAACCCGTGTTAAATCGTACCAGGCAATCTGAATTAACAAAAAGCGGCCTGCTAAAGTGAATGACAAACCAAAACCGAATGAAGTTTCTGTTGCTATCAACGGAAGCCGCGTGGTTGTAGATCCGGAGTCTCATTCAAGCCTGCTGTCTTATCTTCGCACCCAAATGCAACTGACCGGATCCAGACAAGGCTGTGCAACTGGTCTTTGCGGTGCTTGTAATGTATTGATTGACGGCGTGACTATGCAGTCCTGTCAGGTCGGTCTTACTTCGCTTGCACAAAGTAATGTTGAAACAATAGAAAGCATTGTGCAGAAGCCATTGGGAAAGAGAATCACCAAAGCGTTAATGCAAACAGAGGCATCACAATGCGGGTATTGTTTACCCGGGATTGTGGTTGCCGCCTATTCGGAAATATTGACGGCTGACTCACCCGATCCGGTCCATGCACTGCAACGCAATCTATGTAGGTGTGGCACACACTCACGCATTCTAAACGCCCTTAAAGATGTGATAGCCACCAACGATGATGAAGCTTCGGGATAGCCTGGTATGACAGACGTATCGGAGCGATTTTGGTTTGATCAAAACGCAAAAATTATCCTTGTTAACACAGGTAAGGTCGAAATAGGGCAGCACGTTCACCGTGCTTTTCAAAAAATCGTAGCGCAGGAATTAGAAGTAGACAGGGCACACATCAGAGTGTCTGCGGTTACAACAGATTCCAGCCCCGATGACGGCATGACGGTTGGCAGTTTATCAATGCAGGTTACCGGTGCATCGATTAAGAGCGATGCAATCTCTTTACGCACGTCGTTGATACGTGAAGCGGCCGATAAATTAGGTACTGATCTCGATAACATCACTCTTGACCCGAACACATTAGAGTATTGTGCAAACGGTTTGCAATGTTCCATATTCGAATTGCCAACCGCGAAGTGCGCTATCTACGCGGTGAACAGTGACGACTGTGAATTGGTGGATTCCACTGAAAATATTACGCGTTCGATTTTAGGTGAGCGACAATACATCCAAGATCTTACTCTACCCGGAATGGTCCACGCTCGCGCGCTTCGAGGTCGCAAATTCCAGCCGCGCAGCTCAGATAATGTCAGAGTCACTAAAGATGGTGGATTTACCGCACTGGTGGCCGGTACTGAACCTGAACTGGAGCGCGCATGGGCGCGAGTAGGCAAACAGCCGGCAGCAAGAGATGCATCGTGCGATGGTCCGGTCGCTGACTGGATACAAAAACGGCGCGTAGAAACAGAAACAAGTGGCCAAACTGGATCTTTGATGCACTCATCGACCAGTACTATTTCTCAGATAGCTTCACGTCCTTTTATATTGCACGCTTCCATTGCACCGTCCTGTGCAATAGCCCGCTTCAGAAAAGGTGTGTTGGAAATCTGGACTCATTCGCAGGGTATTTTTCCACTTCGAGACACGATAGCGCGCTACCTTGGTATGCGGCCAGAGGACGTAATTGTTCGACATGTATCGTCAGCAGGGTGCTATGGACACAACGCTGCTGATGATGCCGCAATAGATGCCGCATTAATCAGCTTGCAGAACGAGGGCACTCCGGTGCGTGTAGTCTGGACACGTCAGGACGACTTTCAATACTCTCCTGTCGGTGCGGCAATGCAGGTGCAGATAGAAGCACAATTATCTGTAGATCATTCGATTAGTTGCTGGCGGCAGACTATCTGGAGCTGTCCGCACGCTCAGAGGCCAGGCAGCGCTGGTAACCTCAACTTACTGGCAGCAACTGAGCGGGATCAGAACAACAAATCAAAAACCGTAAGTGACCTGCCAGCTGCGATTGGCGGTGGTAGTACGCGTAATGCTACACCACCGTATGTGATTAAGTCCTTTGGTGTTACATCGCATCTTGTTCAGGACTTACCGGTTCGAACTTCTTCAATTCGCGGACTGGGTGCTCAAATGAACGTTGTATGTATAGAAGCAACAATGGATAAACTTGCCGGTAACTGCTCAGAGGATCCCCTGGAGTTTCGTTTGAACCAACTTGACGATCCGCGATCTTGTGAAGTGTTAACTCAGTTGAGATCTGCACTGGATACTGCATCAGTGTCTTTGCAGGATCACGAAGCAATCGGCATTGGTTACTCACGATATAAGGGTAAGGCTGCATACGCCGCTGTCGCAGCACACGTGCGACTTACAGATAAAGTGGAGCTGGTGGAATGCTGGTCGGTTGTAGATGCCGGATATATCGTTGACCGCTCCGGTGCTATTAATCAGATCGAGGGCGGGATCATTCAGGCAGCCAGCTGGACTTTGTGCGAAGGCGCTATGTTGCGTAATGGCTATATCAATGCAGAGGGATGGGAAGATTATCCGATTTTGGGGTGGTCTGATATTCCCGAAATCCATACCTTCCTGGTTGGTGAGCGAGAAGATAATCCCTGTCTTGGGGTTGGGGAATGCATGGTGGGCCCGGCCTCGGCAGCTATTGTCAATGGTGTTGGCAGGGTTACGGGCACCAGCATGGCTGACCTGCCGCTAACTCGCGAGAAATTCCTTCAGGTAGCTGCTGGCACACAGGCAAGCTAAAAATATCGATAAAATGCTGGTAAATCGATAGAATTTAAATTTATAGTTATCAAAACAAAGTGTGCAGCTACAAACCGGCGGCGTAAAAAGCGGAAGCATAATCCGATCGCCACAAACACATCCTGGAGGTCTAAATGAAAATCAAAAGTAAACTAGTCGCCATTGCCTTATTTGCAATTGCATCGAGTGCGGCAACAGCGCAGGAAAAATTGCGCATAGGTACTGCGAGCCTTGGTGGTGCCTACTATCCAATGGGGCAAGCCCTGAGCAGCATGGTGAACAAGCACGCTGAAGGATATGAGATGGTTCCCATTGTCACTGGCGGTGGTGCCGAAAACCCGCGATTGGTCGACTCGGGTGAAGTCGATCTGGGAATCGCTCCAGCCAGCCTGAGCTTTCTAGCCATCAAAGGCAAAGGGCCTTACAAAGAAGCACTTAATATCCAGGCCATGGGAACACTGCATTCAAGTGTGTTGCACATGGTAACCCTGCCAGGTTCCGGCATTGAAACACTCGAAGACCTAAAGGGAAAGCGTGTCGCGATTGGCCCGGCAGGTGGAGGAACCCTCAGTATCATGCGTAACCTGCTAAAACTGGTCGACATGAGCATTGAAGATATCGTACCCAGCTTTCTGTCTTATGCTGATGGCTTTAGTCAGCTTGCAGACGGCAATGTCGATGCCTCTTTTGCATTGGCCGGATTCCCGACGTCTGCGGTGCTACAGACCGGTGCTACCAAGGAGCTTCAATTTATCGAGCTGAGTGACGAGATGATGGACAAAGTGACAAGCACCTATCCGTACTACTCGAATGCGACTGTGCCCGCCGATGCTTATAATTCCGGTAAAGACATCACCGTTGTCGGTTCAGCAAACATGCTGATTGCATCTGGTGACATGGATGAGGCAAGGGCCACCGACCTGCTCAAAGCTATCTACGGCAACCTTGATGATCTCGTCTCTGAAAATGCACTCGCCAAGCAGATAGTGCCTGAAAAATCTCTGGATCTGCCAATACCATTGCATCCCGCAGCTAAAGCATACTTTGAAGCACTGTAGTAACTTCAAGCGAGCCAAACCATGCAGTGTAAAGAACTGAGCACATGGATGTGCTCATGGTGTTTAGGTTGGGGAAACGTATAAAGCGATGTCGGTGATCCAGAAAAATCTTGATCGACTGGTTTCGTTGCTAGCCATTGGTCTGAGTCTTTGGCACCTGTCAATTGTGGCCGGCGTCGGCAGCTATTCCACAATGGATATTCGCAGCATTCATCTTACTGTAATGCTGGTGCTTGTTTTTCTCGTCACAAGAAAATTGCTGATACCCGACGACTCAGTGGCGGCTACCGGGTCTGCAGCGAGCAATGCTGCAGAGATGCCGTCAGGTTCCTCGCGTGAGCTGATCG
>CAZYRP010000194.1:0-10364 GCA_964649465.1 uncultured Granulosicoccaceae bacterium | reverse complement strand
CGATTCTGTTTTGACCGAGCGCCGAACCAATCGTCACAACAAACTCTGAAGTCTCACCGACACGTTGCATCGGAACGCTAGTGTATTGCGCGCCAGACCTGTCGCGATGGAACAACCAGACATGCTTTAAGCCCTGATCATCGATCACCAGCGCACGAAATTCCTGATCCTGCCCCGGTACACCGGATTTAAGTGCTTCGTGATCGATTACCGGCGGATCAATGTCGATATCTGAAACCCAGGGACGCGTTTGCTGTGTTGCAGGTGCATTGTCCGGCCCTGTTTGCTCGACGTTTTGCGCTACGAGAATCGAGTCCGCTGCAGCGCTTTGCGCAAGCACTGGATTAACCGTCAACGAAAAGCTGAGCAGTATCGCCATCAATGCCGCTATTTGTCGACGCAGAGCCTGTCGAAGCGTCAGGCGGCTGGGAATATCTTGTCGATTAGTTGTATTTATGGCCCTGGCTCCCTGAAAACCGTCACGCGCCTATTCTGTCATGACAATACCATAACTCAAGGCAATTATAAACCAGATCAGGGGATTGTCCTGTCACCAAACCGTGCGAGCACCACGCCAGCTACCAAATGACACCAGACCAGCCATAGCGTTCACGCTCAAGCGTGAGTTCTGAATCGCGATAGGCCGGCGACGGATAGACAATATCGCCGTTAGGTAAAATCATCGCTTCGATGCGGAGTTTTGCAGTAACCCGCTTTGGATCCAGCTGCGATTTTATTTCAATTATTTTGGCATCCAACCGCGTATAACGATCAAACAGACTGTTAAACAATCCCTGCCGACTAGGACTGCCATCTGTTAACGAGCTGATGGTAGGTTGATTTTTTGATTCAACGGCAAGCCTCAGCGCATTAAACTGACCGGTCGCAAAACTCACCTCGTATGGCGACAGCGGCTTTCTCTGATAATTTTCCTGCGACACAACGCGCGACTCAAGACTTGCAAGCCGCTCATCATTAATTTGCAGCGCCTGAGCCTTATCGAGCCAGCTGCGTGCCGCATTGATGTTTCCTGCAGACAACTCTTGTTCAGCGTTATCAAGATTGTTGTTATAGCTTTCGCGAAGCTGTCGCTGGCGTCGGTTTGCCTCAGCTACTCGTCTGTTTTCATCCGCCTCTTTGCGCCGAGTCTCTGCGAGTTGTTGTTGTCGTTGTCGTTCAATTTGCTGTTGCTGTACTTGTTGCTCTTCTATGCCTTGCTTTGCAGTATTTTCAAGTTGTTCCAGTCGCGGGTCTTGTGAGCCATCTGTTCTCAATGCTGACAGCAGGTTCATGGCCTGGATGTATTCTCCCGATTCATTCAGGGTTTGTATCTGATTAAATTTTGATTCAACGGTTTCAAGCTCACGCGCGCGGCGCAAACGCTCTTTGGCGGCACTCACAGCACTACTGTCCGGATCAATAGAACCGAGGCTTTCAAGTGATCGATCTGCCTGATCAAACTCACCGGAAGCCAGTGCAGTATCGAACTGTTGACGATAGATAGCTTCGATTTCCTGCAGCCGATTTGTGGCCCTTCGGTTGCCTGGGTCTGAGGCAAGTACTTCACGATATAGCGGCATGCCATCGGCGTAGTCACCGCGATCAAAGTATCCGTCTGCCTCACTGATCATACTGGTGAGCTCAGCCTGCTGTTGATAGCTACGGTACATAAAACCACCCGCTGCTAACAACACCAACACAGCGGCAACTGAAGAGACCCATTTGACAGGCTTGGCTGGCTTCTCTCTATGCTTGCGACGTAAGTGTCTGGTATCAAATTCACTGCTACGAAATGCCGGCTGATGTTGCGGTGCTGGCGGTTGTGTCAGCTCCTGGGTATTGGTGTCATAGTCAATGGCTGCACGCCATTCGGATAAATTTTGCGGACGATCAGCAGGGCGAAATGTCAGCGCCCAATCAATAGCCGCTAAAAATTCGTCACTGTATCGACCGGCACCCACCACGCGCGCAGGCTCGAGCGGATCGGGAGATTTTTGTACCATTGCTGCCAGTCGGCCAGTTGGGCCTACTGGCGTGCGTCCGCTGATTGCATAGTACAGAGTGGCACCAAGGGAGTAGATGTCGGTCCAGGGGCCAACCTCCATACCATCACCTTCCTGATACTGCTCTATCGGTGTGTAGCCTGCAGAGACGAAAGCAGTATGACCACCGGCCTCGGCATCAGTCGGGCGCGCTGCACCAAAATCGAGCAACACAGGTGATCCGTCATTTCTGATAATAAGATTGACCGGTTTAATGTCTCTGTGTAAAAAGCCATATTGGTGGACCTGATCCAAACCATCAGCAATTCGCAGTATCAGCGATTTCAGCAAATGCTCGTCAATGCTGTCATCGTTCTGGACATAGGATTTGAATTCCACGCCCTCTTCATATTCCATCACCAGATAAGCTGTGTTGTTGGCTTCAAATACAGCCATAACGCGCACAATGTTGGGGTGCCGAAACTTAACCAGCGTTCGCGCCTCGCGCAGAAAATTGCTCACTCCTAGATCAAAATCACGCTGAACGGAGTCGTTCATGGCAGCCAGGGTATTGTCTGGCATTCTTTGCGCTGCCCAGCCGGGCATATATTCTTTAATGGCTACTTTGTGGTCAAGATTGGTATCTGTTGCCAGATAGGTAACCCCAAAACCGCCGCGCCCCAGAATTTTTTCAATTCGGTACCACTGAACCAGATCTCCCTCTTCAAGAATGCGTTGATTATCCATGGTCATACAGAAGAGTTGGGCCGGTTGGTATTGGGCGGGTTGGGGAGGTCACCACTAGGTCGAATCTTTCACTATAGAAAATATTTATCGTAAACGGACCAGTCTTACAGCATTGTGAATGACAATTGACGCCAATTTTCATATTTTTGCATTCATAGAATGGACGCGCTTGCTTATTTTTAATCAAAGCGACAATTTTCCAGCCTGACGGCCCAAAAACCATCGGCTTGTACCACACTTATGCCTTATAGTTTCAAACGTTAAATCGCCAAACCTTTCAAACAATGCCACACTGGTGCGTTTTAACGATCCACCTTAAAGCCCTGCGAGAGAATCGATGGATTTATTTACGCTAGACAACCTGGTCACCCTGTTTTTACTGATCCTGCTGCAGGCAGTGCTGGGTTTCGACAACCTTCTGTACATATCGCTCGAATCCAAGCGCGCGCCCGCCCATCAACAGGCGAGGGTTCGAAAATGGGGAATTGGAATCGCTGTTGGCCTGCGCCTGATTCTACTGGTTGTATTGGTTAACCTGGTGCAAAAATTCCAGACCTCAGTCTGGGCGGCCAAATGGGAAGGCATTCTGGAATTCGATTTCAATTTCCACTCAATTATCGTGCTGTTCGGAGGCATTTTCATCATCTACACAGCGATGAAAGAAATCATGCACATGATGTCACTCGAAGAACATGATGCTGGCGACAAAAGACAAAGCTCTGCCTTTACCGTGATCACCTGGATTGTCCTGATGAATTTGGTGTTCTCGTTCGACTCAATCCTCAGTGCGATGGCATTGACCAAGGTACTGCCGGTAATGGCTATTGCCATTATATTCAGCGGAATTATGATGATCCTGCTGGCAGATCGAGTCTCTGAGTTTCTTCAGAAAAACAGAATGTATGAAGTGCTTGGTCTGTTTATTCTTTTC
This sequence comes from uncultured Granulosicoccaceae bacterium, assembly GCA_964649465.1. Taxonomy (GTDB): domain Bacteria; phylum Pseudomonadota; class Gammaproteobacteria; order Granulosicoccales; family Granulosicoccaceae. The sequence goes on along the minus strand of CAZYRP010000194.1, from coordinate 6,704 downwards.
GTCGTCGGCATTATGCTGATCTCGGAAGGCGGCCATCTGGCGCACATGAAGATACTGGGCACTGAAGTACAGCAGATGACTAAAGCGACTTTCTACTTTGTTATCGTTGTCATGGCACTGTCAGATGTTGTGCAAAGTCGTTACCAAAGAAAGCTGCTACGTGAAAAAGAAAGAATGTTGGCGGCAAGTAAAACAGCACACCACAGCTAATTTAATTTTTGATTTTCTTTTGCAAAAAGGCCCGATACTTTCGGGCCTTTTCATTGGTGTGGTGGTAACGATTAAGCGACTACAACTCAACCACTGCACAATTATCAAACGTCGCACTTTGATCGGCATAGAGTGTCACAACACCTAGTGCCGTGCCTGCAGGTGCAATTTCACTGGCGCTTAGCGTTGACGTTGCACTGCCAGGCACTAACGCCTCTGTACTGGCAAGTACCACAAAGTTTTGATCTACAAAACTTAATTGCATGCTTGAATAGCCTACTGCCGAACCACTGCAACTGAGTGCGTATTCTCTTTCTGTTGATACGGTAAATTCCTGGTAGCTGCATCCCAATGCCCCCAGAACCAATTCACCATCGGTGCTGGTTTCGCCTCCACAGCTTAGCCAGCCCGGTGTGGCCGCAGCGTAGCCCTCAGTAAAATCACCGTCCAGCAGCAAGTTATCGGCAGGGTCTACCGGTGCCGGTGCTTCAGGTGCAACTGGTAAGGTCCCCCCGGTCGCAACAACCCTACAGTTGTCAAAAGTAGCATCGGTGTCACCATATAAAGTTACTACTCCAACCGACGCATTTACAGGTGCAGTTACTGCGGCCTGAACTGTACTAAACGTACTGCTTGTAACCGGGACTTCCTGAGAAGCAAGAACCTGAAAGTTATTATCTAAAAATGAAAGCGTGGCACTGGCGTAATCACCCTCAACCAATGCCTGGCAACTTAACGCGTGCAGAGCGCCCGAGGTCAAACCAAATTCATTAAACAGGCAACCCGCATTAGTTAAGTTGATAGCGTTGCTGGAAGCAACACCGCTTGCTGCTATCAACTGATCGCCACCACAGCTGAACCAACTACTTATTCCGTTTTCAAAATCACCATTAGTGATGAGATTAGGCACGGGTGCTGGTTCCGGCACAGGTGTTGGCTCGGGTAAAGGTGCTGGTTCCGGAACAGGTGTCGGTGTGGGTACAGGCCTTGGTTCCGGCACAGGTACCGGTTCCTTCGACGGAATAAGAGTCTGCTTCGACTGCGATGCTGTTTCAAACTGAACTTCCAGTGCCACCCTGCCAGTTCTTTGAAAGAACTCGAGCACAATATCATGTTGGCCTGCAGACAGATTGATAGTTCCCTGTCTTTCACGAGATCCGTGCAAGCCATCGTTATTGACTACCCGCTGGCCATCAACAAACAACCTACTGCCATCGTCGGACCTCACATAAAAGGTATACACTTCAGCAACCGGAACATAAAATGTGGTGGTGTAGCGAAAACCATAAAGCTGGCTTTGAAGTTTTGGGTCGGTCGTGAACTCATCAAGCACACCAGTAAGGCGAGGAGTGAGTGCATCGAAATCAGGAATGTTTTGCCAGCTGCCTTCGAAATATTCGTAGTTAATATCAGCCTGGCTGCCCGAACTTACAATCTCCACATTGTGAATGCCGGCACTATCAAATTGTAAAGTCAGAATACCGTTTTCTTCTATAAAAGAGCTGGCACCGGAAACCATATTGTTTGCAATCATCTCTGGGCTTAATACCACTTCAACGTTTCCTTCACCCTGTATGCTGAAGTTTAACTGGTTACCATCTCCGCTTAGCGCTAACAGTTTTGCACGCATCGGTAAAGCAGATATTCTGGTCACTGCATCTGCAACAGCACCCACCGTAATATTGTAGTCACCACCACCCTCCGCCAGAAATACCTGATCTTCGTCATATGCATACCAGTTCGTTACATTTTTAATAGTTAATCCTTCAGTGACTTTCAATGCAAACTGACCCACAGCATCAGCGCCAACAGACGCACTGATGACACCGTTTTTACCCACTGAAATTTCGGCACCGGAAAAAGTATCTATTCTATTGTGGATATCATCAAGAGTTGCAAACTCCGCATTCAAACTCTTTGCATAAGCTAATGTGTCGGTAAACATTTCCACAGTGTATAAGCCCGCAGCAGTTTGCGTGGTAGGGCCATAGTCATGCCACAACCAATGCACCAGCGGTTGCTGCGCATGCTTCAACACACCATCGATTTCATTTTTCCAAATAGTTGTGGCTTGTGCAGGTGTCTGCCTTAAAAAATCGATCAAGGTAAAATCAGGCGATAAATTAAGACTGAAATACATCATGTCGTGCTGCGGTTCGAGATATCCAAAGGCACCCGGATAACCAGATCCTACAGAGCCCGTCCGACCACTTAAATAATCAAACCACGGGTTCAATGTTTCTACTACAAACAGTGACTCTGCATTGCCGGGTATTGCAGCCCCGGTTACTGGCATACCAATTTCAGTGGCAATTTTTTCCGCACTGTCCTCGAACTCAAATTCAAGCTCAGTAGCATTCAATTGACTGGTAAAGTGAGGGTGAGTCCATGAATGGGTACCAATCTCATTGCCAAGTGCAATGTACTCCTGATAAAGCGGTGCAGATATTCCCCAGTCTGTGTATTGACCATTAGCGGGATCGTTACCGATATCAAGATAGTACGAACCAACAAAGTTATAATCACGCTTCCAGTCTTTGATCATTTCCAGTAGCGGTATCTCGGTGAGATTAAGCTCAGCTGCAATCATCGCCTGATCCATATCATTTCGGGCTATAAATACGTGATCCGATCGTGACAGTTGTAACGTCACCGGGGCCAAATCACCATAGACCATCCACTGAATAACACGCCACAGTTGATTGTTATCCGCCATCACCTGTTCGTTGGCAAAATGCACAACTTTACCTTCTCTTCCGGTACGTTCAACAATTTGCGCACCGGTATAACTAGAACCCTCAGCTTTGATTACCGTCAAAGGGGTAGAAAGCTCACCGGGTGAAGCAGCAAAGCTCGCAAACCAAAGTTGGAAATACGAGGTGAGTACTTCATTCGCTGTATAGGTCTGGTTAACCGGATGCGTGGTGTTTGCTACCTGCACTGAAGCGCCGACACCACTCAGGTAAATCTCTGGTGTGACGCCCAATACTTCTACCATCGCACTACCAGAGTCAGTCAATGCCACACCGTCAGCACCGGCGATCATAAATTCACCAGAGGTAATTATGCCTACGCCACCAAGCTGCGCTGCCAATAGTCTTTGCTTTATTAAATCTCTGTTGGCAGATTTAACATGCGACATAGCCGGAATAATTATGGCATCGTACTCAAGCAGGTTTGCCGTTGTCGCGAGCGCTGTTTCATCGAGCAGGTCAAACGGCATACCGGCCATCATCGACTGATTTTGTACAGAGGCAAACAACTGGTTGTAGGCGAAGCCATCGTAGAAATTGTCTCTGGACGCTTTTGAATGAACAATCGCTACCCGCCTTGACTGCGGCATCAGTTGCGCCTGAGCAGCTCCGATCTCGGCTGCAGCAGACCCGGTAGAATCCTCCACTGTGTTGTCCGCAATCAGTTTTACAGACTCTCCACCACAGGCTACAAGCAACAGCAAAGTAAGTGAAACGTAAATTAAGTGTCTTAAATAGCGCATCCTGGCTCTCTGCAAACAGATAGTTACCTATAAATGGAACGGCAAACGGTTTATTAGCTTTAAACGGCGCCATGCCAAGTGCCTTTTGCGATGCTTTAGATCAAAGAAGTTCGTCAAAAAATAACGGAATTCGCAGTTCAAATATCAGATACAAAAGAGCTAAAGATTTTTAGCTATACAAGAAAGACCGGTACCAAATACCGATTTAGTAGACAATGACCATATTGCCTATAACCTCTAATTTTCAAAATCCGCCTATATGAACCGTTCACTTATCGCAACCATTGTTTTCGGTTTTTTGATGACCCTTTCATCCGGATTGGGGCAGACATTTTTTATCTCCCTGTTCAACCCGGAACTGCGGCAGACTTTCTCACTAAGCCACGGTGATATTGGCGGTTTGTATTTCGCCGGCACCTTATTGAGTGCGGCAACTGTTGTCTGGCTGGGCAAGTTAATCGATCAGATCAATCTTCGCTTATACACGGCGTGCGTCACCTTTGGTCTTACTGTGGCCTGCCTGACCATGGCGCGAGTTGAATCCACAGTCTCTTTAGTCGTTGCATTCTTTCTGCTGCGTTTGTTTGGACAAGGGCTTTCCGGTCATACCGGCGTGACTACCGTGTCAAGAGTCAGCCGGGAGTTTCGCGGGCGCGCCCTAAGTATTGTCGGCCTTGGATTCTCTGTGGCTGAAATAGTTTTACCACTGGCGACACTATTATTGGTAAGCCGCTTTGGGTGGCGCCAGACCTGGAATATGTACGCAACACTGGAACTGGTTCTTGTAGCTTTGCTTGCACAATTGTTATTGAGCTTTGCATCTACCGATAAAAAATCAGGAAAACAAGAAATACACGACCCGGGCTCATGGACACGGGCACAGGTTATCCGCGACAAACGTTTTTGGAAGATCGCACCGGCAGTCTTCTCGCCACCAGTCATATCCACTGCGTTATTCTTTCATCAACAGAGTTTGGCTGAGAGCAGGTTCTTTACCCTGACATACTGGGCAAGCGGTATCGCAGCATACTCTATTGCAGCTGTACTCGCATCACTCACCACAGGCATGTTGGTAGACCGCTACAGCGGTGCAAAAATAGTTCGCTACTATTTGTTACCGATGATACTTGCCGTATTAGTTGCAGCCTTTATGCAAACATCCATGCTGCCGTTCGTCTACTACGCACTGATTGGTATGACGGTTGGTATCGGAACACCTTCTGTCAGCGCTCTGTGGTTGGAGTTATATGGCACAGAACATATTGGTGCTATTCGTGCCATGACCCATGCCTGTATGGTTTTCGGTACCGCACTGGGGCCAGCTGTATTCGGTTACCTGCTGGACACAGGAGTGACATGGAGCACACTATTGACTAGCAGTGCACTGTGGATGCTACTGGCATCACTATTTCTGTTTCACCCAAACTTAAAGATGTCACGCATTCAGACGAAAACAAACGAGGCTGCCGCTCACTACAGTGATTAAAAATGAAAACTATTGACAACTACACCAAGTTGTCACCAACGGTTCAGCGTTCGATTGCTAGTTTTATCACCTTCACCTGTAATTACCGGACAAGCAAATGCAAAATATCTATAAGTTAGGGATTCTGTTACGTACCACCATTATGGTACTGGCACTCATCACTACTCCTCTGACAGCGCTGGCGGCCGCAGTCGTCGACATCAATCGTGCTGATGCAGCCACCATGATTGAAAATTGGAAAGGTATTGGAGAGAAAAAAGCAAAGGCTATTATTGCCTATCGAAAAAAGAATGGAAATTTCTCCAATATCGATGATCTAAAGAATGTAGACGGTATCGGTGATGGCATCATCAAGAATAACCGGAAATATATGTCGGTAACCAAGGGTGTTTCCAAAGCAACTGGTAAAAAAAGCACTGCCGCCAAATCAAGCAGTAAAAAATCAGCTAGTAAAGATTCAACCAGTAGCAAGAGCAAAACCGATAAAAGTAAATCCAGCAAAAGTACCAGCAGCAAATCTACGACTAAGAAAAGTAGTAAAACGAAAGACAGTAAAAGCAAAACAAAAAAATCATCTAAATCAAAATGCAAACCTGGTTCAAAATCCAAGGACTGCAAGAAAAAATCGACCAAAAAATCTAAAAAGAAGAAAAAAGCTTCGACCACTTAACACGACAACCGGGTGTGGAGGCTACTCTACACCCGCACCACTTTTAATGGCTGACTGCATCACGCGCAAAAATGAAAGTGAATATTTACCACCCAGGCTTTCAGATACTGGCTGCAGGGACTGCTCGCCAGTATCGATAGCAAACAATAATTCAGCTTCAATTTCCTGTTGCTGTTCTTCACTCAGATGCGAAGTGATGGCATCTAAAGTCAACCGACCATCACTGGCAAGAGCTATTAATCCACCATCTACCTTTGCCTGAGGGATGCCGCTGCTTTCAACTATCGAATCGATGGCGGTGCCCTTGGAAAGCTCCGCCAACAAACGTGTTTGTATTTCCTGGTCGGATAAAACGTCCTTTTCGGAATTGTTGATAACATCCAGAAACTGTTCGCCGTACTTATCCAGCTTGGCAGCACCCACACCCGAAATTGCCGACATAGCAGAAAGATTAACCGGTCGGTTTTCTACCATTTCCATCAATGTTGCATCGTGAAAGATCACATAAGCCGGGATGCCCTGCTCTTTCGCTATCTTGCTGCGCAGCGATCGGAGTTCTTCCCAAAGGCCTGCGTGCTCGGCTGAAACTGTCTTCCCACTACGGGCCTTTTTTCGCTTGGCGGGTTTTTCATCTACCCTGAAAAACAAAGACTCCTCACCGATCAAAACAGGACGCGCCAGTTCGGTAAGTTTCAAACCTCCTTTACGATCAAAATCTGTGCTCAGCATTGAACGGGCAATCAATTGTCTGAATATACTGCGCCAGACGTTAGCGTCGTGTGCGGCGCCAATTCCAAATACTTGTAACTTGTCGTGTTGAAAGCGCTGGATTCTATCGTCTC
>CAZYRP010000193.1:0-10366 GCA_964649465.1 uncultured Granulosicoccaceae bacterium | reverse complement strand
CCCTCGACAGCTGCCATACGCTATGATGAAACTCTGCACGCCGACGGCACAATGCTGCCTGGCTGGCAATCTCTGCTCAATTATGTAGAGGGCTTGTCATCTGAGCAACGGCTGCAAAGAGAGCGAAGCATCGTACGTCAAATGCGCGCCAACGGCCTTGCCTATGATCCAGAGAATCTATTGGCAGACAACAGCCGTCCGTGGGAACTCGATCTCGTGCCCATGCTGTTCGATCAGGAATCATGGGACGAGCTGTCACAAGGACTACAACAGCGTGCACGGCTTAAACAAGCGTTATATCGGGATATTTACGGCGAGCAAACCCTACTGAAAACGGGTGTTATCCCGCCTGCAATGCTCTATTCGCATCACAGCTATCTGCGTGATCTTGTTGATGCAGACGCACTAAAACCAAATTCCGATTTAGTGCCAATGGTTAGCTGCGATGTCAGTCGCTCACCATCGGGCGACTGGCTCGTGGTTGACGACGTCTGCCAATATCCGGCGGGTATTGGCTATGCACTTGAAAACCGTGTTGTATTATCCCGCGTGCTACACGGCAATTTTAAAGAGTATCGGGTACGCCGAATAGTCACATACTTCCGTCAGCTACAAAAACAAATCCAAGGCACAGAATCTGTTGCGAGTCGTTGTGTCCTGCTCAGCTACCCACCGAGTCACCCGCACTACTTTGAGTTTGCATGGCTGGCTAAGTACCTCGGCTACCCTCTGGTTGAAACCGCTGATCTAACTGTTCGCGATGACAACGTCTTTATAAAAACTATCACCGGGCTACAGATTGTTGATGTCATCGTCCGACTGATCGATGATGACGAAATCGATCCACTCGTCCTTGGCAATAAGAACAATCACGGCGTGCCGGGTATTGTCGAGGTTGCACGGCGTGGCGGAGTAAGAATACTTAACCCAATGGGCGCTGGCGTACTGGACAACCCGGCCTTTAACACAGTGCTCGGTAATATCTGCACGTCACTGCTTGGCGAACCGCTCATGCTTCAGTCACCACCCACTTACTGGCTTGGTGACAATAATCAGTTGCAACATGTTATATCGAACTTTGATCAGTTGTTATTTCGACATGTCGATTCTCTCAGCAAGCTCAATGACCCGTTGTTGATGAACGACAAAGAAAAACAACAGCTGATTGATCAGATAAATCTCTCTCCATCGGTATACGTCGCTCAGGAGCGCATCGATCGCTCAGTTGCACCAGGCTTGCTTAATGCCGAGCTTGTACAAAAACAAATTACTATTCGGACCTTCCAAATCGCGACTAACTACGACCAAAGCAACCACTACGAGTCGATGCCCGGTGGCTTGTGTCTGCTGGACAATATCTCTGGCGGCAGCCGACCGGCAATCGAGGCACTCACCGGCAGCAAAGATGTTTGGGTACTATCCAACCAGGACGTGATCGAAGATACTCTGCTCAGCGCACATATCGATGCCACCTATTTTGAACCACACGATGGTGCACTGCCGAGTCGTGTGGCTGAAAATGTATTCTGGCTTGGACGAAACTCTGAGAGAGTAGAATGTACTCTGAGACTACTACGAAATATTTTCCAGCAACTGCTTGATGAAGACCGTCCGCTGAAACAAAGCCTTGCATCACCGTCGATGCAGAGCCTGTTGCGTTCTCTAACCATTGCCACTGGTACAAAGCCCGGATTTACCGGCAATGGCGGCGCTAAAAAGCGCGCTAAGCCCGGCACTGAGCTAATCTCACTATTACAGGACTTCCGGCGCTATGGCACACTCGCCAATTCGCTGCAGCTATGGCAGAACAGCGCAAGTTCCGTCAGTGATCGATTGTCATCAGACCAGTTACGAATCTTTACCCGTCTCAGCGATTTGCAAACTACGCTAAGCCAACTGCAACTTGATGAGAGTATTTGTACTGATAAAAACTCCCTCAGTAAAACAATACAATTTCTCGATGATCTTCTCATCACCACTCTAGCCAGCATAGGACTTGAGCACGAAAACGTTACTCACACCGATGTATGGCAGTTTGCAATGCTGGGCAGACGTATCGAGCGCGCACACCAGATTTCAGCCACAGTCAACACCGTAATGTCATCAGAGCGTGAAAATCAACGGGTGCTGGAATCTCTTTTGCGGCTGTTCGATAGTGTAATGACTTATCGCAGTCGCTATCGCAGCGGTTTAGATAACCGCCTCGTGCTGCAACTATTACTGCTTGATGAAGTCAATCCGAGATCACTCGCTTATCAGTTCAAATGTATTCAAGAGCTGCTTGATCAGATACCCGGAAGAAGAATGTTCGGCAATCTCGACCCGATGAACCGGCTGGCCGTTGCAGGCTTGAGTCGTGTGCGACTGGCAGACCCTCAGGCACTGCTCAGCGAAGATACAGACGCCAGGCAAAACCTGAATAGATTTCTTAAAGAGTTGCAAAAACTGCCAGCGTCTATGGCAGACGCAATAACAGCACAGTACTTCACGCATACAGAAAAAAGACAGGATGTTGGAAATCTACATTCCTCCGCACCCGAACTCACCAGTGCCGTTGCCAACTCCAATACCGGGAAAAAGGCGTGAGGCTTTCAGTTAAACACAAAACACATTACGGTTATAGCGCATCTGCCAGTCAGTCATTAAACCAGATTTGTCTTCTACCGAGAAATACAAATTTTCAAACCTGCCTGCAAACAACAGTAAAGGTAACTCCAACACCTAATTCAATTTACCGGCGCGCTGATCAGTACGGCAATGCACTGGCATCATTTAATCTGTATGCCGCACACCACCAATGCGACATTACTATAGATTCACTGATTGAAACCTCTGACACCTTACCGGAACTGCCAACCTCAGAGTCTGTCGCAAATAACCTCGCAAAGCTTACAAGCCGCCTGACTACCGATACATTGATGGCACAGGACTGCCTGTTACCATCACCATCGATACCTCTGGACCGAACAGCAGATACAATAATCGATGAATTACCGATTGGCGACACACCGGTTATTGAATATGCCAGCCTGTTAATGAGCCATATTTACAACACCTTTACCTATGAGTCAGGTTTCTCCACACTGGTAACGCCGTTAAGTAAAATTATTTCAGCTCGCAGAGGTGTTTGTCAGGACTTCGCACATCTTGCTATCGCAGTGTTGCGCCGACAGCAGATACCAGTCAGGTACGTCAGCGGTTATCTTGAAACTTTGCCACCACCCGGGCAGGCCAAACTGCAAGGCTCCGATGCTTCGCATGCATGGTATTCCGTATTCGCAGCAGAGCACGGCTGGTTCGACTTTGATCCTACTAACAACAAGCGTCCTGATGCACAATACGTAACAACTGCCTGGGGTCGTGACTATGCCGATGTTGTACCAATAAAAGGGGTGGTTTACGGTGGCGGCAAACACGCGCTAAAAGTTGAAGTTGATGTGAATCGCAGTGACGCGCCACCTGAGACAATTAATAGTGAACCAATTAAAAATGGCTCATTAAAAAATAGCCCCGCTAAAAAATGACTAAACCTGAGCGACAAAGTCGCTGGAAAAACTATACAAGCCCCTGCTACGACGAACTACTGAATGACACAGGCGCACCACGACCGGCTGCGATAGAACTCACTGAATGGCTGGATACACTCGACGACCATGCATTAAACGAAAGACGACAGGCGGCAGAGCACGCGATTCGGCAGATGGGAATTACTTTTACAGTCTATTCCGACAAAGGCAATATCGACCGTGCATGGCCTTTTGATATTGTGCCACGAGTTATTGATGCCAGTGAGTGGCAGGATATTGCACTTGGCCTGCAACAAAGAGTGCGTGCCCTTAACTGTTTTATCCATGACATCTACAACGAACAGAATATCTTAAAAGATGGCATCGTACCGCGTGAACTGATTGAGTCTTCGGCTAACTTCCGGCCTGAATGCGTTGGCATTAGACCACCGCACAATGTGTGGGCACATATTTGCGGCAGCGATTTAGTACGCGATACTGACGGCACTATGTATGTACTCGAAGATAATCTGCGAGTGCCGTCCGGCGTGTCGTATATGATTGAAAATCGCGAAATCATGAAACGTACACTGCCGGAGCTATTCGCACGCTGTCGCGTATTACCGGTAGATAACTACACCAACAACCTGCGCAAAATGCTCGTATCACTGAGTCCGGTATCCAATCCAACACTCTGTGTATTGACACCGGGGGTGTTTAACTCAGCTTACTTTGAACACTCGTTTCTGGCGCAGGAAATCGGTGCGGAGTTGGTAGAAGGACGTGACCTTGTAGTGAATGACAACTGCGTTTACATGCACGATGTCAATGGACTGATCAAAGTCGATGTACTGTATCGCCGTGTAGACGATAACTTTATTGATCCGGCGTGTTTTAATCCGGAGTCCACACTTGGAGTCGCGGGTTTGATGGATGCGTGGAGTGCCGGCAACATAGCAATTGCCAATGCGCCCGGAGCAGGAGTTGCAGATGATAAAGTCGTATACGCCTATGTACCGGATATCATCCGTTATTATTTAAAAGAAGAGCCGACCATTGCCAATGTGCCCACCTATCGATGCGATGATGCAGAAAACCTGGAATACGTTTTAGCCAACCTCGACAAACTAGTGGTTAAACCCGCCAACGAGTCAGGCGGCTATGGCATGCTGGTTGGCCCGCACAGCACACCTGAGCAGCAACGCGAAATGGCAGAGCAAATCAAAGCCAACCCCCGCAATTATGTTGGTCAGCCAACACTCGGCATTTCGACCTCCCCAACGCTCTATGACAGCATCGCCGACAATAACGTGCCAGTCTCTACAATGGCCGCACGCCATGTAGATTTGCGCCCCTTTGTTTTACAGGGTGATGAAATGACCGTTACCACGGGTGGTTTAACCCGGGTTGCACTTGAACCCGGTTCGCTTGTGGTTAACTCATCGCAAGGCGGCGGCAGCAAAGATACCTGGGTGGTTGAAACCATGCCACCATTGCAAAAGCAGGAGTAATTACAAAATGCTTGCACGGGTAGCAGAGAACGTTTTCTGGCTGAGTCGATATCTTGAGCGCATGGAAATTACTGCGCGACTGATGAAAGTATACGGCCGTACACTGATGGATATGCCGCATGTACAACCACACGAAGGCTGGATGCCGCTAATAAGCATCTCCGGACTGGATAAACCCTACCTTAAGTACTTTGATCAGGCTAACGAAACTGATGTCACACACTTTTTGATCGCAGATACCCGCAACCCGAGCTCGCTGCTGAACGCTGCCATGGCTGTTAAAAATAATTTGCGTGGTTCCCGTGATGTTTTCCCAAGACAGATGTATGAAAAAATTACCGCCCTGGTGCAATACATAAAAAGCTCTGTAGAGGCCGGGATAACCATTAAAGACCGCAACGCGTTTCTGGACACAATAGAACGAAGCCTGCTTTCAATATCCGGTGCAGTACACGGCAGTTTACGCCATGACCAAACTTACACTTTTATGAGAATGGCGTGCTACCTTGAACGCGCGGATATGACATCTCGCGTTCTGGACGTACCATCCTCCGCTGCAGTTTCTGCAACACCAACCATCAGCCCGCTGGCCGGTGATATTGCACTTGAACACAGACTCTGGACCGGTGCATTAAACTCCGTATCAGCAATGCAGATGTATCGCCGACATGTCAAACAACCGGTCAATGCTGAAGGATGCCTGAACTTCCTGCTCAATGATAAACACCTGCCTGGCGCCTGCCGTTTTTGCCTGGTGCACCTTGATAAATGCCTTGAATATCTGCACCACTCCAGCCAGGCGCGCGCAGCAGTAGACCAGTTGCTGCTGACCCTTACCCACGCCGATGTTTCAAAGCTAGCCGCGAACGCTGATGCCCGACATAAATTTCTGGATGAATTACAGCTGGGCTTACTTGTTATCGGCAATACAATCGCCAAAACCTATTTTCCAGCTACGCAGGAACCTGCATGAGCATTAAGGTCGCCATCGACCACACAACAACCTATAGCTATGATAGTCCGGTAACACTTGGCCCTCATATCATTCGTCTAAAGCCTGCTGCACATTGCAGAACACCGATACTAAGCTATTCGTTATCAGTAACACCTGCTAGGCATTTTATTAACTGGCAGCAAGATCCCTTCGGCAATTACTTAGCGCGACTGGTATTCGAGAAGCCCTGCCGCGAGTTATCAGTGACAGTCGATTTGATTGCACAGCTCGACATTATTAATCCTTTCGATTTTTTTGTTGAAGAAAGCGCCGAGAATTTTCCGTTTCAATATGACTCGGGAGTAGCTGCCGAGTTGTCACCGTATCTTGCGGTTTCAACTGCGGGGCCGCAGCTAAAAAAATGGTTGTCTGCCAATCGACCAGTTAAGCAAAACATCAACGATGCACTGGTTGCAATAAACCAGTCCGTGCAGCGCGACATCGACTACAACCTGCGAATGGAACCCGGTGTTCAAAGTAGCGAAGAAACACTGAAAAAGGGCAGCGGATCATGCCGTGACAGCAGTTGGCTGCTTGTTGAAGTACTGCGTCACTATGGACTGGCAGCACGCTTTGTATCCGGCTATCTGGTACAACTGACACCAGACATCAAAGCGGTAGACGGACCAGTTGGTGCCGCGCAAGATTTTACCGATCTGCATGCATGGGTAGAAGTCTATCTGCCCGGTGCAGGCTGGGTGGGGCTTGATCCCACTTCCGGTTTGTTTGCAGGCGAAGGCCATATACCACTGGCCTGCACACCTCTGCCATCAAGTGCTGCACCCATATCAGGTGTGGCAAGCGCCGAAGCAAGTGATTTCTACTTCCACAACCGCGTGGCCCGATTTGATGAACGCCCGCGCGTCACCCTGCCCTACACCGATTCAGTCTGGCAGGACGTACTGGCTTTGGGTGAGAAGGTTGATCAAAAACTTGAACAGCAGGATGTCAGGCTTAGCATGGGTGGGGAACCCACATTTGTATCATCTGAAGATCTCGACAGCGCTCAATGGAACGAAGAAGCACTGGGAGAACACAAACTCGAACGCGCTACCAAACTTCTGGCACGCCTTCGAAATAATTTTGCACCGCAGGGACTAACAACTTTCGCTCAGGGTAAATGGTATCCCGGTGAAGCCACACCGCGCTGGGCATTGATATGCCACTGGCGTCTTGACGGTGAACCACTATGGCGTGACACCGAAGAACTGACAACACAGGTCTGCCAGCCAGCATCAGGCAAAGTGCAGGTTGAAGACGCACACAAGCTACTTCAAGGTTTGTGTGATGAACTGAATATAGACCAGTCTTTTACAAGACCACTATACGAAGACCCGCTTTACCATATACATCTGGAAGGCATGCTGCCACCTGCGCAGGCACTGGAAAAACTGGACCTCGCCAACAACGACTCACGCGCAAGACTGCTTAAGCGTCTGGAAAAAGGTCTCGATAATCCGGTCGGCTATATGCTGCCACTGGAACACAATGGTGAGCAGTGGCGCACCTCTAACTGGAAACTCAGACGCGAAGAAGTATTCCTGGTAGCAGGAGACTCACCAGCCGGACTGCGTCTTCCGCTGGACGCATTAGCCGACGAAAAAACTATCGATAGCGAAGCGAGACAAACTCCTCAGGATCCCTACAATCAAACGAGTGCTTTGCCATCCTATGATGAATTACATCGATCCAATTCTAAAAAGAACAGCAACAACTCAGTTGCACCCTATGAAATTCGCACCACGATATGCACCGAGATTCGAGACAACACCCTATACATATTTCTACCCCCATTAACCAACGCGGTACATTGGGTAAAGTTAATAGCAGCGCTGGAACGTGCGTGTAAATCTGCAAGCATATTCCCCGTTATAGAAGGCTATGAACCACCGGGAGATTCGCGCCTGCAGTCCTTTCGTATTACACCGGATCCAGGTGTCATCGAAGTTAATATACATCCATCAACAAGCTTTAGTGAGTTGGTTAGCAAAACAGAAACACTGTACGAAGAAGCGGCCAACTGCAAACTGACCGCTGAAAAATTCATGGTTGACGGACGTCCAACCGGTACAGGTGGCGGTAATCACGTCACCATGGGTGGCATGACACCGGCCGACAGCCCGTTCCTGCGGCGTCCGCAACTGCTTGGCAGCTTAATACGCTACTGGCAGCACCATCCCAGTTTATCTTATTTGTTCTCGGGACTATTCATTGGACCCACCAGTCAGGCACCTCGCGCTGATGAAGCACGCACCGAAACCATATATGAACTGGAAATGGCATTGTCACGCTTGCCAAAGGGCGAGTCTGAAAGCCCGTGGATAGTTGATCGCTTATTGCGCAACCTGCTAATCGATATTACCGGCAACACACATCGTGCAGAGATCTGCATAGACAAGCTCTATTCACCCAGCGGCCCTTCAGGTCGACTGGGTATTGTAGAGTTGCGTGCTTTTGAGATGCCGCCGCACGCCAGAATGAGTATTGTCCAGGCACTGTTAATACGCTGCCTGATCAGCCGTTTCTGGCAATCGCCTTATACCGGAAAGCTGGTCAGATGGGGAACCGAGCTACATGATCGCTTTATGCTGCCGCAATTCCTCTGGCAGGATATTCTGGAAGTAATTGAAGAACTAAAGCAACACGGATTCGAATTCGAATCACACTGGCTCGATGCATTTTTTGAATTTCGCTTCCCGGTTTTTGGCGAGAGAAAAATAGATGCCGTTACGCTTGAACTGCGCTCAGCTATAGAGCCATGGCATGTACTGGGAGAAGAATCTACCGGTAGTGGTATGGCACGCTACGTTGATTCATCAGTTGAACGCATACAGCTAAAGGTCAACGGCTTAACCGATAACCGCCATGTTATCACCTGCAACGGCCTGGCTTTGCCGCTGATAAACACCGGCATACCGGGTGAGTATGTCGTAGGCATCCGCTACCGTGCCTGGCAGCCACCGTTTAGCCTGCATCCCGATCTGCCAGTTGATGCACCACTGGTGTTCGATGTAATAGACACCTGGAACAACCGCAGTCTGGGTGGCTGCGCCTATCATGTCAGCGACCCGGGTGGCAGAAGCTTTGAAGATAAACCGGTTAATGCAAACGTTGCAGAAACACGTCGACTAACGCGGTTTGAACAAGATCAACACACACCGCAGCCAGTCGATGAACGCAGCAGCGGCATCACCAAAGAAGTGAAATTCGAAACGCTTCCCCCAGGCCATAGCGAGTGGCGTGAAGAACGACTGCCAAAAAACTCCGATTACCCGTACACAGCAGATTTGCGTCAGGCTGGTAGCAATCGGGCCGGAAAAAATAAGACCAGAAAATGAAGCTGATAATAAATCTTATGGCACAACACAGATGAGCTTACTTCAACAACAATTAGAATCAGCCTGCCAGTCAATAAAGAATGAAATCGGTGTAGGCAAGGTCGCCAACTATATACCGGCGCTGGCGAAAGTACCGGCAGATAAATTCGGTGCAGCAATTATTACCGTTACTGGCGAAACCGCCTGTTATGGAGATTGCACGGAGCCTTTTTCAATTCAAAGCATCTCAAAACTTTACTCACTGACAGCAGCACTGAATGAATCCAATACAGATGTCTGGGCGCGAGTCGGACGCGAGCCATCGGGAAATTCTTTTAATTCTATTGTGCAACTGGAACAAGAGTCTGGCATTCCCCGTAACCCGTTTATCAATGCAGGTGCATTGGTAGTTACCGACACCATGCTTGCCGGCCAGACAACAGAAGCAGCAACTTCAAACCTGCTGAAACTGATGCAAAAACTGGCGGACGATCCTTCCATAACAATTGATAAAGAAGTCGCAGAATCAGAACTTGCTACGGCACATCGCAACGCCAGCCTCGCACACTTTATGGAAAGTTTCGACAATCTTAACCGAAGCGTTGATGATGTTCTGAATGTGTATTGCCATCAATGTGCAATCGCTATGTCCTGCGCGCAACTGGCCCGCAGTGCATTGTATTTATCAAACAGCGGCACAGACCCGCTAACTGGAAACTGCATTGTTGGCAGCACACGTGCGCGCAGACTCAATGCACTTATGATGCTCTGCGGACACTATGATGCATCCGGAGACTTTGCTCACCGTGTGGGGCTACCCGGTAAAAGTGGTGTGGGAGGAGGCATTGTTGTAGTAATTCCGGATGTCGCAGCAGCGGCAGTCTGGTCTCCATGTTTAAACAGCAATGGCAATTCGCATGCAGGCACTGCGGCACTTGAAGCGCTGGTTGGTAAAATGAAATGGAATGTGCTGTAACGGTTTCAGCCTGCATTAGTCATGAGGATTCGGCATCCAGAGTAAATATCGCTAAACAGGTC
>CAZYRP010000192.1:0-10627 GCA_964649465.1 uncultured Granulosicoccaceae bacterium | reverse complement strand
CCTGTGGCGCTTACCACGTGCTGCTCGCGCCGCACATTCTGCAAGCCAGTGCCATTGCGCAATGTCCTGGAGGGTAGTCGAATCCCGTTTCATGCAGTCACGCTGTCAGTCGGGCTTACTGATACACCAGGTTTTGTGCGGCGCTGTTGCAGGAGCGCAAAAACTTCTGTCGCATAACGTTCGCACTTTACCTGACCGATACCGTCGATTGATGCCAGCGCTGCGAGGGTTAATTCCGACAACTGCACTATTTGTGACATCTGCTCATTGCTGAACACACCGAACACCGGAACGCCTTCCCGTTCAGCTATCGTTTTACGCCATTCGCGCAACGCCGAGTAGTCTCTAAATTGATCTGCCGGCAGTATTTCACGATAGTCAATTCGTGCCGATTTAGATCGACCTGGTGTTTTATTGTAGTGATAACCCACACAGATCGACCAGTAGCTGTCTGCTCCATTTTGAATCAAGTGTCTGTCTACCTGCACAATACGGTGCTGTGCAATAAACAAATTTAAGGCATCCTCCACCACCTCATCACCCATTGCCGGTAACGAAAAGATTTTAATTTTCACGACAGTCAGCCTCCTTTTATAAAATCGCCAATCTTTGACATCGCGTCGGACGCGGCGCGGCTTATCCGGCTCCGCCGGGCCTGCTCCGCCTCCTCCTGGCCTTCAGCTAGCTGACGCTGCGCGGCTGTTTGCTGGTCGACCTGGGCAAAGCGAAAGCCAACGCCGTTGAAGCGGCCAGACGGCCCGATGAAGTCGCGGCAAGCCGAACGGCAGAAGCGAGCGTTGTAGATCCAGCTACCACCACGCAAAACGCGGTGCCCGCCATCTGCAGGCCCGGTGGGATTCACTACAAACTCGTTGTGTTCATATTCCCCGTACCAGTCACTACACCATTCAAATACGTTGCCGTGCATATCATATATACCCCATTGATTGGGGCTGTATTTTAAGTTTTGAGTAGTCCGATTTTCGTTATCATCAAAATTCATCCGGCTTTTGTCAGCTTGCGGCCCATAGCTATAGGTTGTTTGCGCTCCTGCACGACAGGCATACTCCCACTGTGCCTCTGTAGGCAGACACAGATTCAAATCCGGGTATTGTGAATTCAACTTGTCGAGAAACTCCTTTGCCATCTCCCAGCTGACCGATTCTACCGGCAGATCTATGCCTTTGAAGCGACTCGGGTTATTCCCCATCACCGCTGTCCACAGGTTTTGGGTACACGGGACGTACGACAACCAGTAACCCTTCGTCAACAACACTTCGTGATGAGTTTCGCTGTCGAATCGACCTTCCTCATCATCTGGCGAACCCATCATAAAGCGTCCCGGGGGAATCCAGCGCAGTATCTGTTCAGTATCAAAAAGAATCAGTGTCGCACTGAGGCCAAAACCGTCAACAGATAACTCTGCGTGTTTAAGCCAGGCAGGTGCTTCTGATGTGTCGAATTGCGGGTGCGGTTGGCCAGTAGCCCGGGAGGGATAGTTTATGTGCAAGCCCTGACTTGTTTTCAGCGTTAGTCCACTGGTGTTTTGTTCAAGGCACTCTGCCCAGTGGTATCGATCGCTATCATTTCTCTCGCAACGCAGCTGTTCGTTGGCACTGTGAATAATAAATTGACGATCACTAAATACTTCATCAGCAACAAGCCACTGGCGCCCGCTTGCCTTTTCAAGTACTACGCTATCGCCTTTTATTTCCAGATCTGCCAGCTTGCCTTTGTGCTTTGAAGAGCTTCGCACCATACACATGCCATCCTGCGCCTGCACAATAGAGGCAGCCTGCAACACTCCCTCCATCCATGCCTGAGGCTTGCCGGTCAGTACTCCGATGTTACCTTCAACACGTACACGGAACCGTTGTGCCGCATCTATTGCATCAGTTAGCAGACCAGATGGCTCCACCACCAGCCTGTCACTGACACCAAGAATTACCGCACTCAGCTTATATTTTAGATTGATATCGTGAGACTCGCTCGCAAGCGCTTTTGCCATACCCGCAAAGTGTAACTGTGCAGATTCGATCAGCGATTCATCCAATGCCTGAGGAGGAAAATTCAGCACTGCTTCATGGTACTGATCTACATTTTCGGTCAATCGCAATAGAATATTGCTAATCAGTGCTGAGACTCGAAGGTTGTCGTCTTCTAACCACGCATTTAGCGTATCGAAGTGTTGCCGGCGCGAACTTACAACGCTACCGTTATCATACAAAACACTGTTGTGCGGCTGCACATCGTTATGTTTCCAAAAATCTATCTCTGCCGCTGATGACGCTTGCAGCTCAAGCCTCAAATCGCGCAAAAGATAGCGAGGAAAGTGATGTACCGGGTATAACAAACTTAACAAATGATTCACGGCCAGTGCATCACTGACCAGTGGCAGCGCAGAGCCAAGATACATCCCTGCTTTGGCTGCTACCGACAGATGATGAACTTTGTCGTAAGCAGTGAATCTATCCAGCGCCTGCTGCAAAGAAAGACTGGGCGAGCGAAAGTCGGCCACTACCAGTAACTGATCCGCACCAACCGCTGGCAACTGTTCGTGCAGTTCGTTGCGGTTCGAACTGCTCCACAGGCCAAATTGGTCGACTGCCCACACTTCCTTCGGTTGAAGAAGTCCCGGCAGCTCGTTGAACATTGACTTAAGCTGTGCCAGATCAGGTCGCAACTGCGGTATTGCATCAATCACCACCGCATAGGTTACCCCCGCAGCCTGCCTGGTGAGTCTAGGCAAGGGCTCAATATTGAGCAGCCCGGCTTGTCGGTTAACCAGTGTTTTTATATCCAGACGCGTGGATCGGGTATCTGCTGTTAGGTGCAGCTCAATCATTCGGCGCAGCCGATCAGAGGTCAGCAATGCTGTGGGTGACGGAGTCTTTAACAGCACAATACTTGTCGACGGTCTCCATTGAGGAATATGTTCGAGACCGTCCTGCCTGTCGCCCGGCGCGGTTCGCAGCCGATCAATGACACGAAACACCGGAAACGTCCATCTTAATTCAAGGTATTCGCAAGTCGATTGCCCGGCGGCGAAAACTGCTGAGCGCTTAGCATCCGGCAGATCACTGCCGGATGTATCTGCGTTTATCTGTTTAGCCGCGATATCAGCCTGCTCGTATCCGATAGCCTCAAGCTGACTGGCAGAGATCGCTTCGGTCTGAGTCAGAATTTTAAACAGATCGGCGAACATGGCTAGGTCGAGTTTTACTCGACTTTTCCCCTAAGCCCGTGTGACTCTGTGCCACCTATTGATTTACGAATAAGGTAGTTTCCCATTCGATCCAAAACACTGTTCAATTGGTCCTGATCGTTACCGTTTTGCAGAAAGTCACCGGCCACTTTTAACAAATCGAGAAATTCAGATGTTCCAGGCCTGTAGTTACCCTGATGTAACCGGTCTCTTTCCCTCACCACCATTCCTGCGGCGTATTCAATGGTGTCGTCACTTATCGGTGGAATCAGTTCACTTCTGATATGCGCATGCGCGATGCTGCAGAGCCGATTCTGCGGGTCAGGACCCAGACTGAGTTCAAGCGTTGCACACCGGCGTATAAACGCTGCAGATAAGTCGCGTTCATCATTGGCGGTGATAATCACACGCAAATTTTGCTTGTCTCCTGCAACGGTCTCTCCAGTTTGTGGCACAACAAACTGCATCTCGCCAAGCACCTCCAGCAGTGCATTGGGTACATCAGACGGGGCTTTGTCAATCTCGTCGATCAACAACACACATCCCGGTTGAGCCAATTCATAGTAGCCTTTGTAGTCTTTATCTTTAATTGATGGATAACAATCATCGGTGTATTCGATTTCTTCACCGGCAGAGAGACACAATGATCTCCACACTGGCCCGCGATCAATATACCCGCCCAGACCCTTTTCCATTTTTTGCTGTGATGCCGCCATTAAATGTGCATCACTGAGTCGCCGTACGTGATCGATGCGATAAAGCAGGTCATCGATTTCTGTGCGTGCATTAACCACATGGGTAATTAACGGCCAGCGATTTTGTGCGGCTATGGCTCTGGCTATCTGACTTTTGCCAAGCCCCGGTTCACCCCGAATCAGCAACGGCCTGCCAGTTATCTCGGCGGCCTTGATAGCATCGCGTTCATTTTCATTAAACTGGTGCGCGCTGCGTGACCAGCTGCCGATCCCGGGTAACAGGATAGAATCCTTTCGATCTGAACTCATTTTCCCTCGGCAATTGCAATTATTTCTTTTAGAAGACTGATCTTTGTTGCAACCCCTTTAACATGTGATGCACTTTGATCAATTCGATACAGCACCATCGGAATGTTAATGTTTTCGTCTTTTTCATCCATAGCGTTAAGCGCCTTAATATATTCGTCCAGGTATCGCGGCAATTCAGGCGCGAGGTTATTAATTAATGGTTGATCAATCTCAACGTATGCCAGTCGATTCGCCCCTTTGCCAAAGCGGAGATTAAAATTGCCGATCAGCTTTGTTCTATTATCGTGGCTGAGTAGTGTTTCTTCTTTATCATCTTGCGGGGCAGCTTCATCACCGCAAACAACACTCCATAAACTGTCAACTATTTTGCTGTAGTAAGCTTTTCGTAATTCAGGCTCTTTGCCACTGCCGATATCCACTTTATCGGTAAGTTTAAGTATACAGTCCTGTCCTGACAACTCACCATCAGCCAGCGTGATACGCGGCACCTTCTGCGCAGTTCCTGCAACAATGACATTAATAAATACAGGATTATGAATACTCCCTGGCAGTCGCAGGTTAACCTGGATACGATCTGATTCGAGACAATTTTGCTGTGCCATCCAGTCCTTGTCGAACAACATCAATGCGAAATACCCACCGAAAATTCGTACAACGGATTGAGTACTGGCAAGTGATGCGGCACCGGCTGCGCCGTGTATCGTCACAAACTCACGCAATTGATTTGGAAGAAACTGACTAATTGCGCCCACATTGTCACGCTCGAACAATTCGGTGGCAACATAGTCTGCATAATTCAGCAATTTTCCATCAGATTTGCCATCAACTGTTATGGGATCATACGTATTAAAATGTTTGCGCAATAAACTTCCGTCTCCGTAGTTTTGCCAAAGCCGATAGTGCGCCGCCACGTCGAATGGAGGTCGCTTTGATACATTGCCCTCTCTATATTCTTTCAACGAGCCCATTATAGATTCTGGGTTGGTATCACTGGTATAAATTTTATCCTTCAATCGTTCGCGTAACGTCTCTTCAATCTGCTCACTCGATAGTTTTATGTAGTTGTCCGGCCTCAGTAATGATTTACTCACAAGCTGTGCAATTGCCGGATCGGTAATCGCCTGTACCAGATTTTCTATATAGCTCTGATCTTCATTCATTCTTACTACTGCGAAATGGTTGTTGGTTTTATGCCAGAGTACGGCCAATAACTCGGCCAGACAATGTTCGCTCTTAACAAATTCATCGCATAGAAAAAAAACAACGCCGCGACTGTCTCCAATGTCGTTAATCAGTCGTGCGATCCTTTCGTTTTGCTTGAGCATGTCTTCTGCGACCGGGTTTCCCTGATCGTCAACAAACACTTTTCTGAAATGCAGAAGTTCGATCTGACATTCAGCCTCGTTGATTGCCTGCTCCGTTGCATCAACCAGTGGCTGCTGTGTGCCGGAGTGACTTGCCCAAATGGTGTACACGTTATCTCCCTGGTAAAACTACCGTACCAGTTTCCTTTTTATCACTTTTAAATCTAATATACGACCATCACGAAGTAACTGTCTTTGCGTAAGCGTTGGTATTTTCGCAGTGCGCTGTGCTGCTCGCCGGCTAAAAGCGCACCACATTTTTCGCACGGAAAAGCACCTTCAAGTGTTTCGCAGGACCCCACATTCTTTCGCAAACACAACGATATGAAGGAACGCACGCTTGAATGCAGATCTCGCATTTTTTCTCTTTTTTGACATAAGAACCCCAAACCCATTGAGCTTCCCGATCACATTACGCCACCACACCACGTCGGCGTCTGCCCGGCTTTTCCAGCTCCGCCGGGCCTGGCCGACACCTCCTCTGCGTGGCTCCACTAGCTATCGCTTCCGCGGCCGGTTGACCTGGGCAAAGCGAAAGCCAACGTCGAAGTCGCGGAAAGAGGGCACGTCGCTGTCGCGGCAGGCCGAACGGCAGTGGCGAGCGAGGCCGATCCAGCCACCACCACGCAAAACGCGGGCCCCGCCATCGGTTGGCCCTGTTGGGTTGCGAACCGGGCCAGGTTGATAACCTCCATACCAGTCATAACACCACTCAAAAACGTTACCTGCCATATCTGTCAACCCGTCCGGGGTGTTACCGCTTTCAAATACACCAACCGGACTGGTGCGTCGTAAATGCGCTACATCCGAATTGATCTGCAAATCACCGGGCTCGCTGTTACCCCACGGGTACTCGTGCCGACTGATTCCGCGTGATGCTACCTCCCACTCCGCCTCCGTCGGCAGCCGCACCGATTGGCCGGATTGCGACCCCAGCCACTCACAATACGCCGATGCTTCATACCAACAGACACCGACCACTGGCTGTGGAGCTTGATTGAAATAATGGTTACGCCACTGCTCTGGTTCCGTAAAAGCAATGCCCGGTGCGTCATAGAGCGATATCAGCCATTGATTAAATTCGTCATCTGCAACGTCCAAAGCCGAACGCCACAGGTCCAGTTGATTGTCCGTTAGCTGGCGTTGCCTCTGAAATTCATCCTGACCCAGCTCCTGAAACTCCTGCCGCAATTCGCGCTCCCAATCTTTACCATCGCTATTCTCAAACTCTCCGTTTCTCCACTCCAGTGCCCCATCAGCAAGCCACCAACGATCATCCGTGTAGCCACCTGCCTCAACAAAGCAGGCGTACTCCGCGTTAGTGACTGGCGCAAATGCCAATTGATAAGTGCTTAAAACTATCTGCGGTAGCTGACCGTTACAAT
Organism: uncultured Granulosicoccaceae bacterium; assembly: GCA_964649465.1. Lineage (GTDB taxonomy): Bacteria > Pseudomonadota > Gammaproteobacteria > Granulosicoccales > Granulosicoccaceae. The sequence continues at coordinate 3,669 of CAZYRP010000192.1, read as the reverse complement.
GTTCATTTTCTTCACCGTCGGTACTTCCCAACTGATATTCGCCCGCGGGTACTGAGACAAAGCGATCAACAGCCGGTATTAAATAACGTGTTCCATTTGCCGATGTTTTTTCCAGATAGCGCGGGTCACCTATCATCGGCACTGCATGGCCGCATAACAGGCGTTGCCTCAGATCAGTATTGGGGTTTACCATTTGTGTTAGCAGTTCCATGCGTAATGAGTCTGACAGTTTTGCGGGCAACTCTTCTTTAACCGGCTCTGCTGCAAATGCTGCCAGCGGCGGATTTTGCTCAGCCATACAGACGAACCAACCGGATTTATCATTACTTAGCTCCAGCAACAATCTGGCAGTCTCAGCCCAGCGTCCTACCGGTGCCGGCGACAAAGCCTCGCCAGTACTCAGGTTGCTCCATACACTGTCAAAACTCTTTAACGAGTTTACGGACTTATCCTTAAAATCCAGCGTGGTATCAGGAGCCGTTTCTACAAGCGCTAGTGCTGCAAAAAACTCCTGCCATTGCTGGTGCACAAAACGAAACTGGTCGGTGTTAAAAATTTCCGCAATGCGCATTGCCTCAAGCACATCTATAAGCACCGCCCGTGACTCCGGGCTTAGCTCTGGCGCTACCAAATGTTCATCCACACTTATTTGTGTACCCTGACGCTGCATGCGCAGTGCCTGAGCTTTGAGGGTTCCCACAAGCGGACATTTTTCTAATAAGTGCCGTAAAGACTGAAACTCACTCTGTGATTCACTGAGCTGCAGGGCAATACGACTGGTCAACAGATCGGCCTTTATAAGTTTTTGCTGGTAACCGGTTTTTTCCAGCAAGCGTTGCAACCGCAGCCACAGCATACCGACATACAAACGACCGCGATGGTATAGCAGAGTCCGCGCCTCTGCCAAAACAAACTCTTTAAACTTTGGCGATCGATAAAGCTCGCACAGGTGGTATAAATTAAGTGGCAAACCATAGAACTCGATTAGCTTGTTGTCTGCCAGAATTTGCTCTGCAAGCGGGCTGTCAGCACCAATCTGCTGGTTTAAATATTCCTCTATTTCAGAAGACTGCCACAGGCGCAGCTCAACTTCGGTTGCCACGTCATTTGGCAACGCAAGTTTGGGGTTATATTCGTGCCGACGTACCGAGAATATCGGCGGCAAAATATGCCCGGCAATTCTGCATTGTTCGACCCAGTCAGACCATATCTCGGTGGCATTGTCACGTACCGGTGCAGGTATTTCATTTAGGCCATCCAGTAAATAGCGCAGCCGGAAGTGTGCAGACAATTCTGCAAGCGACGGCATGTCAGGGTTTTCACTTTTCCATTGCTTCTCAAGCCACTCCTGCGGCTCCGGACAAGCGTCATTGCCTGCTGGTTTATAAGTTGATAATCGAATCCAGACGCAAAGCTCGGGCTTTTCTGTATGGCCCGCCTCCATCTGCTCCAGCGCCCGGACGATGCACGTTTGCTCATAGTGCTGCAGTACTGTTGTTTTTCCGGCCCCAGGCGGGCCCAACAAAACCCACAGCGGACGATTCTGACTATTGATGTTTAGTGCATGATCAAGTTGCTGGTATAAAACTGTGCGCTCACCTTTGGATTCAGATTCGAGTTTTTCAAATGTAGGATCCAATGGCCGCAGATCGTCACTTTGAAGTTGCAGCTGCAAATTTACAAAAGTGCTATGCAATTGCCCGGGTGATGTATGAATACCGGGTATTTTTCTGCTCCAGTGCGCCCAGCGCTTTAATAGCCAGGCTTCCGCTGTTCGCGGTGTGCTGAGCGAGTTGTAGACCACATCTATTTCAGCCTCAGTAACGTCTTTCGATAAGATGAGATTGTGTTTAAATTGTTGTTGCTCATCGGTTAGCGGTATCACCGGTTGCAGGTCACCTGAATGTGTTTTTCCGGAGCTGGCAATATCGTTTCGCAGTTGCTCAATTGCCGCCAGCACTTCAGTACCAAGAAACTCGGCATTTCGGCAGGAAAAAGTACGGGGACTGTGTTTATCACCGCTTTGCAAAAACTGACGATAGCGGTTGATATTGGTTCTATCGATATCAACGTGTTTATCTATATCAACAGGATCTTCACCGATGAACATTAAACAGTGTTTACCAAGTGCCCGAGCATGCAAATATTCTAACTCTATGATTGAGCGTTTATCGGGGTTGGAAGTATGCTCCGGTATCCACCCATAGCGGTAGCCGACAAGGCCTATGAAAATATCGCACGCTTGAATATCGCGATAGCAGGCGTCAACGGTGGAAATATCACGTGCTGTACCGGACGGGGTGATCGTTGCGAGCACATTGATCTTGTCCAGCGCTTTTTCTACCACATCCTTGCAGGAAGCCAGATCCTTGGTGGTGTACGAAATATAGACTCTTTGTGGGAATTCCGTCTTGAGACTTTCAGATGACGTGTTCATTACTAACCAGCACCATAGCGTTCTGGTTATGTTACCACTGCCCGGCTGGATGTATGCAACCACCTCGCACTTGAGCATCGTTCGCACCAAATGGCGCAGGAAACACCAGCGTCACCTGTTAAAATTCAATCACTCACGCTGAAGCATTGTTCCGGGTTAATAATCCCGGTGTACTCAAATGAGGGAATGAACGCGGATCAATACATCTTACGCACCGCTCTATTGAAGGAAAAAGCAGATGTGATGCAGGCAAACAAGCAAGGTCACTTCAAAGGCGAAGGGCTCGATATTGATGGTGTTCGATTGGTTTCAACCGAAAAGAGTACCAGCTCAGCGGTGCGACCAGGTATCCGTCCATGGCATATGGTGCTTGATGCACACGGACCACTAATCGGTACGGTAACCGTGTAAAGCAACTGGGAACATTGTCTGTGCTTGAGCTTGCTACTGATAATGGCACACCGTTTCGCCTAGCCGTATCTGAAAAAGTAGACATAGTTGCCGGGCAACAAGTAAGGTTCAGCTTTGATCCCCAGTCTGCACATTTGTTCTAAATTAAATCAACTGCCTGTTTATGATTTCCGGCTGTAACCAAAAAATGAAACAGAGGCCTGTGCGCCATTAATTTATGACGATTGCGGCAACCACGGATTCCATAACACGCTTCCACTAACAAGCAGCGACAGTTGATCTGAAATTGTTCAACAGGATGAGAATGTCAGGAAGCAATGCAGTGAGCTTCTAAAAACGCTGGTGAGCAATCGCTGTTGCACGCAAACTTCCCTGCCTGACATAAAAAAACACGCAAAGCATCAGATGCTCTGCGTGTCCTTTGGCGTCAATCTGTTAAGATCGACTATGGGGTGGAGACAACAATCGTTTACCGCAAGGGAGGTTGCTAGGAAACGATACTAACGGCTACAAAGCCAAGTACGAACAATGATGACAAAAGACTGACCATAACGAGACTGGCTGATAAGTTTTCATTTTCATGCATAACATTCACTCTCCAATAGTAGGAATAATTTCCTGTCTAGTGCCCTCTTGCACGCTTCTATTGAACCCCGGCTGCACTATGCAAATCAGCACAAACCGATCAAGAAAATATAAAGTAATTCTAACAGTGACACATATGCGACGGATCGGAGAGAAAGCAATGCATTTAGAAACACTCTAACCAGAAAATTTCCTGATAAGAGTTAGGCCGTAATAAAGCCACGGCAATAGTTGAA
>CAZYRP010000191.1:0-10701 GCA_964649465.1 uncultured Granulosicoccaceae bacterium | reverse complement strand
TACTACGAGATTCGTATAGATATGAGCTCAGTCAGCTTGCCGATTGCTTCAAGGTTTGGCTTTGATGTTCAAATTAATGACGATGATGACAATGGTGATCGTGACACTAAATGGGCCTGGTATGCACCGGCTGGCAACGACAGTTCATGGATGAACCCTTCATTGTTTGGTCAGGCGATTCTGGCACCTGATGTCGGTTTTCGAGATTAGAAGCAGTGATCTGCCGTAGTCACTTAGGCTACGTGAGTTTCACGTGATGAGTTAAACGGGCTTTCCGAAGGTGTCGGTGGTGTCTTAGAGGGAGATTTTCATCTCCCTCTTTTTTTAACTTTAGTGTCATTGAAAAATAATGCTCTGGCTACCATGATAGTGCGATTGGAAATTGTCGAGTCGATATGTCCATCGGGAAAGCACTGTTTTTTGTTGGTGGGTTGGCAGCGGGTGTTGGTGTCATGGTTGCCACCGGTTTATTTCAGAAAAGCGCTCCACCTGCTGTAGCGGAGGTTGTGGACGCAGAATCTTCAGCGTCGTCCAGGGCGCTCAATTCACCGTTTGCTGTTAAGAATGAACTGTCAACAGAGCAATCAGATTTAGCAGATTTGGTAGCTCTAACTTCTAATACGGACAGCGCAATTCCAGAAGCAGCGTTATTACTGCAGCGTATTGAGTTGGCAGAGAGTCGGATCGAAGAGCTGGAAACAGCACTCGCGGAAGTGCAATTCCAACAGATTCATTCAACTGATGACTTTTTACCAAGCGGGCAGCCCAATGGGCAGTCAGGTGGACAGCAAACAGCGCAACAGGATAGGCAGGCAAACTTGCTTGATGCAGGTTTTGAGCTTGCCACGGTTGAAGAGATACAGAACATACGCAACGACCTGCAACTTCAGCGATTAGAGCTGCGTGATCGCGCAACTCGCGAAGGCTGGCTGGGCACCGATCGCTTTCGCGATGAGCAACGCGAACTCCGCAGTGGTTCGCAATTGCGAGCAACGCTTGGTGATGAAGACTACGACAAATTTCTGCTTGCGGAGGGCACGGATAACCGTGTCAGAATAGAGAGTGTTATTGCAAATTCTGCGGCGGATTTTGCAGGCATCGCAGTTGGTGACATCGTAATTCGATATGCCGACGAACGGATTTTCAGTTTCCGTGATTTGCAACGGGCTACAACGGAAGGTGAGCGCGATCAGATGGTAAATATTCAGGTAGGTCGCAACGGCGAGTTACTTGATTTTGTTATTCCGCGGGGACCTATGGGTGTGACGTTATCCGGGGTTAGCAGTCAGTAGCACAGCAGCAAAGCATCACACATTTGCCTTTATACCGCTAAAGTGGCAACGGCGCATCCTGCTTATATTGGTCCATAACAATCTGGCTTTTAACCCGTGCGACGTTGGGGTGCATTAACAACACATTGTGGAGTAGATGATTAAGGGCGGCAAGATCGCGACAATACACGCGGAGTAGGTAGTCGGCCTCGCCGGTGAGGGTCCAGGCGGATGTAATTTCCGGTGTATTTGAAATCATTTCATGAAATCCTGTCAGTTGATCTGAGGCATGTACACTCATGGCTACCTGAACGAATGCCTGAACTGTCAATCCCACTGCATTCGGATCAAGCCTCGCGTGATAACCGTGTATAACACCATCGGCTTCGAGCCGCTGTTTGCGCCTCCCGGCCTGGCTGGATGAGAGGTTCAGGGTCTCGCCAAGTTCCTGTGAGGTTTTTGCGGCATTTTGCTGTAGTACGGACAACAGGCGCTTGTCAGTTGGATCAATGGTGGAATTTGACATGATATTCTGGATTAATGCGTGTAATACGCATTTAACCATGAATTAAGGCAAATTACGCGCGATAAGTGTGCATGAAATGAGCTAGTCTATTGGGGCAATCTGGGCTTTCAATCAAGCTGTAGCATCGACTGGAGTAATGCCATGGGACCATTTCCACACAACGCACCACGCGCAGAGATTACCGCTTCTAATCCGGCTGGCACCGACGGCTTTGAATTTGTTGAATTCGCGCACCCGGACCCTGCGGTACTGCGAGACCTGTTTTCCAGTATGGGATATAGCCATGTTGCCAATCACAAGTGTAAAGACGTAGAGCTGTGGCAGCAGGGTGATATCAGTTATTTGATAAATTCTGACCCCGCAAGTTTTGCTACCCGGTTTTCAACAGAACATGGCCCGTGTGCATCGGCTATGGCGTGGCGTGTAGCTGATGCACAGCTTGCATTCCAACATGCTATTGATAACGGCGCAGAACCTTTTATCGATGACGCTGCAGGTAAAACCGTCGAATGGCCTGCAATCAGGGGGATTGGTGGCAGTCTGATTTACTTCACCGATCAGTACTTTGATACTTCACCTTATAACGATGAGTTTGAATGGATCGATCAATCAAAGCCTGCAGGCGTTGGGTTTTACTACCTTGATCATTTAACTCACAATGTATTCAAGGGCAACATGGATGTGTGGTTTGATTTTTATCGCAAGCTTTTTAACTTTAAGGAAATTCGTTTTTTTGATATTCAGGGAAAACACTCGGGCTTGTATAGTCGCGCACTAACTTCTCCGTGCGGAAAAATTCGAATTCCGATCAATGAAGATCGCGGTGAGACTGGCCAGATTGTCGCGTACCTTGAAAAATACAATGGTGAAGGGATACAGCATATTGCCGTCGGGTCGGAGAATCTGTATGACGCTACCGATAACATATTTGATCGTGGTATTCGATTTATGCCATCGCCACCAGCGGCCTACTATGACATGAGCAGCGAGCGGGTGGTTGATCATGAAGAACCCCTTGATCGCATGATGAAACACGGCATTCTCATTGATGGTGAAGGTGTAGTTAATGGACTGGAGACCAAAATACTGCTTCAAATATTTTCCAAAACAGTTATCGGACCAATCTTCTTCGAGTTTATTCAACGCAAAGGTGATGACGGTTTTGGTGAAGGTAATTTTCAGGCATTGTTTGAATCGATTGAGCAAGAGCAAATTCGAGCAGGGGAATTAAAGCCAACCGGTAGTGACTAGCCTGCGCTATTCATGAGGCAATCTGCTAAATTTAAAACTTTACTATATTTATAGGTTTTAGCGGTGATTTGAAGAAGTTTCCTGGAAAAACAGACTGTCTATTCGACGTCAGAGACGAATGTCATGTCACATTTCGCACGATCCTCCTCGTTACGTGGCAGGCCACGTTCCCCGGCCGATCGAAAAACCTGAGTGGCGATATTTACTCTGGACGCCGAATCCTCCTAAATAATGCAGTGTAGCGGTCCGGCATTTTGTGGCTCAAAGAATATGAAAATCAATATCGTAACCACTGGTGGAACCATAGACAAAATCTACTTTGATGCGCTTAGCGATTATCAAATCGGAGCACCGGTTATCGGCGAGTTGTTATCACGCATCGGGGTGGGTTTTGAATTTTCTGTAGTACCGTTACTGCGCAAAGACAGTCTTGATTTAACCGATACTGACAGACAATTGATAGTTGATACTGTGAAAGCAGCCGACAGTGAGTACATTCTCGTTACTCACGGCACTGACAGCATGGTGGAGACCGGTAAATGGTTAAAGCAACAGGTGCCTGACAAGAGGGTCGTGCTGACTGGTGCGTTGCAGCCAGCGGCCTTTCGGGAGACAGATGCTGTTTTTAATATTGGCTGCGCACTGGGTGCACTCCAGTGTGTGGGACCGGGTACCTGGATTGCTATGAACGGACAGGTATTTGATGTTATGCATGTGCGTAAAAACCGTGATGCAAATCGCTTTGAAACAACCATCTGAGTAGGGCTGTACATCTGGTTCAGCTGCATTTTCATTTTTAAATACGTAGCAAAAGACACCCACTGATATCCCCTGACTGAGGTTTATGGCAAACTCGCTGTAATAATAATCTTTACAGGATTCAATTCGTGGCACATGGTTATGAAGAGGGCAGGCTGGACCTGCCGTTTGTCGGTATCTGTACTTTTGGCAAGTATCCTTACGTATCAGACTGGGATGCTATAGAAGCCGATGTAGCCGTCCTCGGAGCGCCGTATGATTTTGGATGTCAGTGGCGTTCGGGAGCTCGCATGGGTCCGCGAGGTGTTCGAGAAGCTTCAACGCTGTTTTCTTTCGGACATGCAGGTGCTTATGATCACGAAGATGACATCGTTTATCTGCCTGCAGATAAAACACGTATTGTAGATCTGGGCGATGCAGATATCGTGCATACAGACACGACGAAAAGCCATGCCAACATCGAATATGGTGTGCGTAAAATTCTTGATGCCGGTGCGATTCCTGTTGTAATTGGTGGTGATCACTCGGTGAATATTCCCTGTATCAATGCGTTTTCGGAGCAAGAGGCGATTCATGTCGTGCAAATCGATGCGCATCTGGATTTTGTCGACGAAAGACACGGTGTCCGTTATGGCCACGGTAACCCGATGCGGCGTGCGGCAGAAAAAGACTACGTCACCGGATTAAGTCAGATTGGTATTCGCAACGTATCTTCAACATCTAAAGACGGTTACGAAGATGCTCGACGCATGGGGTCTGATATTCAATCAGTCAGACAATTCAGAAAACTGGGTGTTGAAGGAATGCTGAATCGTATTCCGGAGGGTGTACGGTATTATGTAACCATTGATATCGATGCGTTTGATCCCTCTATCGCACCGGGTACCGGAACACCAAGCCATGGTGGCTTTTACTATTATGAAATTCTGGAACTGTTGGGTGGCTTGTGCAAGCGAGGGAGTATTGTCGGCCTTGATCTTGTAGAGGTAGCGCCGGACTACGATCCGACGAGCTCTACCAGTACACTGGCGGCCCAGGTCTTAATGAATGTGATCGGTCGAATGTTGCATCACCGATGAACGGACTGCAAGCATGAGTACGGGTATTTCTTAACGAAAGGGCTTGTTAGAGAGCGGCAAAGCCTGCGTCTAGTGCTGCCAGTATCTGGCTGGCATCGGCTTCTGTTAAAATCAATGGCGGTGACAAAATAAGATTTGGTCCGGAGACGCGAACCATCACGCCATTGTTATAAACCAATTCCTGTAGCTTTACCGGGAGTGCTTTGTCCACAGGGGCTTTGGTGTCACGGTCAGAAACCAGTTCAAGTGCGGTCATCAAGCCGTGGCCACCTCGTACATCGCCAATGATGTTGTGTTTCTCTTTAAGAGCCAGTGCACCTTCAAATAGTTGCGTACCGCGTGCTGCAGCATTAGTAACAACGTCAAGCCTTAGTGTCTCTTCAAGGCAGGCAATGGCGGCAGCGGCCCCGACCGGGTGGCCGGAGTAGGTATAACCGTGACCGATACTAGCCGCACCGGTTTTATCATTCTCAAAGGTATCCGCTATCGATTGCGACAGCATGACTGCACCAAACGGAAAGTAACCGTTGGTAATGGCCTTAGCGGTACACATCATGTCTGGTTGAACACCCCATAGTCTGGCACCACTCCATGCACCGGTGCGTCCATAAGCAGTAATGACTTCATCGGTGATTAGCAATATACCGTGCTTGTCACAGATTTTACGTACCAGCGGCAGGAAGCTTTTATGCGGGGGTATCACACCGCCGGCACCGAGAATCGGTTCCATTATGAAAGCCGCAATCGTACTGGCACCCTGGAATGCAATTTCATCTTCCAGTGCATTTGCACACAGTTGTGCAAGCTTAGCCGGATCGGTTTCATTGAACGGATTTCGATAGGTATACGGTGCAGGTATGTGGTAGCAGCCCGGCAGCAGCGGCTCGTATACTGTTCTGAAGTTGGCGTTACCGTTAATTGAAGCGCCACCCATGTGAGTGCCGTGATAGCCTTTTTTAAGGCTTAAGAATTTCGTACGACCAGCATCACCATTTACTTTATGGAACTGTCGCGCTAGCCGCAGCGCGGTTTCCACGCTGTCTGAACCACCAGAGGTAAAAAAGGCTCTAACCATCCCATCTTCGGCAAAAAACTCTGCGAGTTCGTAGGAGAGAGTAATGGCGGTATCATTCGATGTGCCACGAAAAGTTGAGTAGTAAGGCAGCGCATCTAACTGTCTGGCGATCGCTTCCTTGACAGGCGTGCACGAATATCCGAGATTGACGTTCCAAAGTCCACCGACGGCATCTATGGTCTCTCTGCCATCAATATCCTTAATTCGTACACCTTCACCCTGAGTGATTATTGTCGGCGGGTTGGCGAGACTATCTGCGGGGTGTGCCATTGGATGGAACTGATGGCGCGCATTATTTTCTTTGAGAAAATTGGAATCTTTTAATGGGATGTTCATAAGTTTCTGAGCGCCTTTGTGAGTATTGATCAACAGTGCCGAACCGCTATATCGATTCCAGGGTGATTTGTTCACGTCTGCTGTGTATCGGTGCACCATGCAAAATTTGTTCTGCTGTACTGCGGCCTGATAAAACAGCGGCCTGTATTATTCCCGGTGACACACAGTCTCCAGCACGATAAACGTTGCTGATATTTTTGTCTTTGAGATTACTGTGGGTAAGTTGGCTGCGGGTAAGATCAAAGTACAGATCATCGCGCGGGGTTCTGGCGCCAATAAAAATAATTTGCGAATGCTCAATATCGACTGGGTTGCCATTTAGCATATGAAAGAAAGTGCCGTTCGTTGAAAGCTTTGTATTGGGATGCATAGTTATGTTCAATTGTGTCATCCGTTCAATAATACGATCCTGATCAAGTGTTAAATCGGTCCATGTGGCAACCATGGGTAACGGGGTGACATAGTGCACCTTAAACCCGGCATTGGCCAGCATTTCTGCCAGACAGCTCGCCATGTAGAAGTGATCATCGTCGTATACCAGTACAGGTGATTCTTTCTCGATATCAGATGTAATAAGTGGAGCATTCGCCATTAAACAATCCGGCGTTAATACCTCGGTATTAAAAGCGAGCGATTCGAAGTTGGTAGAACCCACACCGTCACTGCGCCATGCCGAGCCGGTTGCAATAGTAATAGTATCTGCACCAAATGCTGTCGCTTCATCGGCGGTTATTTTATTTTCGAGGTAAATGTTTGCATTCGGTGATTGCAACAATTGCTGTAGCCGATAATCTCGTACACGGATAAAGCTTGCCAGGCCGGGAAGGCGAGATTCAAGCAGCACTCTGCCACCTGCCTCTGATGCGGCATCTGCAAGAGTCACCTGGTGACCGGCGCGTGCCAGAGTAACCGCACATTCCAGTCCGGCCGGTCCGGCGCCAATAATTAAATGAGACTGTTTGCGTTTGGAATAAGACGGTGTTTCCGGATGCCAGTTACTGCGCCACTCTTCTGAGATACTGGAGTTTTGTGTGCAGCGAACCGGTAGTCCGTAACCGTCCATACTGACGCAGATGTTGCAGCCAATGCACTCTCTTATATCCTCAACACGGTCTTCTTTAATTTTGTTGGGTAAAAAAGGATCCGCGATTGATGGCCGGGCAGCGCCGATAAGATCGAGGCGCTGTTTTTTTATCAATGAGACCATCATGTCTGGTGAGGTGAATCGACCGACACCTACCACCGGTTTTGTGGTAACTGATTTTACAAAATCGGTATAAGGCAGTTGGTATCCTTCTTCTGTAAATCGTGCAGTGGCGCTGTCCTGAGGCCAGCCCGAAATATTGATATCCCAAAGATCGGGTAGTTCTGCGAGTGCTTCTATAACATCGCGTCCTTCTCCGTCATGCGTTAGGCCGTTGGGTTTACCGGGCTCTGCAACGCTGAAACGAACAGCAACTGCTTGTTCGTTTGCTGCAATCTCCAGTGTGTCTTGTAGAATTTCTTTAAAAAGTCGCAGTCGATTTTGAAACGATCCGCCGTATTGATCAGTTCTTTGATTGGTACGCAGCGAGAGGAAGTTATTGAGGATAGAGAGGTCGTGCGCCGCGTAGACATACAATATGTCATAGCCTGCAAGTTTGGCGCGGCGGGCGGCGGCTTTGTGCGATTCTCTTAGTGCCTTTATATCAGCCAGGTCCATAGCGCGGGCCTGGGTGGGTACTTCGGGTCGCAGGATAGGTAATGCACTCGGCCCCATTGCAACGGTTGCGGTCGTGATATTGCGTGCTCGCATGCCACCGTGTGCCAGTTCAATGGCTGCCAGACTGCCGTGTTTTTTTATGGCCTCTACCTGTGCTGCGTGTCGGGGAATGTCACTATCATCCCAGATGCGTTCCATCGGGTGATTGGCCATGTCGGTATCAGGTGCAATCTCTGTCATTTGCACAGCAACTGTGCCCCAGCCACCTTCGGCCTTCATGCCTCGCAGCGCAATTGCACCATGAGGCTGGTTCCAGCCATGGCCAGTTGCATGAGGGGCTGCATAAAAGCGGTTGGGTGCTGTTACCGGGCCAATTTTTACTGGCTCAAACAGAACGCTGTAGCGATGATCCATCAGGTACTTTGCACCGTGCCGTCAGCAACCCATGCATCAAAAATAGTTAATGCAGTGTCTGCGAATGCCTGGTCGTTAATGTGTGCATCAATCTCGGTAAGCTTAACAGGGAGCTTTATTGCGTTACGCATCTCGTCAAGAAAAGCATCCAGCCCTTCGGGATCATGAGCAGGTTCCCCGGGTTTGTCCCACTCTTCTATTCCCTGTGTTGGCAGAATAACGTGCGCCGGTGTACCGGAAGCTGCCAGACGTTTACCTATTTCGCGTGCGGTCTCGCGCCGTTCATCGTTGTTTAGCGCTGAAGATTTTATCAAGCGGTTGTGTGCATGAAACGGTCGATCGTTGTACTGATCGGGTATCTCCTGCCAGCCGGCAAAATCTATCAGGTCGAGGCAGCCGGGCGCTATTAACTGTGGGATGCCGGCTTTACCAGCATTGAGCATGCGATCCTGTCCTGCATTAACGACGGAACCTGCGAGTAGGTTTCCAAGCTCGGGCAGAGCGAAGTCCATAACGCAGGCGAAGCCGCCATGACTGGCAATTTTTTCATAGGCCATGCCGCCCATACCGGTAGCATGAAATATAGCCACTTCATAGCCACGGTCTTCCAGCGCAGGCTTTAACAATTTCATATAACTTAAGCATGAGCTGCCCAGTGAAGTCATACCGACAACCGGTTTGCTTGCAACCGGTTTTTCAACAGCACGTGCAGCTCCCAGTACCGCACCGGCTGCCTGACTAAGCGAAGACTTGCAAACCGAGTTTAGTCCGTACAAACCACCGGCCCAAAGTATCATCTGGATATCAGGAGAGAGTCTGTCTGCAGGGATCAATGGCGAGAACGATACCGTCGATACGATATATTTTGGTACTCCAAGTGGCAGTGACTGGCAGACATCAAGCGCCAGGTCAGTACCCATTGTGCCGCCCAGTATGATTACGCCGTCAATCCGGTTGGCGTTATGTTGTTTGCAGGCTTTTTTTGATGCGCCGGCTGCCATAATCTGCATGGCTGTGTTTTCATCACCGCTGTCGATGGCAGCTTGTATTGAACTGTCAGCTGCGGTTGCAACATCATGCTTTGAGATATCGCAGGGTGACTCGGGATCACCGAGTACGCTGACATCCATCGTCATCACACCGCCACCCTGAGCGCGAATGCGATCAGCCATATAGGAAAGCTCATCGTTCTTGGTGTCGAAGGTACCGATCACAAGAATGGTTTTGTCGGCCATTTCGGGCTCCAGGCTGGCTATGCGTCACGTCGCTTAATTTACGATTTATGATTACCTGCCATTGCGTTGGAGTCAACCTGGAGCCGCCGATTAACAAGGCCGATTCAGTCACAGCGATAGCGGTTGTTTATCACTGTGGCTGTGCAGCTTCCTCGCGCGACGGCAGTTCTTATTTTTTTATACTGATTTTTGTCAGTGCTGGCCGATAATAATGCATCATTTGACAAGCCTCAGGCGTGGGTATTTGATTTGTCCGGATCGTACACAGGAATGCTTACTACTTTTGCTGTGGTATTGATGTCATCACTGCTTACCTGCAGTGTTGTGCCAGTCGCAGATGCTGCTGGTGTAACATGAGCCAGTGCGAGGGATTTATTCATGCGATGAGAGTAGCCAGGGCTATTGACGATACCAACCGGCTGTCCATCAAGGCTCAGAGACTCTCCGCCATTGATGATATCCGGGTGGTCAATATCGAGACACACATTGATTATTTTTTCCTGACCTTTAGCTGCCATCAATGCATCGCAGCCTCGAAAATCGGTTTTTGATTTGCTCACCGTAAAACCAAGACCCACCTCCCACGGTGTGTTTTCTGTAGTCATGTCGTAGCCATAGAATAATAATCCGGCTTCGATACGAACTTTATCGAGCGCTGTGAAAGAGCAGGGCATGACTCCCGCGGCCACTAGTTGATCCCAGATATCGCCTGTTACACTCGCGTCGGCGAAAATCTCATAGCCTCTTTCACCTGAGTAGCCTGTACGGGAGACTCTGCAGGCGTGTCCAAACAGAGCGGCAGTCGAATGATCAAAATATTTAAGCTTAGTTAGTTCAATGTCACAGTGGTTGTTTAATATTTCAACGGACTTTGGCCCCTGTACTGATATGTTGTGCAATTCGTCGGTAAACTGCAGCTCGGCGTTTTTACCGGCAGCTGAAGCTTCAAGTAATGCCATCGTGTCACCGGAACCGTGTACGATCATCCACTCATTGCCGCCATTGTTAGATACAATGGCATCGTCTGCCATGGTGCCCTGTTCTGTTAATACA
>CAZYRP010000190.1:0-10775 GCA_964649465.1 uncultured Granulosicoccaceae bacterium | reverse complement strand
TTTTCCAAAGCCTATTGCATGGCAGGGGTTAGGCTTGGCTGGGGTGTTTTTCCGGAGCATATTGCCAGTGAAGTTAGAAAACTTCTGAATCCCAACAATGTATCTGTTGTGACTCAGGCAATGGGTGTATCCGCCATGCTGGATCAATCATATCTTCAGCAAGTGGTCGATAGTACCGCGACTATTCGAAACATGTTTCAGGAAACTTTGGCCACAACCTCACCGGCAACGCCAGAAAGCCATACAAACTTTGTATTGGTACCTTTTAACAATTCGTTGGAAGCTGGCAAGGCTGATGTTGCTCTCAAAGACAACGGGTTTCTGGCGAGAGGTATGGGAGGCTATGGTCTTGATCACTGCCTCAGAGTAACGATGGCATCAGATGACATTATGAGTACCGTAGCTATGCATCTGGTTCGCATTAAAGAGGGAGCAGGTTAATGACTGCAAGATCAGGTGCAAAAATCGGAGTGCTTGTGCCATTTACCAATGTGAACCTTGAACCAGACATGCACTTGCTTTGCCCTGAGGGTTGCACTATGCATTTCGAGCGACTGGGTGGCTACGATGTAGATGAAATTCCAGGTGCTGAACAAATGTCCGGTCTCGGCAGCTCTAACCTTGATGATACGTTGCGCCTGATCAGTGGAGTACGTCCGAAAGCTATATTCTATGGGTGTACTTCGGCAACGCTAACCCATGGAGTAGAATTCGACCGAACACTGGCAGACAATATTGCAAAAACCTGCGGATCAATCTCAATCACTGCAGCTGGCGCGCTGGTCAATGCACTAACTGTGCTTGGTGCAACACATATTGGTTTTTCATCACCGTATGTTGGTGAAGTGAATCGACTGGCAATCGAATTTTTGGCGTCTGAAAATATTAAAACTGTTTCTCAGTTTGAAATTGAAACTGAGTTGGATAACTACGGGCAGGGAGAACTCACACCGAAAGAAGTATTTGATTTAGCCATAAAGGCAGATGGCCCGGACGTTGAAGCCATCGTATTGAGCTGCACTGACATGCGATCAGTCGAATCTATTGTGGATATTGAGCTGGCGACAGGTAAACCGGTAGTCACATCAAACCAGGCAATGATTTTTGCACTTTGCCAAAAACTCAAATTGCCAAAACCGGATTACGCTGCAGGGTGTTTGTTCGACAACCTTTAAACTGACTCAATATTGTATGCGGTATCGAATTCGGAGCCGGGATTAATCAGAGTTATTATCGGTGCAGTCCGTACAATCGTTGCTCCGTTTTTCACTTCCTTCTCAAAAGCATCAGAGACACTGATTCGATGCTCAAAATACTCACCGATATGCAACTGACACTGTTTCTGTCGGATTGATAGAAATGAATAACGATTCTTGTAGATATTCCATAGTGTGAATATAAAGTATTGTCTCTGCGCTTCACGCCGTTTATATTGAGATAACCAGTAATTAGAGGGCATCAACAATGAGCCAGTCCACTGCTGATGTATTTCGTTCAGGTGAATTGACCACGTCGGGTTTTGATGGCTGGACGGAAGAAATCAGGCAAGAGTTTCGCGACAATGAATTTAATGGTCGAGTCGGTTCTAAGCTCGTGTTTGAAAATGAACGTGTCAGAGTTTGGAACATGGAGTTAGCCCCGGGAGAGAAGATGGCGGTACATCGCCATGTGCTGGACTATTTCTGGACCGCCGTAACGTCAGGAAGATTTCTGCAAAGAACCTATGACGGCACTACCTACGAAAGTAATTACGAAGCGGGGCTAACGCACTTTTACGAGGTAGGAGAAGGAGAGTTTGCATTGCACAATCTTGAGAACGTAGGTAATACCGTAATGATTTTTACCACCGTGGAGTTTAAAACAAGCGCTAACAGACCACTGGATATCGGCTCACAGGATAATAATTAGTGGGATTCTGCAATCGCGCTTGCTTTTGTATGGGCACTCACTAATCCATGCAAGATAATTTTCTGATAGGGGCTGCTGTTGGATCGGGGCTCGCCGCAAGTGCCGCTGAAAGAGGTGGTGCTGATTTTCTGTTGGCAATCAATGCAGGTCGTATGCGCAACATGGGCTCACCTTCTGCTGCAGGCATTCTGCCTATCGCTGATGCCACACAATCGACGATGAGTTTTAGTAAAGACGAAGTGTTGAGCCGCTCTTCTATACCTGTGCTGGTCGGGGTCAATGTGATGGGGCATTGCAATGAACCGGTGCAAATCATTGATGATGTCGTTCAACAGGGCTTTAACGGGGTTGTTAATTTTCCCAGTGCAATGCATTACCCGCCTTCAATGCAACGTATCCTCGAACGTGGCAACCGCGGTGTCGGGCGCGAAGTGCAAGTATTGCAGGAGGCAAAATCCCGCGGCCTTAAAACACTTTTCTATTGTGCCAATCGCACTCAGGCACGCCTCGGTGCAGATGCGTGTCTGGACATGATTTTACTAAATTTTGGATGGAATGCCGGTGGTGCTTTTGGGCACACAGCGTCCACCAGTCTGGAAGAGGTGGCATTCAAAACACTTGAAATCGGGCGCTTTGTTAAACGCATTCACCCCGACACCCGCTTTCTGCTGGAAGGGGGACCAATTGTAACTTCTGAAGATCTCGAGCGTGTAGTTGAACTTGCTGATGTTGATGGTTATGTCGGTGGGTCAACTATTGAAAGATTGCCAATGGAAAATGCAGTAGGTAATCTTATTGCGGCCTACAGACAGGCAGGCAATAGAAAAACTAATATTAGTACCAGTCAACAGAGCCTTCTGCGTTGGGGATACGATTTAGGTGTAGCGGGTAAGTCGTTAGAGCTTTGCAAGTGCCTGCTAGCGCTTAAGCGACTTGCACCATTAAAGAATCCTGTATTTCTGCAGCATTACCCCGGTGCTGATATTGTCTGGGTATTACGGGCACTGGATCATCTGGCCGAAAATAAAAACGCCCAGGTGTTACGTCCCGGTATAGAGGACAAGCATGGTGCGTCGGGCAGGCGTTTGTTTGGTGTTCATCGCGATGGAGTTAACAAGCCGGGAGCTCTTGGCGATAAAGACTGCGCAACAATAATTGTGCACGCACCGGAGCGCCTGTCGCCGCGAACCCAGCGTCGACTGGCACGAGCAATTACTGAAGAACGTTATCTGGCAATCGGATCACGTCGCTGGCAACCGGTCACCGCGCGGTGCATATTTTTAAGCGACAGCTGGACTCATTCGATTCCTCCTGATACTCTTGATCGACTGCTGGCTGAGCTGATGCAATCACATCTGGTTGTGGTACCTCCACTAAAAGATCGTACCGACGATATACCTGCGCTTATACAAATGCGTTTAAGGCAAGTTGGGGTAGAGAAAAACCGATGGCCGGTGATGGAACCATCAGCTCTCATGCATCTGCGAAACCATGAATGGACCGGTAACGAAAAAGAGCTCTACGCCTTACTCAATGAACTGGTGTTGTTCAGTGATAAAAACAGCGGTTCTGATATCGACGCCAATATTGATATAGAACAGCTGGAGCTTGCGTTTAAGCGCCTGGAAGTCGCGCAATCAAGTTTACCTGCGGTATCAAAAACCGAAAAAGCCAAAATTATTGAATCACTTTGGCGTCATAATTTTCATCGAGGCCGATCGGCAGCAGCGCTGGGTATTTCCAGAAAAACGCTTTACAACAAAATTCGATACTATGACCTGGACTCCTGAAGATCATTGCCATCGTGACTTAAAGGCCAGCTGCCGTTTAATGAAAAAACCTCCGGTCGTATCATTGTGGTGGAATTCATGAACGCCGCCTCATCTTCGTTCACGAGCGTGATGACGGGTTTGCCACTCATGTTGTCCGGTAAGGCCTCGCTAACACTCTGTGCCATGGCCTCTCTTTTAGAGGCGGACGGAAACGAGATCTGTAACTCATCTGTGGTTTGCAGTGCCAAAATTGCATCTGCCGGATAGTCCGCAAATAACGAGGTGTGTCTGGTATCTGAAATAGCAGCCAGGGTTTTGAAACCAGATCTTCGAAATTGAGCAAGTACTTCGAGTTCATTTGCGACTGAGAATCCAACCTCCTGCATATCGCGGCGAAAGTGCTCATCATGCTGAGCGATGCTGGGTAAATTAGTTACCCAGTTGACTGACCATTCTGCGAAATCTGACGCTACCCGATCGATGTTTAAAAAGGGGTCGCCAAGGTAAAGTCCAACTCCGCACTCGCGCAAAATGGGAGCGCTGCGCAGGGACTGCAGCAAGCCCCGGCTGCAGTTGCCGGCAGGCAACAGCAGCAAAGCTTCGACGGGAAGTTGTGGATCTGAAAACGCCGGTCCAAAAGTCACAAAACCCTGTGGAAGGCCGTAAGAGAGTGCTTTTTGGCTACATTGCCACCAACATGCGTTCTGCATTTCGTTCAATATATTTACCCAATTTTACCCAATAATTGGAATGTTGCATGTTGTCAACAGTCATGTCAAAGGTTCAACATAAGCGTGGATCCCCTTGCGTCTTCTGCCGCGTTAAAGGGCTGTGGAGAAAACTATTATTCAGCGTCGCTCAAAAAATTTGGATATAGCCGGTCTGACAATTGTCAGGTGCGCGGCTGGTGAGCGGCAAGGTGAGTAACTTTGTATCCAGGCGACCGCTGGCCACTGCCATTATTTTGCTGGCAGTCATTTGCCTTATTTATCTGATATTCGCTGTCTGGCCACCCGGATTGGTTGATGTACTTGGCCGCAAGAAAGTCTTCGTCAATACATTGCTGAATGGACTAACCCTGGCAGCACTATATTTTCTGGTCGCAAGTGGCTTCACTCTGGTATTCGGATTGATGCGCAACGTTAATCTTGCGCACGGCTCGATGTATCTGTTTGGTGGATATATCGGCTATGAAGCAGCAAGAATATCCGGCAGTTGGTTTTTTGGTGTGCTGGCAGCGTTTGTCGTACTGGCTGTGGTTGGTGCCCTGATGCAGTTTTTTGTATTCCGCCGAATGCAGGGTGACGACCTGCGTCAGACCCTCGTGACAATCGGTATCTCTATTGTTGCAGCTGATCTGATGCTTGCCGTCTGGTCCGGCACAACATATCAGTTTGAGCCGCCTGAGTGGCTGTTTGGTGCTACGCAATTACCAATCATCAGCGCGGTTCGATCCAGTGGTCAGGCAGTGATGCTGAAATATCCCACCTATCGGCTGGTGGTGTTGCTGGTTGCTGTCGTGATCGGCATATTGCTGTGGTTGTTTTTGAATCGTACCCGCATAGGCTCAATGATTCGTGCAGGAGTTGATGATCGCGACATGCTGGCTGCAACCGGCGTCAATGTGCAATTGTTGTTTGCCATTGTATTTGCCATTGGTGCGGGCCTGGCAGGTTTTGCCGGAGTAATAGGCGGCACAGCGTTATCAATTGCACCGGGGGAGGACATCAGATATCTCCTGGCTTCACTGGTCGTTGTGATTGTAGGAGGCATGGGTTCAATACCCGGGGCGGCCGTCGGTGCATTACTTATCGGTCTCGCTGAGCAGTTCGGGCTTGCGTACTTTCCGACCTACGGGGTCGTAGTTACCTTCATTATAATGATTGTCGTTCTTGCTGTGCGGCCGCAGGGCATTATGGGTAAGGTCCGATGAGGCTTGCTGCATATCCATTCTGGTCAGAGCAACTGAAGCCTTCGGTAATTATTCCTGCCGTGTTGTTACTGCTCTACCCGTGGGTAGCCTCAGACTTTTTTACCTTTCAGGTAGGTGCCTACACGTTGGTGCTGGGTCTGATTGCACTGTCTTTGATGATGCTTGCAGGCTATGGCGGAATGGTTAGTCTGGCACAGTTAACGGTGGCAGGATTTGCCGGCTACATGATAGCCATACTGGGCACCAACAGCGTCAATATTCATGGTCTTGATTTGCCATGGTGGTTTTTAATACCACTGGTCATTTTTATGTCTGCTGTGGTTTCAGTTTTAATCGGTGCAATATCGCTTAGAACCGAGGGTATCTACACCATCATGATCACACTTGCGATTGCGGTCGCATTCTTTTTCTTTACCCGACAGAACTACACCATATTTAACGGCTTCACCGGTTTTGCAGGGATAGCACCGCCACAGGTGTTAGGCGTTGAATGGCGGAACCCGAAACCTTTTTATTATTTGAGTCTGGCAATCGCGGCTTTCTTCTACTTCGCAGTGCTTTACGGGTCACGTTCAACTTACGGACTTGCACTACAGGCTGTTCGCGATAACCCGAGAAGAATGGGCGCACTGGGATACAGCGTCAATGGCATAAGAGTGTTTGCCTACTTTCTCTCCGGGCTAATCGCAGGTACAGCGGGTGTGCTGATGGTTTGGTTTAATGGCCGCATCTCACCAGGCTCCGTCAGTGTTGATGTCGCCATTGATATTCTTGTTATTGCAGTAGTAGGTGGACTGCGTCACCCGCTTGGTCCGTTCCTCGGGGCATTCGCATTTGTACTACTGGAAAACTTTGCCATTGATTTAATAGACAGAGATCGCTTTAACACGGTTATTGGTACCGCATTTTTACTGGTCGTGTTCTTTTCGCCCGACGGGCTGCTTGGTCTCTGGCAGCGCGTTAAACCCAAGTTGTTTTCAACAAGTCGAAGCTCTTCAGACAACATATCTGTGGCTGATGGGTCGACTGATTAACTCGTAACAGGAGGATGTACTTAATGCTACTTAAAAAAACTCTAGCCAGTCTCGCGCTGGCAACAGCGATTGCTCTGCCAGCCTCGGCGCAGGACGATAGCATCAAAATGGGTGCACTTGCAGTACTTGAGGGTGCATTTGCTGCTCTCGGTGAAGATTCTATGCGCGGTGTGGAATTAGCGCTGCAGGAATTTAACTACACAGCAGGCGGCAAAAAGATTGAACTGATTAAAAGTTCATCTGATGCCTCACCTGACAGCGCCATAAAAGCAACCCGTAAACTGGTTGAACAGGATGGTGTCGGTGTAATGGTTGGACCGCTGTCCGGTTCAGAAGGTCTTGCTGTTAAAGACTACGCCAAAACGCAACCTGACGTGACCTTTCTCAATGGTTCGTCTGCAGCGCAGGACACCACGTTGCGAGATCCGGCAGAGAACTTTTTCAGGTTCAATACCGAAGGTGCACAATGGATGGCCGGTCTTGGTGAGTACATCTACGAAGAAAAAGGTTATCGATCAATAGCAGTCGTCGCTGAAGACTACTCCTTCCCGTATACGCAGGTATTCGGTGTGCTTGAACCGTTCTGTCGCGCGGGTGGTAAGGCACCGGCAGATGCTCGCTTCTGGGTACCAATCGGCAACAAGGATTACTCTTCTATTATCGCAGCACTGCCAGATGATGTTGACGCAATCTACGTCGCCCTTGGTGGTTCCGACGCGATTAACTTTCTGACTCAATACGAACAGGCCGGTGGAGACTTACCTTTAGTGGGTGGTTCAATTACTGTTGACCAAACAGTATTAGGTTCTAAAGGCCGTACGAAAAGTTATGTGGTTGGTACGCCTTCAGGTGGTCCAATCTCTGACACGTGGGATGATCCGCGCTGGAATGCGTTTGTTGAAGCGTACCAGGGTGCATTCCCTGATGGATTTCCATCGCCTTCACTGTTTGCACATGCTTACTACGTAAATACCAAAGCTGCATTGCTTGCACTGGATGAAGTAGGAGGTGATTTGTCTGACGGTGGAGCCAAGTACCGCGAGGTGCTCAGCAGTCTTGAGTTTGAAACGCCTACCGGTATGGTTAAGCTTGATGAAAGACGCAATGCAATTGCTGATGTTTTTCTTACTGAGGTGGTTGAAGGACCCGACGGTGGTCTGGCAAACAAGACTGTGAAAGTCATTCCGCAGGTGAGCCAGACTTTGGGTCTTGATTACGACGAGTTTCTAAAGTACGGCGCGGTCAGTCGTGAAAACCCGGTGTGCGAATAGTTAATCGCTAGTATATCGATGCTATAAAACTCGTTATGAACCAAACCCTGGATCGCGCTGGTGCCCTGTCATTGTTACAGGCGTCAGGTCAGCATGCTTTGGAACTTGAAGCGGTCAGTCGCCATTTCGGCGCACTGGTCGCGCTTGCAGATATTAATCTGTCAGTCAAAGCAGGTGAGCGTCACGCGGTCCTGGGTTCTAACGGGGCTGGAAAAACGACGCTGTTTAACGCAATCACCGGCGACTTTGCACCCACCTCCGGGCGGGTGCGATTATTCGGTGAAGATGTTACTGAACTAAAACCCCATGAACGTATCCGTCGCGGTCTGCGGCGGACATACCAAATCTCTTTGTTGTTTGGCAACCTTAGTGTCCTCGATAATGTCTACCTTGCCTGTCGGGGTGTCTCCAGAAATCGATTTTCACTACGCAGGCCGAACCGGGACGATGCCTTAATGGCATCTGCAGAAACACTGGTGTCTGCCGTGCATCTTGAAGATGTCGGTCAAACACCGGTGCATGAACTTTCACACGGACAGCAACGACAGCTGGAAATCGCGCTGGCATTAGCCGGAGCACCACGCCTGTTGCTGTTTGATGAACCGGCAGCCGGGCTCTCTCCTACAGAAAGAGTCGAGCTTGTAGAAATACTGCAGTCGCTGCCGCAACATATTGCCTACATTATTATCGAACACGATATGGATGTTGCGCTGCGCGTAGCAGATCATGTCACGATGATGCATAACGGCCGAGTTTTTAAAGAAGGCACACCGGAAGAAATAGAAAACGATCCTGACGTGCAGGCATTGTATTTAGGTGCTGGCCATGAGTAGGCGACAAACCAGGCGCGAGTCGTCTGCCGTGCTGTCAGTGCGAGATCTGCATGTGTACTACGGGTCTTCACATGCTTTGCAGGGTGTCGACCTTTCATTATCTTCCGGTATACAGGCGGTGGTCGGTCGTAACGGTA
Source organism: uncultured Granulosicoccaceae bacterium (assembly GCA_964649465.1). Classification (GTDB taxonomy): domain Bacteria; phylum Pseudomonadota; class Gammaproteobacteria; order Granulosicoccales; family Granulosicoccaceae. Next base: position 1,887 of record CAZYRP010000190.1, on the reverse strand, counting down.
TGGGCAAGACTACACTGTGCAATACCATCATGGGTCTTATCGCACCCGGATCAGGTTCAATTCGTCTGGATGGTCGCGAAATCTCCGGTTTAAAATCACACGAGATCGCGCTGCTTGGAGCCGGTTATACACCGCAAGGCCGAAGGCTATGGCCTTCACTGACCGTGGATGAACACCTGCAAATGTGCCAAAGACGCGGTGCAGCCTGGACGGTTGATCGCATCTATGAAACGTTTCCGCGTCTTGCTGAGCGTCGCAACAATGGTGGTGCACAATTATCCGGTGGTGAACAGCAAATGCTGGCTATCGGACGCACGCTGCTGCAGGACCCGCACTTGCTGGTACTTGATGAGCCCACCGAAGGACTGGCACCCGTCATAGTCACGCAAGTAGAAGAGTTACTGCTCAAACTTGCAAACTCCGAGGGTGTTGCGATCCTGTTGGTTGAACAAAATATCGGTGTTGCTACCCGCGTTGCGGATGACATTGCGATCATGGTTAATGGTCAGATTACCTCCGTCATGGATGCGGCAACTCTGGGTGCAGACAAGGCGCTGCAACAACAGTTGCTGGGTGTGGGGCGTGTAGATGAAACTGCCATGCCTGCACCTTCGCGCAAAGATTCAATAAAAAGTGTACAACCACTTGCAGCGGATGTTGCTAAAACTGATGCCGCAATCGATAGCACCACTGCAGACAACGATTCGTCTGATGGAACTACCGCTACAAGTTATGGTTACGTTGCGCCCAACAGGTGGTCAAAATCGTCTTGGGATTCGCAACAGATACAAAATGTGCCGCAAGCTTCCGCCACGCTGGTGCCAGCGACTGATTCATCATCTGACGTTCGTCCATTATACGGAGAATCTGTTAGTAACAAGGTTTTGGTTGCCGGTACGTTTGATACTAAAACTGCAGAGCTCGCTTTTATTTGCGAGCGGCTTCGATCACACGGCGTTAAGGTAAGCACGGTAGATCTTTCTACCTCTGGCAAACCATCATCCGCAAATATACCACCACATGTTATTGCCGCCAGTCATCCCGGAGGCAGCAGTGCAGTATTTTCAGGTAACAGGGGCAGCTCCGTTACTGCCATGGCTCAGGCCTTTAAAGAGTGGATAAGTAACCAGTCAGATATTGCCGGAATAATAAGCGCTGGTGGTTCGGGTGGTACCGCACTGGCAACGCCTGCCATGCAGGTTCTGCCGATTAGCGTTCCAAAAGTGATGATCTCTACTGTTGCCTCCGGCAACGTTGCGCCGTATGTTGGCCCGTCCAATATCATGATGATGTATTCCGTCACGGACATTCAGGGCATTAACCCGGTAACTCGAACAGTTCTGGGCTCGGGCGCTGATGCTTTGTTCGGTATGTTGACTGACAAACCCAATGAGAACTACTTTAGCAAGTCTGCTATTGGTCTGAGCATGTTTGGTGTGACTACACCTGGGGTTCAGCAAATTACCGCGGAACTTGATACCGCCTACGACTGCCTTGTGTTTCACGCCACCGGTGTAGGTGGGCAATCAATGGAAAAACTTGCTGATTCCGGCATGCTCGTTGGTGCTATCGATCTAACCACAACTGAAGTGTGCGATCTTCTTGTCGGTGGAGTATTTCCCGCCACAGAGGATCGGCTCGGCGCGTTTATAAGATCACGAATTCCGTACGTTGGCTCTTTGGGTGCAGTTGATATGGTGAACTTTGGAGCCCGCAATACCGTACCTGAAAAATTCAGTAACCGAACCTTTGTTGAGCACAATGCACAGGTAACATTGATGCGAACTTCTGTTGAAGAAAACGCCCGTATCGGAAAATGGATTGGTGAAAAACTCAATGCGATGGAAGGGCAGGTGCGTTTTTTCATACCTGAAGGCGGAGTATCGG
>CAZYRP010000189.1:0-10781 GCA_964649465.1 uncultured Granulosicoccaceae bacterium | reverse complement strand
CGATGTGGCGCGTTCGCAGTAGCAGAGCTTCTGCCGCGCAGGCTCCTAGTTGGTTTGATTGGTGTTGTCTGGTAGCGTTGCATCGCCATTTGTTGGCAATTCAACGTTAGTAGATGGTTGCTGGTCATTTGCAAGCGGCACGGATTGAGGTGGTTGCTCAATGGTAGGTGCGGGTTGGCCGTTGGGTAAAAACGCGGAACCGGAATTGGCACTGCTGTCGCCCGATTCGGTGCCCGAACCGGGAATAATAATCAGTTCTTTAATCACTTGTTTGCCATTCTGTTTTTCATGAACAATCATGTGATTTGGCGTAATTTTACTAATGGCGTTTTCAATAGTGGTCAGGCCAACGTTGAGTGTTACGCGTTCGGTGGTATCAGCGACGAATTTAACCGGAATCCCGGTCAGTCTTTCCAGTTCTTCCAGTACTTCCTGCAAACTGGCATTGCTGGCCTGAACCGCGATGTCGTCATTACTGACTTCAATACTGAAATCATCAGCGGCTATGGCTGTGCCTGCATGGATCAGGGTGAGTCCAATTCCCGCGATTACGCATTTCGAATTGATGAGTATCCGTGACATTGTTTTCCGGTCTGTTTACTTCAGTTACAAGTCAGTATAGCTGCTGTGTGGGGTTTGGGAGTAAATTGAGCATTGTGAACCAACAGGTGCGGTAAGTATCCTTGTTGGTATAATTTGCGGGTTGGAAGCAGGCCTGACTTTTCTTAATTTTGCGCGGACAATTCTCATGCGAAGAGCCTGTTTTTTAGGGCCATTAAGGCAGGTAAGTTGTTGTTAGTCGGCAGATTTTCGTTAATCAAGGTGGGCTTGCGGCTTCGGTTCTGCAATCGCCATTGTCACTGCCGAGAGTCGTGGTGCGTTGCGCGCGTGGTGTAAGCCGGCGTGGATGTCAGAACTGAAACAATATAAACAATCTGAACGTTGCGGAAGCAACTCAATAGCCTTGCGCTTGAGGAGTCATTGTAGTGAGTAATAAAAGGCAGGCTGCCGGTTGGGGATTCCGGCTGGTAGCAGTAACACTTACACTTGGGGTGATGGTTGGTGTATTTGCGTTCGCATTTTCCAGTACCGGTAACGAACCGGGATCAATGCTGAGCGCTGCCATTCCTTTTATAAGTGCTGTGATTGTATCTTATGTGCTTACCAGAATTAACAAGATCAGTCATAAGGGCTGGCAGATTTATGTTGCGGTACTTTTGCTGGTTGCAGCGTTTAGCTGTCTGAAGATCTCTGGAGTCTTCTAAAATTTGTGTACCGGTGAGTTAACGCGACTGTACGTCGCGTTAACTTTTACGACATTAGTTTTCAAGCTTCTGCTGTATTGTCTTAGCGCCTTCAATAATAGTTTCTGTGGCTTTGTCTTTGGCGTCATCCGCCAACTGCCTGGCTCGCTCCACTGCTTCTGAATCTTTGATTCTTGTGGCCACTTCGTCGGCTTTCTCTTTTGCTTCGCCAGCAAGTTCCGTGGCTTTGTCTCTGGCGTCATTCGCCATAACCTTTGCCTCTTCCGTAGCGGCTGCTGCCTGCTTCTTTGTTTCCTGTGCAGTGTCTTTAATCACAGCCTTGCTTGCGGACAATGAAGCTTTCATTAAATCCTTAACGCCAATCACAGCACCATTCAGCGTCATGGTTTTGGGTGATGTCTGATAAACATCACTGCGGTTGTTGTCGGCTGCGAATGTGCATACTGCTTCGCCAGACTCCCCATCACTTACATATGGCAGGGTCATCAGCAGTGCATTGCGACCTTTGGATTCCTGAACCTCACCAAACTCGACGTCGCTTATTAGAAGATTGCTGGTTATTTTTCGGCACATATCCAGATGTGGATTGCCCGACGGGCTGCACGCTGCCAAAATGACCGGGACGGCAATTCCGGATGTTATGGCTACTGCGAAACGCGTGTAATTCATTGTGTACTCCATGCGTGAAATAAAGCGGAACGCTAATTTATCACGAGCGCCATTGACCAGTCAGGCTACCTTTGTTTCTAACTGAATAATTTACATTCTGATATCTGAATTTCCATCCGCACTGTACCAGTGGATTCGTGGTTGTCGACACCGTGAGTGTTCGTTACCTTTTTTTATTACTTTGAAAATCTGCCGGGCTATTTTGCAGTGCGAGCCATACCGTAGTAATGGAAGCATCGTCCCGGGAGATGGGCGAAATATTTTAGCGAGATTAACGTATCTGGATGTCGGCAGGCGTGGCTTTTCGAACCCGGCTTTTCTTGATTGTTTGCCCTGGTATGGCTTGATGCGTTCGCTTTAGTGTCTGTGTTTTGCGGCGCACAGAGCTGAATAGGCAAAAATGTTCACGGATGTGGCGCGCTATAATTCGGTGCATAGAGCCCATACCTTTTGCTCTGCTCACGGCGGTTCGGCTTCAGACCCTGCAGCGTTAAACTCCTGTGCTTATAGCTACTACTTTCAAGTTGGATAATTTACTGGATGGATAAGAGATACCTGATTGTCATCGGGGCTGTGCTGGTGCAGGGCACTACCATCGGATGTGTTTTTGCCTATGGTGTATTTTTTACGGTGCTTGAGGCTGAGTTTGGCTGGTCACGTACGCTGTTGTCGATTGCTACCTCTATTGCATTTTTTAATATGGGTATTTTTGCAATCCTGGCGGGCAATCTGACCGACCGGTTTGGCCCGCGAGGAGTGCTGCTTTTCACGGCTTTAACTACCGGACTTGCGTATGTGTTGATGTACTTTTTATCCGCACCGTGGCAGCTATTGGCAATATACGGGGTGTTTGTGAGCCTTGGTTTGGCAACACATGATGTGGTGACCCTGTCTACTATTGCACGCTTCTTCCCACGCAGGCGCGGCATGATAAGTGGCATTGTTAAGGTTGGGGCAGCGTTGGGTCAAATGCTTATACCAGTAGTCGCAGTGATGCTGATCGCAGCCATTGGCTGGCGAAGTTCATTTGAGACTCTTGGTATCTGCGCTGCGTGTGTGCTTGTCATCGCAGCCTGGCTGGTTGGTACTAAACCGTTGCAGACTGATCTCCCTGCTGTTGAAAAAAAACCTCTGGTATATTCAGACTTTGATTCTTCGGGTGATAGCCAGCCGATACCTGCCGATGACTCTGCGGATCGCTACAGTCCTGGAAAGTCAATGCAAGTGGCAAGAAGAGCTTCGGAATTTTGGCTGCTGTGTGCGATGCAGTTTTTTCTTTTTGGACCTTTAGTTACGATACCCACTCACATTGTTCCTCACAGTATTGACAGTGGTCTGTCATCAGCGGCTGCCGCGACTATTTTATCGACCATTGCTGCAAGCAGTATTGCGGGTCGTCTATTAATTGGTGTTTTTGTTGATCGCATTGGTGGCAAGCGCAGTTACAATGTTTGTCTGTTCGCTCTGTTTTGTAGTCTGGTCTCATTGTTGTTCATAGAGAATGGTAATTGGTTGTACGCTTTTGCAGCAATTTACGGATTTGCGCATGGCGGGCTCTTCACCGTGTTGTCGCCAACTGTGGCAGAGTACTTTGGCATGCGATCACATGGCGCAATATTCGGGGTGGTGGTTTTTACCGGTACTGTCGGTGGATCATTGCTGCCAATCATTACCGGATTGATTTTTGATAAGCTGCAAAGTTATCAGTGGGCGTTTATATTATTAGCAATGATGGCGTTAATCAGCTTTTTTCTGTCGATGCGTCTTGCACCAGCCCATTCGAAATAGATCAGGTTTTATGTCTGAAATACTTAAATTTGATGGTCCTGTTGTTTTGGTGGGCGGTGCCGATGCAGACGTGAGTTTTCTAAAGCAGTATGCACACCTGCCACTGGTAGCTGCTGATGGCGGAGCGAATCATCTGCGCCACAACTCACTGGTGCCGCACGCGGTTGTTGGTGATCTTGATTCAGTGGCAGATAAAGATCACTGGCAATCTGTGTCAAAGGTTATTGAGCTTAAGGAGCAGGACACCACGGATTTTGAGAAATGCCTGTATTCAGTTGATGCACCGCTGTTCATTGCCATAGGTTTTATTGGCAGTCGCCTGGACCATACACTGGCAACGCTTCATGTTATGCAAAAGCTGCATCGAACAAAGCGGGTTGTACTGGTGAGTGAAGATGACGTTGCCTGCATATGCAGTGATAATGTGCAGGTGGGGCTGCCTGTCGACACCCGTGTTTCAATTTATCCGTTAAACCGAATTGCTTTTGAATCCTCCAATGGTTTGTTGTACCCGCTCAATAATCTGGTGATGCAGCCAGGCGAGATGATCGGAACATCCAATACAAGCACTGACACACTGGTGGAGATTATGCTGCAAAGCGAATCGCAGGATGCCGACAGCTGCTATGCGTTGATCCTGCCGTCGACTTGCCTGAGTGCCTTGACAACTATGTTGTTACCTCACGTGCCGGCAATATAACGCTGTAGAAATAACGTTAGACAGAAAGCAGCAACAGCGATCATTGCAATGGGTAAGCTACTGACTGTTGAGATTAGCAGTGCGTCGACCAGTGAAATTCCCGCAATCATACTCACGACGGCTTTGGGAATATCGCCACTTTGTCGGCGTTTTATAAAATACAGTGCATAGATGAGCCAGATCGCAAGAATCGCCAGCATCGGTAAAACCTGGAAGTCACTGACCGATTTTAAAATGCCATATAGCAATGGTGCTGCAAGAAAAACTAACGGCCAGAGGTTTTTTACTTCGCCAAGGTTTTCCTGCTTTGCGGTATAAGTCAGACCAATCAAATAGCAGAGCATTGCAACTGCTCCGTAGTACAACACAACAGATGGGTTGTCAGCGGCAGCAAAACCCGCAAGTAAAATAACGAATAGTCGGCACATACCCATAACGACAGGGCTGAACGGGTTGTCTTTGTGCCACATGTCGTACAAAACAATTGAGCCGCACAGTGCAATTGAGAGTATCACTACCCATAGAAAGTTATGACCCCAACTTAATGCCGTAATGGCGGAAAACATCACAGCGCCGGCTAACAAGGTAAAGCCTGCAGCAAATACTTCAGCGGCTTTGACTTTCTTCGATGGAATAGGGCGTTCGGGACGTTCCTTTGCATCGATCCTGCGATCAAAAGCATCGTTTAAAAACATGCCACCGATATAGGCCAGCGACATGGAAAATATCAATAACAACACATTGAAGTTTAGTGGATTGGCTCCGGCGAGAGCGACACCTGCCAGTGTGTTGCTCCATACCGTAGGCAGGTTCGATACCCGCCCCAGTTGCAGCGCGGTTTTTGTATCCCAGCTCATTCATTTAACCGTTTTTCAAGCTCAGGCGCGATTGTAGCTAAGCATCGGCTGCGACAGCGGGTTTTCTTTTGAAAAATGCTCCGTAAATACTTGCCAGAATGGTTATAAATCCTGCAATCAGTAACCCGAAAGCAATAGGCCGATTGAGAAAGCCGCTGAATTCAAAGTGCAGCATCTGCATGGCCTGGGCAAATGTTTGCTCACCGATCTTACCGAGAATCAGCCCAAGCACGATACCGGCAACCGAGTATCCCGAGCGTCGCAGGAAGAAGCCTGCCACACCTGCTACAAACATCACGACAATATCGATTGTCAGACCGCGAACAGCGTAAGCGCCAACAGTTGCCAGCAACAGGATTAAAGGTGCCAGATACTGGAACGGAATTCGTAACAGATTGACGATGGTTTTGGCCTCAAGAAAGCCAACCAGCAGGATAGAAAGGTTGGCGAAAAACATTGCTGCAAATACAACCCAGACAAGATCAGGGCTGTTTAAAAATACCAGCGGCCCGGGTTCCATGTCATGCATTTGAAAAACACCAACCATCATCGCAGTCAAAGCGCCACCGGGAAGTCCCAATGCCAGTAACGGAATCATTGCAGCACCGGTTGCAGCATTGTTAGCAGTCTCCGATGAAATAACCCCTTCAATTTTGCCTGTGCCGAATGCTTCCCGATCTTTTGACCAGCGTGCTGCTTCGTTGTACCCCATGAACGCTGCGAGTGTTGCACCGATACCTGGCAGTACTCCACAGAAAAAGCCGATGATAATGGAGCGTATCACCGCAATCTTGTGCATCCACAGTTCTTTAAAGGTCGGGAAATCCACACTGAGCTTTGGTGCTTTGTAGGAACCGGCGGCTTTTTTCTCCGCTTGCACAAAAATTTCAGACACAGCAAAGAAGCCGAGAATTGTGGGTATAAAGTGTATGCCTGCAGCCAGGTAAGGCATATCAAAGTTATAGCGTTCGATGCCACCAACCGGATCAAGTCCGACTACGGCGATCATCAATCCGGCCATAATAGACAGCCAGCCTTTCCAGAAAGTTTTGGCACCGACGGATGCTGCAACTGCCAATCCAAAAAATACCAGTGAAAATATTTCAGGCGGACCGAATGCGGAGATTGCCCAGTCCGCGATGGCGGCAGTCGCTGCCATCATCACAATGCAGGAGACCACGCCGCCAATGGCAGAACACATAACTGCCGCACCAACAGCTTTGCCTGCTTCGCCGTTTAGTGTCATCGGGTAGCCATCAAATGCAGTTGGCGCATTTTCCGGAGCACCGGGAATATTGAACAGGATAGCGGTGATAGCACCACCGTAGACGCCGGTACAGTAGATCACGGAAAACAACATGATGCCGTGTTCGGGGCTTAAGTGTGCGGTAAACGGTAACAGGATTGCTGCAAGAGTAAGCATGCTTACTCCGGGTATTGCACCAAACAACATACCACCGACAACTCCACCAAAAAATATCAATATGCCAATCGGGTCGCTGAACAGAGTTACCGTGCCACCGAGAAAATTGTTAAACGCTTCCATTGATCGCCTTGCCCGTAAGTTTAGGTGGTAATAGTGTTGGTAACTGTGTTTTTACTGAGTGTTTTTGAACTGCAATTACTGAAAGGTTTTTACCATCCAGGTGCCAAAGTCGTAGAACGGACTGATGTAACCTGTTGGAAGTCCGACATAGAGCAGGGATACAAAAAATGCGATAAGTATTCCGAAGATAAGCGGCATAATCACCGCCATGCGGGAGATCCGTCGTTCCCCCATAAGTATCATGATGCCGATAATAAATACTGGTGCCAATGCGTAGAAGCCCATGTCTTGCATGAGGGCTGCGAAAAATATTGGAAGTGCCAGTATGGCGCCTACATGGTTGCGCCAGCCGATGGCAAGATAGGCGAGAAAAATAACTATCGCGCTGATAATTTTTATCTTTGCCACACCTTCTTCCGGTGTGCCGAGGTGCTCGATGATTTTGTCAGGCACTGTCATGTAAATGAATGGCAGAGCCAGAAGAATAAACGTATTGATATACCAGCCTAAGCTGTTGTACTCAGTTTCCTGTGCAGAATCTTCATGTGCGGCTGCCATCGCGTTGACAGCTTTGGCGTCGCCGTTTTTACGCTGATCAAGTAATTGACCAATGGCAGCCAGTGCCATCAGGATCAATATGGTGCGCGGCCAGAGTGTGGCGCCATATTTGTAGATTTCTATTTCGTTGTTGAACTCGAAAGAGTAGGCAAAGAAAAATGCAACCAGCATCAACCAGAACGCTGCTTCGACTATCTGGCCGTTGGTGAGTTTGCCTCCTTTAGTTAACCAGTTCATGAGCGCGCCTCTTGTGTTATCGGGTTTGCGATGCCGTTAAAAAAAGAAGGCCAATGCTGTAATAGCATTGGCCTGTGGACTTAGTGGGTTAAATAATACGGTTACTTAAACAGCCCGGTTATTTAACTTCGAGCCCCATCTCTTTATATACACCACGGTACTGCGCGATGGTGTCAGTGATTAGCTCTTTTGAACCGTCAGTGTCGCGATAGCTTTCAATCAGTGTCATGAACTTGCTTTCGTTGTACGCCTGATAGTCTTCCTGACAGTATGCTTTCTGAAATGCCCACTGCAGCCACTCGACGCGATCGGCAGGAGTGTTGGCATTGACATAGAAACCACGGAAGCGAAACAGAGGATCGAAGTCCAGACCTGCATCTTCCAGATCAGGCACGTCTGCAAATGCTTCAGGTGCTTCTTTGAGGATAGTCAGGATAGGTTTGAACTTTCCTGCATCGAGGAATTTACGAACGTCACCTGGTTGCTCAAACAGTGCATCTACCTGGCCACCTGCCAGTGCGCCATAACGTGGTGCGCCCTTGTCAAAAGAAATTTGCTGAATTTTCATGCCGGTAGCATCAGTGATGAACTTCATCGTGACACGTTCCATTGAGCCTTCTTTTGATACATTGGCAATTGTTGCTTTACCGTCTTGTGCCTTGACCCATTCAACGAATGAATTCCAGTCTGTGTAGCGGTCTTCGTCGGTGCGAATATAGACCTGAGAAAAAGTAATCTGTGAGGTGACGAGTGGAATCAGATCTGCAGCAGGGTTTGGCTTGCTTGAATCGAGTGCGTGCGCGCTGGCTGCATCATCGATATGTTCCAGAACGGTATAGCCGTCTGCAGGGGCTGCCATGTAGGACGTCATGCCGACGGTGCCGGATCCGCCAGGCTTGTGATCTCGGTTGATAGATACTTTTGTCAGTCCGGTGACGGCTTCTGCCATCGCCTGTGCTACCTGGCCGGAACCACCTGCAGGACCGTAGGGGACGATCATGGTAAGGGCTCTTTCAGGAAAACCGTCCGGTCCTTCCAGAGAAGCCGGTAGTGCATCAGAAGCACACATGGCTGCGGCCTGGCCGGCCATTGCGGAGAATGCCAGTGCTACTGAGGAGTGTATTAGGTATTTTTTGATGTTCATCGATTTCCCTCCAGGGGTTGAAATATAAGTGGCATGGCAATGCCGCCACTGTTTTTCTGCCTGTACGACCGTATCCGTACGCAAACTGTGTGTCAATCGTGTTTTATCGATTGTGCGCCGTCTATGCATTGTCTGCATATAACACGTGCGGCACGCGTCGCAGGATTGCCTTGCGAAGTTAATAAACTGAGTAAGCCCGCCATAACAAGCTGGTTCCGGACAGCAGTAAAACCAGTAGCAGGAGATGTTGAAATCGATGTTCACTGATGTGCTTGCGGAGTAGTTGCCCAAGCAACATTCCAGTTGCAACTGGAATTATTGAAGCTATTGAGCCAACAAGTAACGGGCCGCGTAAGAGGCCGAGAAAAAAAAGCAAAAAAGCCCACGGTACAACTGCGCAGACATACAGGAAGCTGATGGTGCTGACGAAATCATCTTTACCCAGATCCTTAAGTGATACCAGGTAGATAATGAGCATGGGTCCGAACATAGATGAGATGCCACCAATGATACCGGATGCCATACCGAAGACGATGCCTGCCGGTAGAGCCCATCGCGTTCCCGGTTGCAGCTTGAAAGAGGACGCCTGAAACACGGTGAACGCGATTACAAACAAACCAACCACAAACAACAACAGGCGTTCATTTATTACCGACAGTATTCGGGTGCCAATTATTGTGCCTGCAATTATTGCCACGGCAGCCGGCCAGAATCGACCAACAACGGATTTAATATTCGGTGCGCTGGCGGCTTGCCACAGGTTGGCAACTGCTATCGGCATAGCCATCAGCGTGATGGCGGTTTGAGCAGGCAGTACCAGAGTCATTAAAGGTACGGTGAGCAAAGGTGTGCCTACCCCGAGTGTGCCTTTTATAAGCCCGCCGCAGACTAAAGCGAAAATACAACAGAGGATAATGTCGATAGAGGCGATCAAAATTCAGGGATTGTGCTTGCAGGCGGAACGAGCCGGGAGGTGCGGAGTGAATTGTCGGAGTGAATTGTCGGAGTTTTACAGAAACGCAGCAAGTTGTATCTGTCTGGTTATCGATATTTCCAGAATTGAAACAACAGTATCTGGGCATGCCCCGGGGATAATTGCCGGGGACGTTTTAAATGCGGACACCCTGCACGAAATTCCTTATTATATGATGTATCAATTCATTCGGAGTTAGTGAGATGTCCAGAGGTATTAACAAAGTCATTCTCGTTGGAAATCTGGGCAATGATCCCGAGGTGCGCGCCACAACCACGGGGTCGCGCGTTGCCAGAATCAGCGTCGCGACTTCAGAAACCTGGACTGACAAAAACACCGGCCAGAAACAGGAAAAAACCGAGTGGCATCGGGTGGTGTTTTTTAGCCGCCTCGCAGAAATTGTTGAACAGTATCTGACCAAAGGTTCGAAGGTGTATGTCGAAGGCCGCCTGCGAACCAACAAATGGCAGGACAAAGACGGTCAGGATCGCTACACCACGGAAATAATTGCCGACAATATGCAAATGCTCGATGGACGCGGTGGCGGTGAAGGCGGTCAGGGCAACTACCAGTCAACAGCACCCATGGATCCGCCGTCGCAAAGCGCGCCAAAAACAGCGCCTGCGGCCACTGGCGGGCCGGATATCAATTTTGACGATGACATTCCTTTCTAAAAAACACCGCAGACTTAACTGCAAAGAACATCCTTGAAAGCCCCTTAAATGGGGCTTTTTATTTTCTATATGGCTTCCTGGCGACAGGGGTGCCTGCTGCGCTATCTATTGCCGGCATGGGCTCAAGTTATAGCCGGAATTAAGCTAAGATAAGAGGTTGCTGTTCGCTTGGGATGGAGTTTTGCGTTTCAAAAGATCCCCATTTGTCGGAAGCAAGACTAACCAGCGCACGTTTTTGCAGTCCAGGCGACTTTTCAGGACGCTTTTGCTAACTGAAAGTCGGCTAAATCACATAACGATATAAAGATATCTTTATAATTGCATAGTTATTACAATATCAGCGGCTCGGCGGAGATGTCGGCAGCTGATC
>CAZYRP010000188.1:0-10879 GCA_964649465.1 uncultured Granulosicoccaceae bacterium | reverse complement strand
CATCTGGTAAATTTTGACCAGCTAACCGGACTGCAAAAGCGCGATGCTTTTATGAATGCGATCGACTCAGCCACTATTACGATGAACAGCAATAGTGGCAAAGGTGCGGTTTTACATATCTATATCGATAATCTGAAAAACATAAACTCAACCATGGGCCGCGAAAGTGGCAACAAGACAATTCAAACTTTCGCCATACGACTGGAGGCGTCAGTAAGAGCGGCAGGAAATGTTCAAAGCGCGTTCGATGGAGCAACCGAAGTTCATATAGCACGAACTGGTGGTGATAAATTCACCGTGTTCATGGGCCCTATTCAAACCGCACAGCAAGCCGCGGCGCTGGCCCGCAAGATCGAAGACGACACAAACCAGACTGTTAAACTAAACGATCGCTCCATGCTGTCATCAACTAAAATTGGCATAGCGCTTTACCCGGATGATGCGAGCGACGCGCAGACACTGTTCAGCAACGCTGAAACTGCCATGTCACACATTAGAGACCAGGGTGGAAAAGAAAACTTTACGTTCTACTCGAGCAGTATGAATGAAGAGTCTGCCCGAGTTCTGGCAATTGAAACCGGCTTACAGTCAGCGATTGAAAAGAACGAACTGAGAGTTACCTATCAACCCAAAGTTGACATAAAAACCGGCAAGATTATAGGCGCTGAAGCACTGGTACGCTGGATCAGTGGCGATCTCGGTTTCGTCGGTCCAGATAACTTCATCTCTATTGCAGAGCGCACAGGGCAAATCATACCTATTGGTGAATGGATCCTGAAGCAAGCGTGCGCACAGGCAGCAATCTGGAAGAACAAATTCGGATTCGATTTTCGCATAGCGGTAAATATGTCAATCAAGCAAATTCATGACTCCGACATGTGCGCCACCACCAAAGAAGCGCTCAGCGAATCAGGACTAACGGCCAACTGCCTGACACTTGAGCTCACTGAGAACATGGTAATGGAAAATGCCGAGTCTAATATCGAGCTGCTAAAACAGTTGAAAGAACTGGGGCTAAGGTTGTCTATAGATGACTTTGGAACCGGATATTCATCACTAAGTTACCTGCAACGTTTTCCACTCGACGAGTTGAAAATTGATCGATCATTCATTGAAGAGATTGAGTCTGCAGATTCCAGGGCACCCATCGTTCGCGCGATGGTATCGCTGGCCCATGACCTGGAAATGACCGTAGTAGCCGAAGGTATTGAAACCGAAATTCAGCTGCAGCATATGCGGGGACTCGAATGTGAACTCTACCAGGGCTACCTGCGCAGCAAGCCCGTAGTTGCCGATGCATTCGAAGAATTGCTGGCTCTGGATTACCCGGATACCAAAGCCGCCTGATAACCTCCAGCCCGCTGCGTTTAATAACGTAACACCATTCTTCGATCACTAGCTGGCATCGATCACTAACCGGCACCAGGCACTAACTGGCTATGAAATGGTCTCTGGTGCTATAGCACCGCGCTATTCGCAGAACACAAGCACCGGCACTGTTAACTCAGTGGCAACTGAATCGAGCACTCCCTGCCCCCCCCAAAAACACCGGGCATCTTCTTCAGTAGCCCAGCTTTTTACTCTTAAGCGATATTTTTTTCCACCGTCGACAGTTAGCAGTGCATAACCGTCCGCATTGAATACCGCTGTGGATGCCACTGCACCATAATGAAACTCCGCAGTTTCCTGTTCCTCGCAATCGCGTAACTCGGGATAGGTGCTCTGCAAGACCTCGCAACTCTCACCAACATGCACCACATCAATACCGGCTGTTAATACTGTCCCTTTAGCCAGGGTCACTGGCACCATACTGACAGACTCAGCAACAACAATACGACCACCAAACAAAGGAGTGTAAGCAAAGTCTTGCTGTGGCTTCAGATAAACAGAAATTAGTCTGGCAGGCATCGCGTCATTTTGTGCCATGCCGATCAGCGGTGCCGAGAGCGCATCATCTGATTCGGAAAGACTCGCATCGCAAGCCTGTAGAAGCAACCCGTGAAGGCATAATACGATCAGCAATTTCACTACGGGCTTAGGCATTGAATATTCCAATACAACCGTTCATTTTTAAACACAAGTTAATGGTTAACCATTCTCTTTGAAGTTCTGACGAGGCAACCAATTGACATCAACAACACCAACAACAGTAATGGTTCTGGAGTTGCAGCCGCAAAACCTGAACAACCGGGAGCGCCACCGAGCCCGGTACGGACCGAGGTTACCGCAACCTGCATCTGATCATCAGAAGGATCGACATCAGTACCTGCTGGTGTATCGCCATCGTCTTGCAGCACTGCATTATCACCACTGTTTATTATGGGTGCTGCATCTTCTTCAGACCCTAACACCGGCTCGAGCTCAATTGCCGCCTGAGGCTCGCCCACAATAGCAGGCTCAGCCTGAAGCGGATCTGTATCGCGCTCAACTTCTATTCCGTCTGCTATACCATCCGAGTCGCTATCAATCTTGATCGGACTGGTACCAAAAACGTTAAGCTCATCGCCATCACTGAGATCATCACCATCAGTGTCGCTTTGCAGAGGGTCGGTTAGGAAGTTTTCAATTTCAGACTGATCGTCTAACCCATCACTATCGCTATCGGGTTCAACCGGATTGGTTTGAAAAATTCGCACTTCATCAAGGTCGCTAAGCCCGTCACTATCAGAATCACGGCCGGCAAGAGATCCGCCAAACTTGGAAGGAAGCCCGTCCACTGATGAGAGCAGACCGTCACCGTCAGAATCGGTACCGGATACCATAACAGTGGCAAAATACACCGCAGCCACAGCATCAGCATCAAGGCCCGGGTCTACTGACCGCGATACCCCTTGCAGATTTACTGTACCGTCGATCAGATTATTATTATCTGTATCAATTCCGCCCGCTTCAACAACATCACCCAATCCATCATTGTCGCTATCCAGATCGCGATGGTCTGACACTCCATCACCGTCGGTATCCCGAAACTGGGTTACTGGTGTAAAAAAAACAGATGACTTGTGTTCCAGACTATGGCGGTAGCCGGCAATATCGATTTCACTATTGGCACTGTCAACTGCCAAATCCTCACGAGGCGACTGCACTGCGTTTTTATAGCTAACCACAATGAGCGGCACTTTTCTAAAGTGCAGTGTCACCAGGTCATCATTTGAATCACCACCAGCTCCAGTGCCGGTGAAACTAATTTGTCCGTTCGCCTGGCTCACCAGAACATTTGAATTCAGAGAAAGGGAATACCCAACTATCGAAGCAGCACTAACCGAAATCGTTTCATTGCGCGCACCATCAAGATCACTGATGGTCATATCTATATTATTGGCCCCCTGTTGCCCGACAACAGTCCATTGCACTGTCGTACTTCCTGAGCTTAGATTACGTAATCGCGGCAACGCATCATACATCCCCCACTCAACAGTAGTGTCAGTGCTAAGTACTCGTCCGGCCAGTACTGCGCGACTACCATTCTCAGTGCTCACCAGATCATAGTCACGCGATAAGCCGAGATTGACCACTTCACTCGGTACCGCTGCAAAAAATACCGCATCCAAACCTGACAAATCCTCAAGACGATGGACTCCTTCAAGCGAATTGCTTATGCCATCGTTATCCTGATCGAGATCTAGCACGTCAATCACTCCATCGCCGTCCAGATCAGGATTGCTTTGCTGTGCCCGAAGCGCAGACACCAATAACAGAGCCATAAGTACTACAGATACACCAGTCAGCACAAAGCGCTGCACCGGCAATCCGACACGGGGAATTTTGTAATACGGAGAAAAATTATCGTGCACTGGAATATCCAATCGCGGTTACAGGCAATATGGCCAAACTACAGGGCCAATTTACGGAGCCAATTTACGGGCCAATTCTTTGGCACAAAGAGATGTGCAGAGCGGATAAGTACGACGCAATGCAAATACCAACCCTGAAAAGCACCAATTTTGTGCGGCTGATATACTCGTTTTGCTGAAAATAGCATCAATACTGCGACGGAATGTTGTCTGTTAATTTCTGACCTTCGCAGCCAGCCCGTCTCCATTTCCACAGATCAACAAAGGGTGTTTATGATCAAATTAGCAGCCATGCTTCTGTTTGTTGTGGTGGGAGCAACAATTGGTATTTTGTTTTTCAGGTATTTTTTAAAACCTTCGGGTCAACAAAAAATCACACTGCCGCTATGCATTGGGCTTGGTATTATCGGCGCATTTGGTGGGCTGCTTGTAGCTGATTTGGCAGACATTCGGCTTATTGGCAACCTGATCGACGGACTGTTGTTTTCATCAATTGGCAGTGTCCTGTTGCTTGGAATCAACCTGGTTTTTCGAAATAAAGATTAATGCCTGAAACCAATGAAATATCGTTAGACGTCGAAGGCAGAAAGCTTGCGGCGTTGAAAATAAACAACGGCAAACAACATCGCATTCTGTGTATTCACGGATGGCTCGATAATGCAAATAGCTTTAAGCCACTACTACCACTCGTTAACAATGCAGAGATAGTAGCTCTGGATTTGCCCGGGCACGGTCACTCAGAGCATCATCAATCAAATTACTCATTGGCGACTGAAGCACATACAATACTTGCCGCAGCCAATTCACTCAACTGGGATTCATTCACGTTAGTCGGTCATAGTCTCGGTGGATGCATTGCACCATTTGCAACTGTCGCTGCAAAAGACAGAATTGAAAAGCTCGTTCTAATTGAGGCGGCAGGCCCACGATCAGAGCCACCAGAATCATTGCCTTCAAGACTTACACAATTTCATCAGGATATGAGTAAGCCCGGAAAATATAAGTCGCGGCTCTTTGATTCTGTAGAACAGGCAATAGAATCGCGTCTACATGCAAACAAAATGACACATGAATCTGCAAGACTAATCGTTGAGCGACAACTAAAAGAAATTCACCTTGATGGCAAAGTAAAATGGCAATGGCGATTCGACAGCAAACTGAGAATAACTTCACCAAGCTACTTCACTGAGAGCCAGGTGCAATCTGTTCTCGCATCCATCGACTGCAAGGTCTTATGTATTCTGGCAGACGAAGGATATCTGCTGGACCGTGCCGAATCAGATGATCGACTAAAGTGCATTAAAGACCTTACACTTAAGAAACTGAAAGGCCACCACCACCTGCATCTCGACAACCCTCAACCAGTGGCCAATGAAATTAATCAGTTTCTGCTTTGAAGAATACTTTTTGCCAGCTGGGAAATAATATCTATACGAACTTATCAGCAATAGCCAGAGTCGCACTACTCAACTGTTCCAACATTTGATTACCACCTTTAAGAGCGACACCTACCGCCAGAATATCGAGCACTACCATCTGCGCCAGACGTGATTTTAACGGTGAAAAAACATCACTGTCTTCAGATACATCGACATTCAGATTAACGTCACACATTGACGCCAGTTCACTACCGGTGCGAGTCACAGACAATACACTTGCACCCGCCTCTCTGGCAATCGCCACTGCATCAAGCATATCTTTATTCTTACCGGTATAAGAAATAGCAATAGCCAGTGACTCATTATCAAGCAATGCCGCTGACGCCAGCTGAATGTGCGGATCCGCATACGAAATTGCAGGCTTACCCAGGCGAAAAAATTTGAGCTGCGCATCCTCAGCCACAACTGCTGAACCACCGGAACCATAAAACTCTACTCGCCCTGCTGCAATGTACAGCTCTACTGCTTTATCTACCGCTTTGTAGTCAAGTTGATTGCGAATGTCCTGCATCGATGCGATAGCGGAATCTATAAGCTTCTCAGATATAATTTTGCTGCTGTCATCAGAGGTAACATCACGGAAAAAATATTTCTCCTGACTTGCTCTTGAGCGAGTCAGTTTCATCTTAAAGTCGTGATATCCGCTACAACCAATAGCCTTGCAAAACCTGACCACTGTAGGCTCACTCACGCCACAGGTTTTTGCCAAAGACTGGATAGATGCCTGCACAACAGCGTCCGGATCACTGAGAACAAAATCAGCCACCTTGTCTTCAGATTTACTCAGCGTCAAACGCGCTGAACGTACCGTGCCGAGCATTTAATATAATTCAACTAAAAGTGTGCACATATTATCCTGTCCGTTATTTTTTCGGTGAAGCTGCTCAATTACGCTACGCTTTTAAGCAGACCAGTAAAGCTGCAGCCGACTACCGGCCGCCTCAACAACAGAAGTTATCGGAAGATTAGCTCCATCAAGTGCAAGTTCGAATACTTCCCGCTTGCTATCACCGGTTACATGCAGAACCAACTGCCTGCAGTTTAGCAATGCGGCCAGTGTCATTGTCATTCGAGCCTCGGATATATGCTCAGGATACATCGGCCAACACAGTCGATCAGTTGTCAGTTCAGATGCTGCCTGAAGCCCTTTTGTGGCAGGAAACAGTGACGCCGTGTGGCCATCTCCCCCCATACCCAGAACCACAACATCGTAAGGTGTAGCCAGCGTTCGCAACGCATCATCACATTGCTGCCAACCATCATCCGGGCTCGATGCACCGTTATACAAAGACAGAAACTTTGCCGAGGCAGCAGCATTCACTAACAAGCATTCACGAATAAGCTTTTCGTTGCTGAGCGCATCCGATGCTGCCACCCACCGCTCATCGGCCAATGTGACTGTGACATCACTCCATTGTATTTTATGGTTAGAGAGTGCATCAAAAAAAGGCGCCGGGGTGGAACCACCGGAAACAACAAGCGAGGCATGACCTCGCTCCTCAATACCCTGCTGCAACCAGCCAGCTGCATCATTGGCCAGTTGCACGGCCAGTGCCTGAGCGTCAGGTGCCGTCACCACTGCACCATCGAAACGGTTACTCAGCATCGTGATACTCCTCCGCCCAGCCGCAATCATCACGAGCAATTAATGCAGACGCAGCGGCTGGCCCCCAGGTTCCTGCTGAGTACAACTGCGAGGCAACATTATGAGTCTCCCAGCCCTCAATAATGGGATCGATCCAGTTCCAGGCGGCAGCAACTTCATCGCGATGATTAAACAGTGTCTGGTTGCCGCGAATGATGTCTGACAGCAATCTCTCATAAGCGATCATCTGACGCTTTTTAAACGCCTGGTTAAAATCTATATCCAGATTCACGGGTAACAGGCGCATTGCATCGCCTCGACCTTTGGCGAATATCTGCAGCTTGATAATTTCCTGCGGCTGCAACCGTATAACCAAACGATTGGTAGTATCCGGCATCTCAAAGATAGAGTGAGGCACAGAGTTAAAATTGATAATTATCTCAGTACGCTTTTCGGGCATTGACTTACCGGTTCTAAGAAAAAACGGCACGCCCTTCCAACGCCATGAATTAATTTGCGCTTTAATAGCAACATAGGTCTCGGTATTGCTCTCGGGAGGCACACCTTCCGCATCCTTATAGGAAATAATCCGGTTACCATCGACTACGCCAGCTTTGTATTGTCCGCGTACCGTATGTTTGACAACATCTTTACCGACGATAGGTTCAAGCGCGCGCAGTACTTTTATTTTTTCATCTCGTATGCAGTCAGAATCTATACTTATCGGCGGCTCCATGGCCAGAATAACCAAAAGCTGCAGTAAATGATTTTGCACCATATCCCGCAATGCACCGGTATGATCGTAGTACCCTGCACGGCTTTCTACTCCAAGACTCTCCGCTATGGTTATTTGCACATCTCTAATGTGCTCACGCCGCCACAATGGTTCGAACAGGGAGTTACCAAAGCGAAGTGCCATCAGGTTTTGCACCGTCTCCTTACCAAGATAGTGATCAATTCTATAAATCTGGCTCTCGTTAAAAACTTCCGCTAACTCGTCGTTGATCTGCAGAGCCGTTTGCAGGTCACGACCCAACGGCTTCTCCAGCGCCACCCTGCTTTGCGGAGTAACCAATCCAGCCTCACTCACGCCGCGACAAATACGACTGAACAGTCCCGGTGCTGTTGAGAGATAAAACGTACGGACCCTGTTCGGATGCTCGCTCAACACCTCGGCCAGTGGCAGGTAATCTTCCTGAGCGGTGATATCGACCTTTAAATACAAAATTCGCTTACAGAATGTCTGCCATGTATCGACATGAAATTCTGCGGGCTTTATGTAGCGGCCGGCCGCCTCTTGCATAATACCGATGAACTCTTCTGTTGTATGGTCACCCCGAGCAACACAGATAATTCTGCCCTGATCAGGGAGCTGGGCCTCATGGTGACGAAAATAAAGTGCAGGCAACAACTTGCGCAGCGCGAGGTCTCCAGTGCCGCCAAAAAGCACCAAATCAAATGGCGGTAATTGGGAATCAGACGGGTTTTCCATTTTGTTTCCGGGTTGAAAGAGCTATTACTATTGATAACTTACAGAAAATGGTAATAATACTACATTTACGTATCGGCATAGCAGTTTTCAGACATATACGGACTTTGTTCGGTGTTTTATTCAACGTGACGGAACACTTCATGATAAATAAAGACCTAATACGTCCCGGAAAACACTTGATTCAATCTCTTTTTGTAGTATTATTACAGCCATCGGATTGCATATAATGACTTCAACAAATAAAACGCTCCAATCCGTCACTGAGAGAATTATCGCTCGCAGCGAGCAACACAGGTCAGGTTATCTAGACCAGCTGCAGCGTACCAAACAGAATCAGCCGCGCCGTGCACAGCTCTCCTGCACGAACTTTGCTCATGCGGTCGCGGCTGCTTCTTCTACCGACAAAATCACTCTGCACCAGGAACGCGCTATCAACCTGGGCATTGTGTCTGCCTATAACGATCTCCTTTCAGCACACCAGCCGTTTGATCGGTTTCCTAAATTAATCAGGCAAACTGCCCGCGATAATGGCGCAACAGCGCAGTTTGCCGGCGGTGTTCCAGCGATGTGCGATGGTGTTACGCAGGGCAGACCAGGCATGGAAATGTCGCTGTTTAGCCGCGATGTTATTGCACAGGCGACAGCAGTCGCCCTTTCACATGATGTGTTTGATGCCGCAGTCTGCCTTGGCACCTGCGACAAAATTGTACCGGGTCTTTTAATGGGAACGCTGGCGTTCGGTCACCTGCCAACTGTATTCATTCCTGCAGGACCAATGACATCCGGTTTACCTAACTCTGAAAAAGCCATCGTCCGACAGAAATTTGCTCAGGGCCAGATTACCCGTAAAGAGTTAATGGAATCAGAGTGTGCGTCCTACCATGGTCCGGGCACTTGCACTTTCTACGGCACTGCGAACAGTAATCAAATGCTGCTTGAGGTCATGGGCCTGCAATTACCAGGTACGGGCTTCATAAACCCCGGAGAAGAGATTCGCGATTTATTAACCTGTGAATCAACCGAAGTCGCCATCAAAATTAGTGCAACCTCTGCAGATTGCCTGCCTATCGGCGAACTGGTGGATGTAAAAACTATTTGTAACGCTATTGTTGGATTGCTGGCTACAGGCGGTTCAAGTAATCACACTATTCATCTGATTGCGATTGCTCGATGCGCTGGAATTATTATTAACTGGAGTGATTTCAGTGATCTCTCATCAGCGGTACCAGCACTGACCAAAGTTTATCCAAATGGCACAGCAGACGTAAATCAGTTTCACGCCGCTGGTGGCATGGCGCTGGTTATTTCACAACTACTGGCTGCGGGCCTGTTGCATGACGATGTAAAAACTATTGCAGGAGAAGGCCTTCACAACTGTTGCTGTGACCCGGTACTGAATAAAGGCAAACTGGAGTGGACGCCCAGCAACAATAAAAGTGCCGACAGCAACATCATTGCAAACGTTGAGGAGCCATTCGACAACACTGGTGGGTTAGCAGTATTAGATGGCAATATTGGCCGCGCAATTATAAAAATTTCTGCTGTCGATCCGAAACACTACGACGTCAAAGCACCAGCAAAAGTATTCACCAGCCAGGCAGAATTTCTGCAGGCTTTTCAGGACGACCAATTGAACACAGACTTTGTTGCCGTACTGGTAAATCAAGGTCCAAAAGCGAACGGTATGCCCGAGCTGCATAAGCTCACTCCGGCTCTGGGTGTACTACAGGACAAAGGCTTTGCAGTAGCACTGGTCACTGACGGAAGGATGTCCGGAGCATCTGGCAAGGTACCGGCCGCCATACACGTCACACCGGAATGCGCCAGCGGCGGCAAACTTGGCAAAATCAAAGACGGCGATATGATCCACTTGCATACAACAGCCGGCAAGCTCAATGTAGAGGTTGATCAATCAGAGTGGGACGCACGCGATGCGATTCAGCATAATGCACAATACACAGAGACCGATGGCAGACTCTTGTTCAGCAATATGAGAGCAACTGTTAGCAGTGCCGAAACAGGCGCCCTTTCTCTGTTCGATCCGACCTGATGCACAAAGCCTGCTACATAACAAGATACATAATAAAAACGCATAGTACCTGCGTGGCATAAATTTACTATCGACACTTCATACTACTTATTACTTAATTGAGCCAGACAGCATGATGATACGCGAACTGCTAAAGCTATCCCGGGTGATACCTGTTCTTGAGCTCGATGATGTCGATACAGCACCCGGACTCGCAAAAGCTTTGTGTGCAGGCGGCGCTCCTGTACTTGAAATAACTCTTCGAACTAAAAACGCTTTTGAAATAATGGCGGCAATTAAATCAGAAGTTCCGGAAGCTCACGTGGGGGCAGGTACCGTCAACACTATCGAACACATAGAGCGCTGCAAAGAACTGGACCTGGCCTTTATGGTAAGCCCGGGCCTGCATGAACCACTCGCAAAAGAAGCATTGGCATCAGGAATTCCTTACTTGCCCGGAGTAGCCACTGCGAGTGAAGTCCTTACGGCAATTGATTTGCAACTGAACACTCTGAAATTTTTTCCCGCCGCAGCCGCAGG
>CAZYRP010000187.1:0-10930 GCA_964649465.1 uncultured Granulosicoccaceae bacterium | reverse complement strand
GCACATACCAAAAGCGATCTTTACCCAGTTTGAAGACAACACCATCCATGAAAATACCACCTTGCGGTGTGCAGGCAATTGCGTAGTAACCACGGCCTTCCTGCATGGTGGTAACCTTGCGTGACAATACCTTTTCGAGAAACGGTATGGCATCCGGCCCGGAAATCTCGACGGGTTTTTCTGGCACATCGAAAATCAGTGCTTTGCGGCGCAGTGTCCAGTACTTTTCAATAGCATCTTCACCGTTATAAACGGCAAAATAACGCTCGGCGTAAACACCCCTTATCATGTTGGGGTATAGCCGCGTTGCTGGTACCCATGCAGGGATAGGTGCTGTAAAAAACCAAGTAACGGCCTTATAAGAAAAAAACTATATCGATCTAATACCCCGCCCCATACAAATCCAGTTTTACCATGCGTTTTATCACGTGATGTGAATCGAGGCTGTGGCAGGAGAAAGATCTTCCACGGAACTGGTTCTTACGAAGAATTTTTGAAAACCCTGGAAGAGTCGCGTCCTGCTTACATCAGGTCGGGCATTAAATTCACCGAAACCTGTTGGAAGTGAAAGGTGTTTCCGGCCAGGTGCTAATCAAGTATTGGTGGTCGAGTTACCTGATTTATATAAACAAGATACCCACTCCAGACTGGTTCGATCGGGAGAAAACACTCCGTATGTGTCCTTCTCCTCCGGTAGAAGCTTAGAGCTGATGCTTCCAGGACATGATTGTTATACCCGGTATGGTATGGGCATATTATATTTCTCTGAAGCTTCGCGTGCCCTGTACATAGGTCACTATCTTCCTCCCATTCAATTGTTGCAGAGGCACGTTAGGCTTCAAACACAGCGCTAGTGGTTTCAGTCTATAACCACTTAACATGATTAGGCCGGGTTATTCGATTTGTGTTTGCTGTAAACGTTACGACTACATACTAAAGATTTTTATTTTTCACGTGGTAAGGGTATAAATATTGCGCCCGTAAGCGTGGGTATTAGGCAACACAACCACTACTATGTTTATGTGCGGATCTCGAAGAATTCCTCGACATATTGTTGCGCTAGCTCTGTTGGTCACCGGATGCGGTGAATCTGGTAGCCAGGCGCCAGGCGTGGATGCCACAGCATCCAAACAGCTCGCACCCGCCATAGAGTTTGTCGAAGGCAGTTGGCCTCCCCAACCAGTCGGTATGGCAAACAGTCAGATGATTCCCGCTAATGGTCGGGAGACTGCACTACAGGGTGTGCTCTCTGCTGCCCGCGAATCGGTTGCTCTTAATCCAGCAGTACAAGCTGTTCTCGGCAACTATTGGAGTAGTAAATATCGCGAGATAGAAGCGGCATTGGGGGAATCTAAAGCTTCTGGTGTAGCGAGTTTTGTTTTCTATAGCTATGCCAACAATGAAACCGTTATTGCAGAGTTGAACAAAGACGGATCGGTTTCGACAAAGATTTTTTCAGCCGCTACTTATCAACCGCCGGAACATCCGAAGGAGCGAGAGCAGGCAATCTATCTGTTCGAGGATGTCCTTGAAGACGAAGGTTATATCCACAATGGATATTCCAATGCCGTTTTGGCTTTTCCGCCACTGAGTAATATCGGCACAGATGCACACTTTTACCCCAGCCGAGTGCTGAACGTCACTCTTGAACAATGGAACCGTGATGCTCCTTACTACTCTGCATTGGTTGACCTTAGCAACGAGACGGTAGTTGAATACCGATTGGTGAGTAGGTGATGGTTAAATTTGTATTTGTTGCACTTCTATTTTTGAATGCAATGTCAGTACAAGCCGCAGATATTGAATGGAACGGGTGGCGTTTTGACTATGACGCACGCAGTAGTTCATACGGGCTGGCGCTTGCCAATGTTGAGTATCGGGGAAATAGAATTCTCGATAAAGTCAGTATGCCAGTCCTGCAGGTGGAGTTTGAAAATGACACTTGTGGTCCGTACGCAGGGATTCTGTCCGGTAGCTCATTGACGGGACCGATATACAATGGTTGTAGTGATGGGCTTTGTCGCAGAAGCTTTACCCGAAATGGTGAAAAAATACTTGAAGTTGCCGCATCGTGGCATTTTGCCGACAGCATGATATACCAGGTTTACTTTTTCAGTGAACATGGATATATAGAGCCCCGGTTATACAGTTCTGACCATCAGTGCCGCGCTCCACATAGCCACCGTGTACACTGGACGTTTGATTTTGACATTGATGGTGAACTCAATGATCAGATTACCAAAAACGGTACGGAGATTCAGACCCTGGAATTCGATGAACTGAATTCCGGAGTCACAGACTGGAGGATTCACGATACAGTCACCGGGACCCAGGTGAGCTTAACTCCGTACACTGATAACGGATACCTTGGTACGCCATTACCGCATGAGCTTGCTGGTCGAAAATTCAATCTGACAGAGAGTGGCCGCTGGTACTACGGTGCCCGAGGGGAGATTGGAGATCTTTTTAACACCCCCTTAGAAGATATAGCCGGTAGCGACACCGTGCTTTGGTACGTGTCAAACATTTCACATGGTCCGGGCCCGGGAGGCGGCTGGCAGGCTTCAGGCCCCCGAGTGGAGGTTTTGAACTCGGCAGATCCCTTGCCGGTCGTTGATCCTGTTCCGGAACCAGCGATCAATCCCGAAGCGTTATTGCCGGATAACCTGCTGGTTAACGGGGGTTTTGAATCTCTGAGTTTCGATAGCTGGAAAACCTGTGGCGCAACTGACAACAACAAGATAGTAACTGATGGCCAGTTGGCGGGGCAGGCGGCAGCTAATTTGACAGACGGTGGTTGCCTGTATCAAGACGTCAGCATCGAGGAGTATGAAAACCTGCAGTTTACTTGCATGGCAACAAATCCGGAGAATAACTGGACAATCATGCAGCTTAAGTTTCTGGATAAAGATTACAACGTCCGCGCTACACGTAGTGTGCAAATCAATCAGGAGACAGACTTTGCCAGTTACTCAGTATCAGGTTGGGCACCGAGACTGACAACGTTTGTCTCTGTAATGTTATACAGTGAAGACAATGCGAATTTTGATTCCTGTTCACTTACCAGGGTGGACTCATTGACGGGTTTTACCAACGGTGGCTTTGAACAGGACTTGCTCGGCTGGAAGAGTTGCGCCGCATCTGATCTGGTCAGCCTCAGCGCCGAGGCAGACACAGGCAATGCAGCGGTTTCTGTGACCGGTGGCGGTTGCGTTTATCAGGCGTTTGCTTTGGGAGGATCAATGCAAACGTACGAGGTGACCTGTCGCGCAAAAAGTGAGGGAAATACGCAAAACACCAGTATTTCATTGTATCAAATTGACTCGGATGGTAAGGCCTACAAAAATAAGGAAATGATAGTCAACACAAGTGTTTTCGCAGACTATACCGGGAGCGTGCTGATTGGGCAGTCTGCAAAATCTGTAGTGGTTTTATATAGTGAAGACAATGCGATTTTTGATGAGTGTTCAGTTAAAAATACCACCCAGAATTTGCCCTGACCGGGCTGGAAGGTAGTACGATTGCATGTACTTACTTCCAGGGGTCGGCGCTGTAACAAGACAGTAGTTAGTTTTTCAGTATGGCGAGACCACCAATACACTTTTAACCAATGCTATGGACGTTGTGCGTGAAGGTTACAATGCCGGTGTACTGGAACTCTAATAGGGACAGTGATTGAGAAAACATTGGAGGTTTTGCAATGCCGCACGGGTGATTGGAGCTAATAACCCCTTATCTCTTTAACAAAGATCAAGATGCTTGTAAAGCTGCAACAATTTGGTCGCCGAAATCGCCCGTCGATGTTTTACCACCAGCATCTGAAGTTAGATAGCCCTCCTGCAGAACGGAATCGATCGCTGCATCAATACACGTGGCTGCATGAATTGCGGCAGGCAGATCATGACGACGACCCAGCCAGTCAAGCATCATTGCACCAGACAGGATTTGCGCTGTGGGATTGGCAATACCGAGACCGGCTATGTCCGGCGCAGAACCACCTGCACACTGGAACATCGCGTGGTTATCTCCAATGTCACCGGATGGAGCGAAGCCCATACCCCCTGTTATTCCAGCAGTCAGGTCTGAGAGGATGTCACCGTACATGTTTTCCAGTACCAGCACGTTGAAGCTATCAGGCCGTTGTAACATGTGCAGCATGATCGCATCGATATAACTGTGATCTATACCAATATCAGGGTATTCACTGGCTACCTCGCAAAACACACGGTTGAAGAATGCCATCGCCTGAAAGTTGTTTGATTTATCGACGCAAGTGACTAGCGATTTGCCATCGCGGGGTGTACCCGAACGCCGGCTTGCCATCTCGAAGGCCGAACGGCAAATGCGTTCAGTCCCTCTTCTGGTCACAATCATTGAGTCGCTGTAGACCTGGTCGTGCACAATGTGCGAACTCTGGTAGGAGGCAAATAGTCCCTCGGACTGTTCACGAAAAATCACCATATCGATGCCTTTACCAGTTGCACGGAGTGGCGATGGCACGTTAGGGCGCAGTCGCACCGGCCGAACACCCTGATAAAGATCCAGCTCTTTGCGAGTCACAACAATGATGTCACCCTGTACCTCTGTTCCGTCAGGTTTGGTGATCTCCGGCAAACCCATGGACGCAAGAAATATAGCGTCGGCGTCCTCGGCAACTTTACGGGACTCATCCGGGTAGATGACTCCCTTGTCGCGGTAGAGGGCAGCACCTGCGGTCAGGTTTATAAATTCACAGCGAAAGCCGCCCACCATCAACTGAGCTGCCTCAATAACTTTAACGGCCTCGTGCATAATTTCGGGCCCGATACCATCGCCGTCAAATCGCGCAATACGAAATGTCTCAGTCATTGTGATCTTTACTTGTTCAAATTTAAAAGCAATACACTACCACTAAGCGCAGAGCAAAAAATGTTTAATGCTAATAAGAACTGCAATACACGAGAACACTTGTTTCTACGAGAGTTGTACTTGCCTGCGTTTCAAACTCATTTCGATCGCCTTTATCAGGTTGGAGCGCTTCACTGGTTTTGTAACCAGGATGTCTTCAGACCAGGTTGATTTGGGCTCTTGCGCATAACCGGTGATAAAAACGACTGGAAAGTCGGGCTTCAATTTTCTAATGGCTGAGCAAAGTTCTGATCCTTGTAACTTCCCGGGCATCACAATATCAGTGATAAGCAAATTAAAGTTAGTGCTGTCTTTACAAAACACTTTAAAGGCTTCTTCACCAGATGACACCGAGGTTACTCGATATCCGCTGATGGTTAGTATCCGGGTTATCGCATCACGCACGGCTGGTTCGTCTTCTGCAAACAATATGTTTGCACCTGTTGCAGTCTCAGCTGTTGTAACTTTTGGTGCGTCCAATGAATGTTGTTGGGAGCTGACGGCCGGAAAGTAAAGGCAGATGGTGGTGCCTTTTCCATTATTATTTTCGACTACAACGGCTCCCTCGGATTGTTGCATGAATCCCATGATCATTGATAGTCCAAGGCCCGAACCTTTGCCTGTTGGTTTAGTCGTATAAAACGGTTCGAAAATATACTGCAGGTGTTCCGGGGGAATGCCTGCTCCGGTGTCGCTAACACAGAGCACTACGTAGACCCCGGGAGACAGTTCAGATAGCTGTGGATTTGTTTCATTGTCGTGAAGCATTACTGTTTTGGTTGTTACTGTCAGTAAGCCTTGATCATCCATCGCATCACGAGCGTTCAGAATAAGATTAAGCAGGGCACTTTCTGTCGAGCCACGGTCAACGGATACACGGCCCAGACTGGCATCTAACTTTAGAGAAACACGTAGGGTGGCCGGCAGTGTTCTCTCTATTAAGCTTCGAGCAGACTGAACAACATCATTAAGACTGAGTACTTCCGGTGTTAGTCGAGCCTGCTTTGCAAAGGACAGCATATTGCCTGTGAGGTCGGCACCCCTTTCGCTGGCATCGATCGCGGCATTCAGGCATTCCTGTTGCGTCGGGGAAAGCTCTTCGATTGAAACGAGCTCCAGATTTGCGACAATTGCTGCGAGCAAATTATTAAAGTCATGTGCGACACCACCAGTTAGCTTCCCTAAGGTTTCGTGCTTTTGCGCATGGTATGCAACCTCACGTTGTTGTTCTAATTCGTTTTCGCTATTGACAGCTTCTGTGAAGTCGAGAACCAATGCAGACCACTGTATAGAGCCGTTGTCCAGGAGTGTAGGGTGTGCTCTGCATTGAAGCCATCTGGATTGCCCATCAGGTGTAATTACCGGCCATGTTTCATCGAAGGTGGTTAACTTCTTCCGCGATTCAGACAACGCAGTCGACACATTTTTTGCAATCTCCGGTGTTTCAATAATATCCCAAAGCGTCGACACATTAGCTTCAGCGATTTCGGATTCAACACCGAATATTTCTTTGCAGGATTGAGGGTTAAGAAAGCGGACTTTATCTTTATCGGATGGTAACTCAGCGTTCACAGGATTAGTGTAGGTGAACGCAGCACCCGGCAATGTTCTGAGCAAACTACTCATTTGTTGTTGGGATTGCGACAGATTAACGCGGGTGGTGCCGCGGGAAATCGCAAACCAGTTTGCAAGAACAACTGGCAGCAACAGAAGTAAACAAAACAGCCCGTTGCGTAGTCGATGACTGATCGTTTCTGCAAACACGGGAGGCCAGCCATTAACCGGCTTAGCGTATAACAGGATATCACCGGGCGGGTAGCGCATGGTGTATGTGATTGGCTCGAATCCAGGGCGGACTGTAGCCCAGTCTTGTGGCAGATTCGGTGCCGGTTCACGTGCGCGCTGAACCAGATATAAAAATTCCACATCGGCGGGCGGCAGTTCTGAAACAGGGTTTGCAGTAATCAGATCAAACTGCACCACCAAATGCAGCGCGCCATTGGACACTATCTTATTTTCTATGGCTTCTCTTATTTCAGATCGAACCTGCAGTTCTGCTGTGCCGCTCTCATCTACTTTAATACTTGCAAAGAAAGGAAAGCCTCTTTCAACTTCACTGGCAATGTGCCCACGTCCAGGCATGGGCGGACGTAACGGGCTTTTGCCAATATAAGACTCATTGCCTGCAGCTGGATAAACATACTTGGTGACAAAATTTGGAGCGAGCTCAATGCGCGAAATCTCAGCAGGCCCGTTGTAGTTCTCCTGAATTTCTGCTTCAAAGGTTTGCTGATCGATTTCAATAGCCGAATCAATTTGCGCTGCCAATCCACGCGATGCTCGCAGAGTTCCGGAAACGTGGTTATCCATCTGCGTTTGGATACTGCGCAGAATGCCGAATGCAGTATCGCGTTTTTCAGATTCCAATACTCGAAGTTGAGCTTGGTCGGTTACCACCCAGCCAACGCATAGAACAAAGAAAACAACCAGGGAAGGAAGGTATCTCACGTCAGTTCTTCCTGAACATAATCGATACAGCTAACCGTAGCACCAATCTTGTTGCGAACCAAATAGTGGATCGCTCCGGCGAAGATGTGCGCAACTGTTGGCGCCTTAGGAAATTTACACAGGAGTGATATGCATTTTGTAAATTAGAAAGGCTTTGTGCTCATTTAACTATACAAAACACACCTACGCCTTTTAGTTAGGTAGCCAAATTATAAGCCACAGCAACTCTTACCAGGGACAGGCAACGTATAGATAAAGGAAAAGCGGGCAGGTAAGTTGGGTAAAGTGCAAATCAATCTTTTTTCAGCTAGCCACTTTTTGGCTTTTCACTTTCTAATTCGTCACCAAACTTAAGCATTGATTGTTGATAAGCGATCATCTTTTGACCTTTACAATCTTAACCTGATGCCTTCTTTCTTGCCGTTAGTACCTGTAACCAGAGCGGCCGTGCTAATTTGTAACAGAATGTACGATTTCGCGGTCATTCTACATGCCGATTAATTTCAACTGCTACACTTAAACCTGTTCAGCGCTGGTGCGGGCAATTTTGACGGGCTGCCAGGTACCTGGAAAGCAGTGTGAACCGGCAGTTCATCGGTTCAGAGACGAGCCAGAACGCAGCGTGTAGATTTAACGGATTTTATGGAGATTGAAATGTATCACCTTATCAAAACACTTAAACGCGCTGTTTTGCCAGTGCTCATATTAGTGAGTGGATGTGCGGTAACGGAGACCAACACCGCACTTGAAACTCGCAAAGTTGCCTCGTACAACACTGCCTACAACGGCCCGCGCCATACACTGGTGGTGGGCACTTTTAACAATCGTTCGAGTTATCAGCGTGGTATTTTCTCTGACGGCACAGACCGCCTGGGCACGCAGTCAAAGACAATCCTGCAAAGTCACCTGCAACAAACCAATCGCTTTGACCTTGTCGACCGCGACAGCATGGAAATAATTGCCAATGAAGCTTCTATTTCCAACGCACAGCAGGCTCTCGAAGGTGCATCAGTGGCGGTGCAGGGCAGTGTGTCGGAATTTGGTCGGCGTAATACCGGTGACAGGCAGCTGTTTGGCATTCTGGGTGCAGGAAAAACCCAAACCGCCTATGCGAAAGTCACGCTGAATCTTATCGACGTGCGCACATCCAAAATACTCTACTCCGCCGCGGGCGCAGGTGAATATAACCTGTCAAGAAGAGAGGTGGTCGGATTTGGCGGTACCGCCGGGTATGACTCTACACTCAATGGCAAGGTACTGGATCTGGCTATTACTGAAGCAATCAACCGCCTGGTGGAAGGGTTGGAAAATGGATCCTGGTCGCCGACAAGCTGATACCTGCGATTGGTCGGGGAGATATAGCCATGGGTCTTTTCAAATGTTACATAGCGCTGCTGATAGCGTTGTTCGTACTGGCAGGGTGTCAGGAAACCGCCCCGAAGTACCGTTGGGGCAGTTACGAAGATCACTTGCACAACACCTATGTGCAAAGCAGCAATACAGCACCGCAGTTAGCGGCTCAAAATTTCCGTCGTGATATAAACCGTACACTTGAGCAAGGAGATATTGTTCCTCCGGGAAAATACGCTCATCTGGGGTTACTTTATTATCAGATAAACGAGATCAATGCCGCCATTGAATTTCTGAATAAGGAAAAGATGAATTATCCCGAAAGTTCTGCATTTGTGGATTTGCTGTTGAAAAATGTGCGAGTTCAACAGCAGTAATGGATAACGTAAAAAAACTGGCTGTTATCGCATTACTTTGCATTGTAAGCGGCTGCGCAAGTGTTGAAAACAGACTGGTAGAAATTGCCGAAGCAGAAAGAGCAAAACAGGTTTTGTATCAAACACACATGCCGCGCTCCATTCTGGTATTTCCACCGACTAATGATTCTATAGAGCCGAATGCCAGTTATGCGTACCTGGCGACTGTGTCGCGACCGTTAATCGAACGAGGCTATTATGTTTTTCCGGTTGCTGTGGTCGATGGCCTAATGAAGGAAAACGGGTTGCCGCATCCGCCGGAAATGCACAGCGTGTCGCTTAAAAAAATCGATGAGGTGTTTGGAGCGGATGCAATCATGTACATACATATCTCGAATTTTGGTCAAAAGTTCGAGCTGCTAAGCTCTGACACCGAAGTTAATTCCGAGGCCAGACTGGTAGATACAAAAACCGGGACGCAGATATGGAGTAATGAGGTGTCCATAGAGTTCAGCTCTGAGTCTTCCACTAGTGGCTTCTGGAGCAATGTTGTGGAGGCTGCACTGACACAGGCCTTAACCGATGCAGACAAGCAACTTTACAAAGCTTCCAGAGCTGCCAACGTCAAACTGTTTGAGAAATTACCTGTCGGGCCACGCCATGATGCATTCGAGCCACCGGAATTTTTGAACGACACGTTGTCGGTTGATGTACCGCAGGCTGTGGACCCAAAGGCCGAAGTACCTCAATAAAACCTGCTTTGGAACTTCTCGTTACCAGCTGCGGTTCCCGAGGTGCCATTGACCGCATTCCTGGCACTCGTAGTGTTGGATGCTGGCCTGATTTTTCTTTGCCCGCATAAATTCAGCTTTGACCTTCGCG
This sequence comes from uncultured Granulosicoccaceae bacterium, assembly GCA_964649465.1. Lineage (GTDB taxonomy): Bacteria > Pseudomonadota > Gammaproteobacteria > Granulosicoccales > Granulosicoccaceae. The sequence goes on along the minus strand of CAZYRP010000187.1, from coordinate 947 downwards.
CTCTTTTTGTCCGGGTAAGCCACCTTGCCTTCACACGATTTCTTGTGACGTTTGCGAGCCCGCTTTTCTTTGTTAGTTGATTTCGACACCCTGTAGATTATAGGACAACCTATATCACCCCACCGAAGTCACTATCAGTACCTCATAAGCGAAAGAGCATTCCGCTGATGTTGCATTGCAAGACCTCATGAATGCGTTCACCTTTTTCCGGCCGCAGTTACAGAAACCCGGATATTTCTGTGTATTTATGTGAAAAATGCTTGGCGATAAGCGCACTGACCCCATATATTTATTAGCCGCACTCATCGTGGGTGTGCTATTTGCGGTTTTGAGCCTGTCGGCCCAAAAACCTAACAATCATTAGTGAAGGATATTTATGAATTTAGTTGGAATGCTGGCCAAAGTGGCTTTGGGTGCAATGGTTTCCCGCGGTGCCGGTAAAATGCTGGGTGGTGGTAGCGGTGGCGGTTTAGGTGGTCTGGGCAGCCTGCTTGGTGGTGGCCAGCAGCAACAAAGCGACGGACTCGGTGGTTTGCTGGGTGGCCTGCTCGGTGGTCAGCAACAGCAACGTCACCAGCAGGGTGGTATAGGTGATCTGCTCGGTAGTGTATTGTCCGGCGGTGCTGCAAGTAGCGGTGCAGGTGGTGGTTTAGGTGGGTTGCTAAACGGTTTGGCAACAGGTGGACAACAGCAAGGCGGTGGTGGAGGTCTGGGAGATTTGCTAAATCAGGCGCTTGGTGGTGGTTCAGTTCAACCGACACAGGATCAAAATAACCAGGCAGAAGTTATGCTGCGTGGCATGATCAACGCGGCCAAGTGTGATGGAAATGTCGACCCGCAAGAGCAAGAAAAGATTGTCGAGCATTTGGGTGATCTTTCACAGGATGAAATCAATTTTGTCCGCAACGAATTTCAACAGCCGCTCGATCTTGACGGGTTTGTTCGAA
>CAZYRP010000186.1:0-11075 GCA_964649465.1 uncultured Granulosicoccaceae bacterium | reverse complement strand
GAGTGCAGCCGTTCGTCGAGCAACAGCGCTGCCAAGTCCGCCCGCAGCACCGGTAATTAGTATGGTCTTACCTGACAGTGAATCCGCATCTGGTTCGAAGGTGTTAACAAGTTGTTGGTTGTTGATAGGGTCTGGCTCTGGTTGTGGCACCACGATAGTCTTTCCGTCTTTGTTTTTAACTGATGTAGCCTGGTTGATGCTACTTACTTAGTGCTTTAATTTTTGCAAAGCGATCAAGGGCTTCTACACGTGTTGTCTTTAAATCGACTAATGGTTGCGGGTAGGTATCACCCAAGATTATACCTGCCTGATCAAGCTCTGTCGGGCTGGCAGTCCAGGGGCTGTGAATGTGCTTGTCGGGTAGTCCTGCAATTTCCGGAACCCAATGCCTTACATACACACCTTCGGGATCAAATCTTTCGCCCTGGCGCACCGGGTTGAATACACGGAAGTAGGGTGCTGCATCAGCGCCGCTGCCAGCCACCCACTGCCAGCCCATGGTGTTGCTGGCCAGATCGGCATCGACCAGTGTGTCCCAGAACCAGCGCGCTCCTTCCTGCCAGTGATAGCCAATATTTTTTATCAGTAGCGAGCCCACGACCATGCGAATGCGATTATGCATCCATCCGGTTTGCCAAAGCTGTCGCATACCAGCGTCGACCAGCGGTATACCGGTGTTGCCTTGTTGCCAGCGTTCGAGTGCATCGGGTTTGATCTTTTTCCACGGGAATTTGGTAAAGCGTGCGTCAAGAGGCTGCTCAACAGTATGTGGATAGTTGTAGAGCAGGTGGTAGGCAAATTCGCGCCAGCCTATTTCCTTGAGAAATGTCTCGACGTTGTCGTCGGCGGTCAGAGTTTTGTTTTTTATCTTTCTGGCGACTGCAGCATTGATCTGTCTGGGTGTTATTTCACCAAATGCCAAATGCGGAGACAGTCGGGAAGTACCGGGATTTGCCGGAATGTCTCGTGCGGTATCGTAATTTGAAATTCTATTCTTTAACAGTGATTGCAGGTTTGCAGCGGCACCTTTTTCACCCGGCTGCCAATGATCCGGAAACCTGGCCGCCCACGGAATCACTGGCAAAAGATTCAGGTCTGCCAAATTTAGCTCGCCTGTTGTCTTTTTGGGGCTGGGCGGAATAGTTTTAACCGCAGGCGTGAGAGGCAGACTCGGTTGCTTAAGTGATGCTCGCCAGTATGCCGTGAAAACTCTGTATGGGTGTTGACCCTCTCTTTTTACCTGCCACGGTTCATGGGACAGGTTGCCGGGAGCAGAGAAGACGTCCAGCCCATGGTTTATGTATTGAGCTTTGAGTTTTTTGTCGAGCTCTATTGAATCTGGCTCATAGCGCCTGTTCCATGCAATGGCTTTAGCACCGGTCACTTTAACTAACTTATTAATGGTATCTGCGGCATCACCATTAAACAGGCGTAAACGGTTGCCGGCTTTCTCTAAACTCGCAGCTAAGGCGCTCAGAGAATGATGTAACCACCATTGTGAGGCTTCACCTAATTGCCAATCGTCTTCGGCACTGTCGTTGTGAATATATATGCAGACAACCGGGTTCCCCTGCTTTACGGCCCAATGTAAAGCAGGGTTGTCCTGCAAGCGTAAGTCGCGTCTGAACCAAAAAATGGTTGGTTGAGTAGAGGTCGGCATCTGTTGAGCTGTAGTCAATTGAGTACCGGAATAGTACGGCAAAAAAATGTCAGTGGCGAGTCGTTGGCTTTGGCATGGAGGTACGAGATTAGTGTGATGTTAGTCGCAACAATTGAAAAATTGGCGCTGTGATCAATCCCACCAGCGTGGTTTCAAAACCAGTAGGAATAGCAATTGCTCTGGCATTACCGTCTGCTCTAGAACCCTCCAGGAACGCGAAAATGCGAAAAATTTTATCTTTTATGTTGTTGATGCTACCACTGGTGGCTGTGTCGAATAGTCACGCTGACGAGCCAATACAAGGCACGATGGAGGCTTTTGTTGTTGAGCTTGAAGAGGATAAAGAAAAGCTTTCTGCAGCTACCGAGGTAGAGCCAAATCAGCTGGTTGAATATCAGCTTACCTACACCAATAAAGGCAATTCGAATATTAACGGTCTCACTGTGGTAGGGCCAGTACCGGAGGGCACATCGTACGTTTCCGACACTGCAAGTACCGATGTTACTGCTGCACTTCTGGTCAGTATTGATGGTGGTAAAACGTTTGAGGCCGAGCCTGTTATACGTCTGGAAACAAAAAGCTCTGGTGAAGTAGTGGAGAAAGTTGTACCACCGGAGCAGTACACCCACCTGAAATGGCATGCTGAAAATGCCATTAATGCTGATGGTGGAACCCAGCTTTATAGCTATCGCGTACGCGTGAAGTAACCCTATTTCCCTTTATAAAAATATTCTAAATACAAAAGCCGGCAACATCAGTTGACCGGCCAATATTCTGGTGAGAACAACCCTAAGGTGTTTACACAAAAATGATTAACAAATCTCGTACGTGCAAAAATTCTATATGGCTGGTTTTACCAGTTACAGCGGCATTGATGGCAGCAGGCGCTACCTTCAATGCCTACGGAGCAACAGCAGCAGGGACTGAAATTAAAAACCTTGCGACTGTTAGCTATGAAGATTCGGCAGGTAACAGTTATACCGCTCAGTCAAACGAGGCGGTTGTGACAGTAGCGCAGGTCTACTCGGCAGCAATTAATTCCACTGATACCAGTCTGACAGCGTCTCCGGGACAACCCGTGGATTTATCTTATACGCTGCAAAACACAGGTAACGGTACAGATACTTTTATTCTATCTGCAGCTGATGGCATAGTCGGTGGTGACTCTATCGATGCTGATAGCATCACAATCTATGAGGATTTAAACAATAATGGTCAGGCGGATGCTGGTGAGCCGGTTATCTCAAGTGTCTCACTGACTGCCGGTGAAATAAAAAGTATTGTCGTGCGGGCTGATGTGCCTACTTCAGCACTCGATGGTGATGCGCTTGGTGTCACTCTTACAGCAGAGGCTGAAGAGGGAACAGGTGCTGCAGTTGCTGATAGCGTCGTTGATCTGACTGCGGGTAAAGGGCCGGATACACTGGATAGTACGGTGGAATCGTTGATCACGGTAACCGGTGATGCAGTTGTGGTTGCTAACAAGAGCTCGATTCACAATCCGGCTACCTCAACGATCGAATACACAATTACTATTAGAAATAACGGTAATGCCGATGCAACTACAGTAACGTTACTGGATGCCATCCCTGAGAATACGTCTTACGTTGGTGGCAGTGCGACAACCAATGGTTTGATTGAAAGTAATGGTGACACATTGCCTGCATTGGGATTGCTTGACGAAACGGTTGATGCCATTGACTACAACGGCAACGGGGATACACTCGATTCTGCATTGGATGGACTCAGCGCTGTTGATGCAGTTTTACCACCAAACGCGACAGTTACGGTGACTTATACAGTATCGTACGATCCTGCAGCGTTAGCGGGTGGTACCCAGATTTTAAATACCGCCTATGTTGTTGCTGATCTTGATGGTGACGGTGTGTCTGATGAGCCGACAGCAACCAATGAGGTTCCGGATACGATCTCGAATAACCTGCTGGTAACCATCTCTGATACCGGTGATGCAACGGGTGGTGACGGTATCAATGATGGTCTGGATGACAATGGTGCCAATGATATCCAGTTTGTTGATGAGGTATCCGCGGGTGAAGCGGTAATATTCACCAACATCGTGACAAACGGTGGTAACACTGACGAAGTGCTCGAGCTGTCTGTCAGCAATGTGAGCTTTCCTGCCGATACAGTATTCACGTTCTGGAATGAGGCGGGCACAGTCCAGTTGAGTGATTCCAATGGTGCGTTTGGCGTTGATGCCGGATTGGTTGCAGCGGGAGCCTCTGAGACGATCACTGTAATTGCGCAGCTGCCTGCTTCTGTCAATGGCCCCGGTGACTACGATGCAGTGGTAACGGTTTCGGCTGCAAATGATCCTGCTGTTGTTGACACGGTTACATTGAAGCTTGCAACAATTAATGCGTCTACCATTGATATCCATAACGCTTCCGGAGGTGCTCTTGGTATCGATGATAATCCGATTGGCGCTCCGGACTATACGGCAGTATTTACTAACAACGCCGATGTGAACTCGTCAGTGACTATTCCCCTTTATATTGACAACGACGGCGATTCGCCAAACTCGTTTCAATTGTCTGCAGGTAGCGTCTATGATGCGGCTGCTGATACGGTAGGCGGATTGCCTGCGGGATGGAGCGTTGAGTTCTTCCTTTCAGATGGCGCTGGTCAACCTGTTGGTGCACCGATAACAGCGACACCGGTGATAGCCGGACAGGCAACAGACTTCGAGATCATAGCAGTTGTGTCAGTGCCTGATCAGTCGCAGGCAGAAGGCGATTTTACTTTCGATAATGACGGCGATGGTGCAGATGAAACGCTGGATGAAAATGGCGATGGTGATGGTGATTACCCGTTGTTTTTCCAAATTACATCAAACAGTACTGGCGCTACCGATGTTACGCTTGAAGCTATCGACGTAAACGCGGTAGTTGCGGCTTCACTGACACCTAATGGTTCGGCACAGATTGATCCAGGTGGTACTGAGGTATATCAGAATACGTTGGCTAACAACGGTAATGCCACTGAAACCTATGAGGTGACGTCCAGTAATACTCAGACTGGCTGGAGCAGCACTTTGTCCATTGATACAAATGGTGACGGTGTTGCAGACACCGAACTTGCTAACCTGACTCCGGGACCTATTCAGGTGCAACAACCTGATGGCACCATTGCGACTATAGAAGTTGCAATCTCCGGGGCTGGTGCACCTGAGTTTACTCTCGATGCAGGTGAAGAGCTGCCTATTGATGCAACGGTCTTTGCTCCGGCCAATGCACCGGATGGTGAAGTTGATGTGTTGACTATTAATGCCGCTAACACAAATACGAGTGATGTGGTGACAGCGCAGAACCAGACACAGATAGTGACTGGACAGGTTAACATCGTTAAGACAGTTGGTATTGATACCGATTGTGACGGGGTGTCAGATACTCCTTTCGCGGCAAGCCCCGGATTGGTAGAGCCAGGTCAGTGCCTTGTATGGCAGATCGTTGCGCAAAACCAGGGGGCGGCAAATGCTTTCAACGTACAAGTCAGAGATGCATCCCCTGCGTTTACTACTTTCGTACCGGGAAGCCTTGCGTACTGCCTGAATCAGAATTGTGTTCCAGCCACTGTAACTGATGGAGTGGGAGACGATGCGGGCGAAGAAACTGCAGGTGACGTTGTATTCTACATTGGTGCGGGATCCACACCGGCATCTGTACCGCCATTGGGCGGGGAGCTTGTGTCAGGTGATTTTGCGACTGTTCAGTTCTCTGTTCAAGTCGACTAGATAACTCTTCGTGATGGGCGCCGGTATTTACCGGCGCCAGGCTGTCTTCGCGATGCATGCACTCTGCATTAATGCGCCATATCTACAAATGTTTATCTGGAGCTCAGCTAATAATAATGCTGAGCTTTGGCCTTTCTGTAGCGGCGTTGGCGCTGACACCTCCCGGTACAATAATTCTCAACCGCGCACTGATCTATTATCAGATTGCGGACACCGACGATACACTTCAATCTGCCAGTAATTCCACCAGCGTTGCAGTTGGTCATTTATTCGCCTTTGCGATTGAGAATATTCATCATCTGGATGTTCCTGCTGGAGTTGTTGCGCAGTTCCCTCATCGAGTGGTAAACCAGGGGAACACCAATGACAGTTACCGGTTTTCCTTCCCCGAGCTTGATCTGGCAGTATTTGATACACCGCAGGTTTTTATAGACAGCAATCGCAATGGTCAGGTAGATGCAAATGAATCGGTAATTTCACAGACAACTGAGTTGACACCAGAACAATCGGTCGATGTTGTAGTTACTGCAAGGGTATCGCACACGCTCGGTAGTGATCAGCAAATTGAGTTACCGATTACTGTTGAATCAGTTGGTTCCGAAAAACTCAAAAACCTTGTAAACAGCGTTACTGTCGGTAGTCCGGGTGAGCTTGAAATTGCTCTTAAAACATTCCCTGCCTGCAATGCGGCATTGTTTGAAGGTGATTTGATCACTCATAGTGTTGATGGCTACAACACGGGCAATGGTGTGCTTGATAGCGCCAGCTATGTGATCGACGGCAATGCTGCCAGCGGCCTTGTGATTGAACTAGAGGTCAATATCAATTCCGTTTTTTATGACATTACAGAAGCAGATAATAATACGGTCAATGGAAATCCTGTTGTACAACTCGATAGTTTGGCAGGTAACGAGTGGATAAGTGCAGATTTAATAACCAATCCCGAAGAGGTTGTTAAAACTGGCTATTTTCTGAGCAATACTGAACTAACGAACAATCAGATTGCGGCATTTTCTGTACGTTTTCAGGTGAATGATTCAGGCATATCAAAAACCTCCGTTTTGTCTACCGCTTTATATGACGCTGATGTTGACGGTGTGGCTGACAGGGTCAGTAATTCGACTTGCAATACTTTTTCAACCATCGCCGCACTTCAGCGAGGTCAGTTGCAGTTTATGCAGCCAGCTCCGGAACTGATGGATCTGGGGCAAACTCCTGATTTTTATTCGGATAGTGATTTTGTAAACGCGCAACAATATTCTCTTAAACGTAGTGAGGCAGATCCTTATTCGGTGACTCGTGACGGCATTTACCTGCAATTGCTTTTAACCGATGAAAATCATCCAGGCGTAAGAACCGATCGTGCCGGCAACCGATATCTGATTTCCGAGGTGCATTCAAGGCTTACCGGTGATCATGTCAATGTAGTGATGCTTGAAACGGGAAGTCCGGGTGTTTACAGGAGTGTAGCGCCACTGGAGGTATCGACGGATAATCGCTCTGATGGAGGCACCTGTCCGGTTTTTATAAATTCCGCAGATGTCACGCCGCAGTTTGACGAGGCCAACAGCTCCTGCGTGCTGCAAGCAGCAGACAACGATCAGTTGTCTGGCAGATTTGGTGATTCTGAAGTTGGCCTGGTCATCGCAGAGGTGGCTCTGGTGAGTCGACAAAGTGTGGTGTTTGATTCTAAAACTCTTGTTCCTATAACTGGCGCTTTAGTGCAAATTCGCCGTGCTGATACTGATGAAATAGAGACAGACTCAGTTACTGGTGTGGTGTTTGAATTTGTATCTGATGAGTCTGGTAGGTTCTCTCTGCCAAGGCTCAACGAAGATACCAGTTATTATCTACAGGTTAGTACCCCTGCGGGTTTGACTTTTCCATCGGCTGTGCCACCGTTTCGCTTAACGGATTTCCAGGTGCACAATTTTTCCTATGGCAGGGATGGTTATAGTGAAACGCCCATTGACAGTCAGGCTGTTAACAGCAGTGACAGCGGCATCTTTGTGGGGGCAAGCATCAATGCACAGGCAGCGATAGACATACCGCTTGATCCCACTGATACGGGCCGTTTGCTGTCCGTTGAGAAAATTGCAGCCCAGTCTGTTGTTGATATAGGTCAGCCGGTCCTCTATACCGTGACGGTTAGAAATTCTGCTGCGGAAGAGCTAAACCATATTTCTGTTAGAGACACGTTGCCGTTTGGCTATCGCTATGTGCCGGGCACTACTCTGCTGGCAGGTGTTACAACAGCTGATCCAGAACCCTCAGGCGATGGCGAACTGATATTTGATGTGGGTAGTCTGGGTGGTAATTCGAATGCGGTTATTAGCTATGCAGCACGCGCCACAGCTGCAGCTATTGACGGGAATGGTGTCAATACCGCTGTTGCTACCGGCTTTACCGCCAGTCGGCAAACAATAGATTCGTTGCCAGCTACCGCTACCGTTACTTTGCGTCGTGATGGTGTGTTCTCCAACAAAGCGTCGATGTTCGGCAAGGTGTATGTCGATCAGAACTGCGATGGTGTGCAAAATCTTAAGGAATGGCCAATAGCCGGAGTATGGCTATATCTGCAGGATGGCAGCTATGTGATCACTGATGGTGACGGAATGTTTAGTCTGTACGGGCTTGAGCCAGGCAGATATGTTGTCAAAGTTGATACCCATACGTTACCTGAAGGACTGGATTTAAAGCTTCTATCAGTCGATCAGGCGGCCGATGCCAACAGTCGTTTTGTTGATCTTTCGGAAGGTGATTTTCATCGTGCAGATTTTGCGGCAGGTTGCCCGAAGGTGGGTGCAGAGCAAATATTTGCTGAACTAAAGCACCGCAACAAAAAATTTGATAACAGCTGGTATCTGCAAAACGCAGAAAGGCGAATCGGTGGCAACCAGCAGCGCAGCAGTGATCTTCGTTCGCAGGCCGGCGCTGCTGATGGCGATTTGTCGAATGGGGTAATTGACGGACCGGAGGGTTTTGATTTCGGCGCGATCAGTGGTGACTCGGTGATCGAGGAAGTGGGAGAAGAGTTTGCACTGACACAACCTGAGGTTAGCGATGTTGACAGACCTCAGATGTTAAAGGCTAAAGAAGTTGTGTCCGGCATCACTAAAGCGCAAGCCAAAGACGGTACCTGGTTATGGCCGGGCAATGAGCTGAGTCTAAACGGCAGATTCATGGCTGTTATCAGAGCGGGCATTGATCCGACTTTGTACGTGAATGACAAGCCGGTACCACTCAGTCAAATTGGTGAAAGAATGATCAACCGGCGAGAAAAAGCCCAGGTGGTCGCATGGTATGGAGTGGAACTGGACGCTGGAGAGAACACTGTTGAGGTAAAGGGAACCGGGCCATTTGGAAACGAACGTGTATTGGCCACCGGAGTTTTTAAAAGACCGTCTGTTGGTACCAGTATCGTACTCAATTCACAGTCTGAAAGCATACCGGCTGATGGTGGAAGAAGCACACTACCCATTACTGTGAGTATCAAGGATGCTAACGGTCTGCCAGCGCTTGGAGTGTACTATGTCACCATCGACAGCTCTGATGGAAGCTGGGTTGAGCCGGATATTCAGGATAATGAACCCGGTCGCCAGATTAGAGTTGAGAACGGCAGGCGAACGCTGCACTACAGACCATCTGGTGTCACCGGTGAAGTGCGAATCAGAGTTAGTACCAGTGAATATTCTGACGAGATGTTCGTTCGTCAGGTCGCCGAAAGCAGGCCGCTGTTTGTGTCGGGTTTTATTGAAGCGGGTGGGTACTTTTCTACACAGGAGCTGGGCGATTTTACGTCTGCTACTGATCTCGGCAGTCTAAGCACTCGCGGTCGCTTTGAGTCACGTGCAGCCCTGTTTGTAAAGGGCACTGTAAAAGACGATTATCACCTGACGTTATCATACGATAGCGACAAAAATGGCGATCAACAGTTATTGCGTGATATCAATCCGACGTTGCATTATCCAATTCATGGAGATGCCTCGATACGTGGCTTCGAGGCACAGAGCCGCAGCAAATTGTACATCCGGGTTGAGCGAGACAATAGCAGCGCTTTGTGGGGTGACTTTCTAACTGATCCCAACGCAGACAGGCAGGATCTTGCGCGCATAAGCAGAAACCTGACCGGCCTTAGCAGCGTTTATGATGATGGAAAAAATCATATCCGGTTTTTTGCAGCCCCTGAAGAAAATAGCAATGTTTCCGAAGAAATAGCTGGTAACGGAAGTGCGCTGCTTTACCGTTTACAACAGTTTCCGATTGTTGCAAACAGTGAAACGGTTGAGCTTGTAACCAGAAGCCGCGAAAATCGCGGTTTAATACTGAAAACCGAACGCCTAAGCCGGTATGGTGATTATACGGTTGAAGATGAAACAGGATTTTTGTCATTTTCTTCAGCTATTCCAACACTTGACGCAGACCAGAATCCTGTCTTCATACGTATTAGCTATGACGTAGTAGACGGGGGTGATGAATATTTGGTTTCGGGTATAAGGTTCAAACGACAGATCACAGATGCATTGACACTGGGTGCAAGCCTTACTCATGATGGGCACGCGTCCGAAGGTAAAAACCTGATAGGCGTATATGGTGACTACCACCTGGGTAAAAAGACTTACCTTTCAGTCAGTATGGCACGTTCTGATTCAGACCGAACCGGGAAGGGCAATGCTCTGAGTGTATCTGTCGACCATAGCTGGTCGAATAAGGGTGTTACTACATTTGAGCATATTTGGGCGGACAGCGAGTTCAGCGGTGGAGTCGGTTCTGCAACCACCGGACGCTCCGAAACCAAAATTCAACATACGCAGCCACTGACTGGAATCTTTGGAAATAAGTCTAAATTGTTGCTCGATGCCAATCGAAGCAGATCGTCGATTAGTGGTGATGAAAGAACGGCTATAAGTGCTGTAGTAGAAACTCAAATTAAAGACTGGCAATTGAGAGCAGGGTTGCGTCAGAACTCGAAGAAGACCGACGGTGACAGAGATAACTTTTTATCATCTCTTCTTGGTGTGCGTCGTAAGTTTTCTCTGTTTGGAAAAAGCGGTCAAACCGATCTGGAGTACGAACAGGATGTTGGGAGCATTGACCGCAGGCGAATTGCTGCGAGTGCAAAGCTTAATCTGCATGATGATGTTACCGGGTATACGCGATATGAATTGAGTAATAGTCTGCTTGGGCTTGCGGGCCTGACGAGCGAGCTTGAGACTGATTTTTTTACTATCGGGGTTGAGTCCAGAGCTCTGCCGTCTACCCGGTTGTACTCTGAATACCGTGTACGCGGAGCATTTGATTCCCGAGACTATGAGTCTGTCAGTGGTGTACGCGCGAATTACGAAGTAATAAAAGGCCTGCGAGTAAGTCCTAACTTTGAATTAATCAAGCGCATTGGTGTAGCAGATAGTGATTCGATCTCCGCGTCCGTTGCTGTTACGGATACACGCAATCCTAATACTCGAAAATTAGTGCGGCTCGAAACCAGACAGGCGCACGAAAGTGATCACTATGGAATTCGCGCGAGTTTAATTTCTCGCCTGAATCAGGACTGGACTGCCGTTTTGAGAGATGATTTCAGCCGACAGGAAAACAGAGGTGCCAGTGACGTGCAGCGCCATACATTAATAGCGGCAGACCAGACGACCTAAGTACGACAAT
>CAZYRP010000185.1:0-11135 GCA_964649465.1 uncultured Granulosicoccaceae bacterium | reverse complement strand
TAGATGCGGTTATTTGGCCGTCAAACAAGCTGGATGCTGTGACAAACCTGACCGCAACTGCTGTATCTGAACCCGCCATATTTTCATCGACAGTATCAGCAATTGGCACCACTTTATTGGCCTGAGAAGTCATAAATTAACTATCACCCTGGTTTAAACATTGTGTGTGCAGAAATATCGATAAACCCCAGCACTCGATTCAAGAGCAATACACTGCGTGTCGATATCGTTTTTTAGATAGTATATTGACGTTTACGTAAACGTCAATATACACTCGTCATTCAACTGTTTACGGCTAAACATGCAAGAAACTTACAGTATTTCAGAACTCGGCAGAGAATTCGGAATCACAACCAGAGCGATTCGATTCTACGAGGACAAGCAGCTGCTGAGTCCATCCAGAAATGGCGGCCGCAGAGTCTACTCGCGCGCCGATCGCGCACGTCTAAAACTTTTGTTGCGCGGAAAAAGACTGGGCTGGCCTCTGGAAGAAATAAAATCGGTATTGAATATGTATGACGCAGGTCATAATGGTGAATTGCAACAGCTTCAGTACACCTGTCAGAAAATTGAGGACAGACGTGCGCAGCTGCAGCAGCAACAAAAGGACATAGACGCAGCATTGGCAGACCTTGAGCAAATTAAACAACGCTGCGTCGAACATCTGGCAACCCTTAACGGCAAGCACGGTCACAAAGATCCCTGCACCAAAACATCACTTAAGAGGCATTCATCATGAAAAACGATGACCCGATAGTTATCACCAGCGCCATGCGCACACCGCTTGGAGGTTTTCAAGGTGCATTATCTAACCTGACCGCAGCAGACTTAGGCGCTACTGCCATCAAAGCCGCGCTCGAAAAAAGCTCACTGCAACCAGACACAATAGATGAAGTCGTCATGGGATGCGTGCTACCTGCCGGACAGGGCCAGGCACCGGCCCGACAGGCAGGCCTGGGTGCAGGCTTACCAATTGGCAGTAACTGCACAACAATTAACAAAATGTGCGGATCCGGCATGAAGGCAGCAATGTTCGCACACGATCTGTTGCTGGCAGGCAGCGCAAAGATAGCGGTCGCAGGTGGTATGGAAAGCATGACCAATGCCCCTTATCTGCTACCAAAAGCTCGGGGCGGAATGCGTATGGGTCACGGTCAAACAATGGACCACATGTTTCTCGACGGACTCGAAGACGCCTATGACAAAGGTAAGTTAATGGGCTGTTTTGCTGAAGACACTGCCACCAAGTATAAATTTTCGCGTGAAGCGCAGGATGAATTTGCATTGCGTTCTCTGGCACGCGCAAAAGATGCCATCGATAACGGTGACTTTAAAAACGAAGTTGCACCGGTAACCGTAAAATCCCGCAAAGGTGAAAGTGTTGTTGAGCACGATGAACAGCCACATAACGCCATGCCGGAAAAAATACCGACGTTGCGTGCAGCATTTGCCAAAGATGGCACCGTTACCGCCGCCAACGCCAGCTCAATCTCCGATGGTGCAGCCGCACTCGTTATGATGCGCAGAAGCGAATGCGATGCACGTGGTTTAAAGCCACTGGCGACCGTTCTAGGCCACACAACCCATGCACATGAACCAAAATGGTTTACCACAGCACCAGTGTTTGCAATGCGTAAACTACTTGAACAACTCAACTGCACGCAGAACGATATTGATCTCTATGAAATCAACGAAGCATTTGCGGTAGTCACCATGGCGGCAATGCAGGAGCTCGACCTGCCGGTTGATAAAGTGAATATCCACGGCGGTGCCTGTGCGCTTGGCCACCCGATTGGAGCTTCAGGTGCCCGAATACTGACAACGCTGCTGCATGCCTTGATAAACCAGGGTAAACAACGTGGTATAGCCTCTTTGTGCATCGGCGGCGGCGAAGCAACTGCCATGGCTATAGAGATAATAAAGTGACCAACGCGCCGGCAAGCTATTCACCGCAAGGTTACTCTGAAGAGCAGCTGATGATACGTGACATGGCACGCCAGTTTGCTACAGAGCAACTGGCACCAAATGCTGCAGTTTGGGATCAAAACTCGGAGTTTCCATCAGCGGCAATCGCCGCCATGGGAGAGCTCGGCTTGCTCGGTATGGTTGTGCCGGAGGAATATCAGGGCTCCGCTACCGATACGGTTGCCTACGCGATGGCACTGGAAGAAATTGCCGCAGGCGACGGCGCCTGCTCAACCATAATGAGCGTGCACAATTCTGTCGCCTGCATGCCAATCTACAAATTCGGTACAGACGCACAAAAAGACAAATGGTTACCTCAGCTCGCAACAGGCAAAATGTTAGGTGCATTCTGTCTTACCGAGCCACAGGCGGGGTCGGATGCAGCAGCCCTTACGACACGCGCGGAGCGTGATGGCAACAGCTTTGTTATTAACGGTGTAAAGCAGTTCATTACTTCCGGTAAAAATGCAGATCTCGCTATTGTATTTGCAGTTACCGATGCCAGCGCCGGCAAACGCGGTATCAGTGCTTTCATCGTTCCAACCAATACACAAGGTTATCAGGTTGCATCGGTTGAAAAGAAGATGGGACAACGCGCCTCAGACACATGCCAGATTGTCTTTGAAGACTGCAGAATTCCGGCAGACTATCTGCTGGGTGATGAAGGCCTGGGTTATCGCATAGCACTCGGTAACCTTGAAGGCGGGCGTATTGGCATAGCCGCACAATCTGTTGGTATGGCACGGGCCGCTTACGAACTCGCTCTGAGCTACGCACAGGAGCGACAAGCGTTTGGAGCGCCTATCATTTCACAGCAGGCCGTGGCATTTAAACTCGCCGACATGGCAACATCAATTGATGCCGCAAGGTTACTGGTGCATCGCGCGGCAAATTTACGCGAGCAGAATTTACCGTGTCTGACCGAAGCTTCTATGGCAAAACTATTTGCCAGTGAGATGGCTGAGCGCGTCTGCTCTGATTCAATTCAGATACATGGAGGCTACGGTTACCTGGCAGACTTTCCGGTAGAGAGGATCGCTCGCGATGTCAGAGTTTGCCAAATTTACGAAGGCACCTCTGACATCCAGCGTCTGGTTATAAGCCGTTCTCTGCACACCTCGTAAAAACGGCTTGAAACATTCGCTTACACAACTCGCCAACAGACCAGAATTCAAAAATTACCCGTGTTTTGGCGCGCGAGCGTGGTGCGAGACCGTAAGACGCTTACACCAACTGCGGCAAGAAGTTTATACTGACGTCCTCAATTAAAATACAGAGCAAACACAATGAGTGAAGAAAACAATCAACCGATGGCGATTGATGTTGAAGAAGGGAAAGACTACTTTTGGTGTTCTTGCGGCAAGAGTGCCAAACAACCTTTTTGCGATGGCTCGCACAAGGATACTGATTTCAAGCCGGTGAAATATACCGCTGAAAAAGACGGAAGAGCATTTTTTTGCGGCTGCAAAAAAACCGGCAACGCGCCTCTGTGTGACGGCAGCCACAAAGCAAGCTAGACATCTTCAGCAAGACCCACACTCAACACAAAGCAGTGTGCACTGCCGGCTCATATGTCAGGTACAGCCCAAATGTCAGGCATAGCCAAAGGGTTTATTTATCAGTCAGTGAGATTACGGTTAACTAAAATTTCACTCTGCCGTTAACTTCTCCGTTGTTGCCACAGTTAACGCATTCAAAATGTTTTACATTTGCATACATTAACTGCCACAACACGCTCAGTCGCTGACTATTAGCAATGACCGGACACACAACTGCTGCGCCAGGGAATGATGCAGGTAACAATAAGTCTGTGTCTGGCGATTGGGTAAGTGGTGCGGCGCCTGTTTATGAAGGTGCCGCACATATTTTTCAGTACCCACCTCTTCTGACACTAGATGCCAAGCAACCCCAGCAGATGATTTAAATCTTTTGCCTCGTAGTCCGGCCGTGCCGGTAATCGCTCAGGTCTTTGACCAAAACGATTCACCCACAACACTTTGAATCCAAAGGAAGCCGCTCCTGCAGCATCCCAGGCATTTGATGACTGGAAAAGCACCTGCTCCGGCTGGATTTTAAACTTCTTTGTCACCAAATCATAAACTTGAGGATCAGGCTTAAAAATACCGAGCTCATCAACACTCACACTCGCATCCAGAACCTGGTCAATTCCCGAACTACGGTTAGCAGACTCAAGCATCGCTGTCGCCCCGTTACTCAGCACCGCAGTAATGTATCCCGCCTCTTTTAACCGGGTGAGAACCGGCAGAACTTCATCATAAGTTTTAAGCACCAGGTACGCATCCATTAAATCACCGCGCAGGTCATTGTCACTTATGTCGTGCGCATCCAGTGCGTAGTCCAGTGCATCTCCTGTGACTTGCCAGAAATCTGCGAAGTCACGCATTAAACTTCGCAGCCAGGTATATTCAAGCTGTTTGGTACGCCACATCAGAGAGACGCTATCTGCGTTTTCTCCAAGCCTTGCTTTGTGCGCGCCTACAGCAGAGTGCACATCAAACAGTGTTCCATAGGCATCAAATACACACGCTTTGATATTGGACAGTGATTCAGTCATAAACATCCAGCCTTGTTAAGATTAAGTCGGTGGTATCGAATAAGTGGCGGTTGCATGAGCGACCATATCGGCATCATCAAACGCAGTTGGCGCATAACCTTCGCCTGTACAATCCAGTGCTTTATCAGTGGCACTATACATAGCGACATCACCTACCACCAATCGCTTACCAAACTTCAACGGTGTAGCGCGCGCAATGATGTCTCCGGGTGACGGCTTGCGCAGAAAATTAATGCTTAGCGAAGTTGTAACTGCCAGTTCAACTGCACCAATGCGGCTCATTATCATTGCGTAGATCGCAGCATCGGCCAGCCCCATCATGACCGGCCCGGAAACAGTCCCGCCGGGCCGCAAAAATTTCTCACTGTAAACAGCCCGCATCCAGACACCATCGGCATCAATTGATTGCAATTGCAATCCCATGATCTGCGCGAACGGAAGGCGCAGAGACGCAAGCTGCTGGAATTCTTCGACCGTAATTTTCGACACGCACTTGCCTCCCGCTCAATACGGAGTCTATAGTTTCGATTATATCTGTAAGGTTAATAATCCGACGAATATTACCGGACTTACCAGCACAATTGTCCAATGCCACCGTGGAGAAGAAAGATGAGCGCAAGCCCGGAAACAGTACTCGAACTGGTTGTCAGCGACCAGGTAGCGACGCTCACATTGAATCGACCGAACAAGTTTAACGCCCTCTCCGAAGAGTTGCTAAAGGAATTGCAAAGCAATTTATCAACAATTGGCAAAGATGAATCTATTGCAGTGGTTATTCTGGCCGCACACGGAAGAGCGTTTTGCGCCGGACACGACTTAAAACAAATGCGCGGCAATCACAGCGAGGAGCACTACCAGTCTCTATTCAACCAGTGCTCTCAAATGATGCAGACTATCAGGAAAATTCCTCAACCAGTGATTGCCAGCGTGCAAGGGCTCGCGACAGCAGCAGGCTGCCAACTGGTTGCAACCTGTGATCTGGCACTTGCCGCCAATACAGCACAATTTGCTGTATCCGGTATCAATCTCGGACTTTTTTGCAGCACACCCTCCGTCGCGTTGTCGCGCAACGTTAATTCAAAGAGAGCTCTGGAAATGCTGCTGACTGGTGAATTTATTGATGCAGACACAGCTGTTGAATATGGCCTTATCAATCACAGCGTCGCACCCGAAAATTTGGACGCACTAACCCGGGATCTGGCAGATAAAATCGCCAGTAAACCAAAAAGTGCCCGTAAAATCGGTAAATCCATGTTTTACACGCAACTCCCGAAAAACATTGACGAGGCCTACCAGTACTCAGCAGCAGTAATGGCCAGCAACATGATGGACGCAGAAACTGTTGATGCCGTCGACAGTTTCCTGAATAAAAAACGCGTTAGTTCAAGCTAATTGCACGCAGTCGCCATAGCTCGCGCAGATGATGTTATCCATAACTACAGTCATCACAACGAGTGCCGCTACCCGATCTGAGACTACAAATTCACTCTGCCCATAGAGGCGGAGGAAACGGGAACGGTGATGAAAAATCAGGATTTAACATATCTAAACAGCCTGGCAATCAGTTGCCTGGCAACTGGCCTGGTCGATACGGCGCAGCCAGCTTTTGAATTAATATCAGATGCGGCTCCAGAACACGCTGCAGGTCCTATCGGGCTTGCCAGTGTGGAACTCGCGCGCGGCAACTACAACGAAGCCTGCAAAATACTGGAGGATGCATCTGCGGAGCTAAAAGGTGACTCGGACCGCACTCGCAGGATACTGCTGCACGCATTGGTTGCATCCAACAAGCTTGACGAAGCCGATGATTTGCGAACCAGTCTGATGGAACTTGATGCAGCAAATGATGACCACGAATATCTTGTCCAGACTTACAAGTTCTTCGGTACTGGCGATCCACGATTATTGCGCAGTTAACCGAAAGACGAGTATTAAATAAACTATCGGCACGCAACGTCATGCTGGCCGAGATGAGTTCGAAATAGCTGTTATCATACGGTTCGACTGGAATGACGGGCCGTATGAGCAATATCCTCTTCATAGATACACCTGAAAAGCTGCAACGCTTTGCCGATGACATTGCATCGCAGGAATGGCTGGCGCTGGATACAGAATTTCTTCGCGAACGGACCTACCGACCGGAACTGTGCCTGCTGCAGATAGCATCACCAGAAATCGTGGCCTGTATTGATCCACTGGCACTGGACTCTATTGATCCGATTCTCGATATCATTTACACACCGGATATCATCAAAGTTCTGCACGCGGCCAGCCAGGATCTTGAAATCTTTTACTGGCTGCGTGGCGAAGTACCCGCCAATCTGTTTGATACTCAGATAGCCGCACCGCTCCTGGGCTATCAGGAGCAAATTGGCTACGGCAATCTTGTCGGTGAAGTGCTTGGGGTTAACTTAAGTAAATCACACTCACGGGCAGACTGGACTCGACGGCCACTGCCAAAGCAACAAGTGCAATATGCTGCGGATGATGTTATTTATCTTGCGCGCATGTACCCCATTATGCGAGACAAGCTAAAACAATTAGACCGCTTACAGTGGCTCGACAGCGAATGGCAAAACCTCACCAACCCGGATCTCTATGAAAAGCCGGCAGATGAAGTATGGAAGCGCCTCAGAGGTATCGACAAGCTTAAAGGCGGCAGGCTCTCCGTGGCACAGCAACTGGCCAGGTGGCGCGAGCTCACAGCCAGAGAACGAAATCTGCCACGCAACTGGCTTATAAAAGATGACGTATTAACCGATCTCGCCAAGCAAATGCCATTGAGCAAAGGTGAGCTAAAACACATACGCGGCCTGAGCGAAGGTATGGTTAAAAGCCATGGCAGCGCGATCATTGAAATAATTAACAAATCAAAAGACGAACCGCCAATAGCACCAGACGAAAACAGGCGCAAAGTAAAGCTCACCCCTGATCAGGACGCGGCCCTTGACCTGCTAACCGCGGTAGCGAAGATTCATGCTCGAGGACTCGAAATCAATCCGGCCATTCTTGCTCCGCGAAAATCAGTTGAGGACCTGATCAAAGGCAATAACGACACATCAGTCATGCGCGGCTGGCGCGGACAACTTATCGGACCGGCGCTGCAATCGGTGCTGACAGGGACCAGTGGATTGAAAATCGAAAACGGCAAAGTTGTTGTCGGTTAAAGCAACCTCTGCACACCTGCCAACCTAAGCCAGAATACAGGCCCGGGTACAGACACTGCCACACAGCACAGAAAAACGCCGCGTTACCTTTGTAATATGCCGGTTAGTTCCATAAACTGCAACGCTCTCAAACCGTATTCGAGTGAGCATTGTGAGCCATAATCTGAGCGACATAAACATTGTCGCAGAAGACGTTCTGATTACCCCCAGAGAACTACACAACGTCGTCCCGTGTCCCGAAACTGCCAGTGTTTTCATTAAGCAATCGCGCAGAACTATTGAAAAAATTCTTGCCCGTGAAGACCCGCGATTGCTTATCGTAACAGGGCCCTGCTCGATCCACGACATCGATTCAGCCCTCGAGTATGCGAAACAGCTAAAAACCCTGCACGACAAGTATAGCGACACCCTGTACATCGTTATGCGCGTCTACTTTGAAAAGCCTCGCACTACGGTTGGATGGAAAGGCTTTGTCAACGATCCAGATCTAAATGACTCATTTAATATCGAAAAAGGGTTGCGCAGTGCACGTGAACTCCTCGTGGCACTCGCAGAGCTGGGACTGCCAGCAGGCACTGAGGCACTGGATCCCATCAGCCCGCAATATCTGTCTGATCTTTTCGCATGGACTGCAATTGGTGCTCGTACTTCAGAATCACAAACACACCGGGAAATGTCGAGCGGCCTGTCTACTCCAGTGGGCTTCAAAAACGGCACGGACGGCAGTTTAGATATCGCCATCAATGCGCTGAAATCTGCATCTTCACCACATCGATTCCTTGGTATCAACACAGATGGTCAGGTAACACGCCTGACTACGGCAGGTAATAAATACGGTCATGTAATTCTGCGTGGCGGTTCTGAACCCAACTACGATTCAGTCAATGTCGCGCTGGCTGAAAAAGCACTCACAGACAACAATCTAACACCAAGCCTGATCGTCGACTGCAGCCACGCCAACTCGCATAAGGATCACACACTGCAGCCACTGATTGCTGACAACGTTATTAAGCAAATTGCCGAAGGCAACCAGTCAATTATAGGCCTGATGCTTGAAAGCCATCTTAACGACGGCAATCAAAGCCTGGGCAGTGACCCACAGTCTCTTGAGTATGGCGTCTCTATCACCGATGCATGCATTAACTGGGATACCACAGCAGACCTGCTTGCCAACATGGCAATGCAACTCAAGGAACCATTGAAAGTGCGAGTTAACTCATGAGCAGAACAAATCAGGACGACTACTTCAGAGATTACATTCGCGCACGGGTTAGAACAATTCCTGACTGGCCAATAGATGGCGTGCAGTTCAGAGACATCACACCACTGCTGCAAAACCCGGCAACCTTCAGACGACTTGTCGATTGCTTTGTACACAGATATTACGAAAAAGATTTCGATGTTCTGGCCTGCATAGATGCGCGTGGTTTTATCATTGGCGGTGCGCTCGCTTACGAACTCAGCACCAGCCTGGTACCGGTACGCAAGCGTGGCAAATTACCCTTTGACACCGTCAGTGAAACTTACGAGCTCGAATACGGAACCGCGGAAGTTGAACTGCATAAAGATGCGGTTAACGAAGGAGATAAAGTCCTGTTGCTTGACGACCTGATTGCAACCGGCGGCACCATGTTGGCTGCAAGTTCACTTATTAGTAAGCTGGGAGGCAATATTGTAGAAGCTGCAGCTATTATCGATTTGCCGGATCTGGGCGGCTCGGCAAAGCTAACGGATGCAGGAATTAGCGTATTCAGCATCTGCGAATTCGAAGGCGAATAAAAGGGACTCATTAAAGATGAACAGAACCGAAAACTTTTTCGTCTCCTGGGAAGAACTCCACCGGGATACCAGAACGCTTGCCAGACAACTCCTGCCCGCATCTCAGTGGCGAGGTGCAATTGCCATTACACGTGGCGGCATGATACCCGCAGCAATTATTGCTCGTGAACTGAACATTCGCCTGCTCGACACCATCTGCATAAAAACCTACGAAAAGCAGGACAAAGGCCAAACCGAGATCCTTAAAACCGTCGATGCAAAATTTGGCGATGGCAGTGGTTGCCTGCTTATTGATGATCTGGTCGACACAGGCACCACCGCACGCGCAGTAAAAGCATTGGTACCAAAGGCACGATTCGTTACCGTGTACGCAAAACCGGAAGGCAGACGTGAAGTCGATGACTTTATTAAAGAAGTACCCCAGAACACCTGGATCAACTTTCCGTGGGATATGGAACTCAACTATTCAAGTCCCCTGGTGGATCGTCCGGAAGAAGCCTTAAGCTAAAGGGTTTGAAATGATAGCTTCAGGAAACCCCAATCAGTCTCATCACTGTAAAGACGATCATCCCGACAATAATTGTCAGCAATAAGTGATGAGTTTTCCATGCAACCACAATTGCCACAATACTGGCAATGAGATAAGGGTTAGCAATTGAGATACTCCACTCACCGTCTTGTATTAATACCCAGGGCGCACTTAATGCACTTAGCACAGCCACTGGCACAAACTGCAATGCACGCTTGATCGGAACCGGCAAGTCATATCGGCCAACCAAAGCCAGCACCGGGTAACGCACACCAAAAGTTACCACCATCATTAAAAAAATCATTACCGCATTTTTCACGACTCTGTCATCTCCCGACCCGCACGTTCATTAATAAGTTCTGCTACGTAACCCGCCGCAACACCCGCAATTGATGCGATGATCAATCCGAGGTTGTGCACTATATCTCTGGCCAGCAACGCGACTGCAATTGCCACAACCGCTGCGACCAGCATTGGAACACGGTCAATAAGCGGTACCACAATTCCAATAAAAGTCACTACCATTGCGAACTCAAGGCCCCACTCTGACAGGTTTTCAAGGCTGCTGCCGGCTACGATTCCAATGGCAGTACAAAGCTGCCAGTTAACATACATGGCAAGCGACGCACCGAGGCAATACCACTGGCGAAAATTGCCATCCGGTGACACGGTAAAACGCTTGATCACAACCGCATAAGATTCATCAGTCAGTAAATATCCCAAAGGCAATAACCATTTCTGCGGGAGGCCCTTAAAATACGGACCCAGAGATGCGGAATACAGCGCATGGCGCAGGTTCACAAAGAAGGTGGTCATTACAATCACCGCAACGCCAACTCCCTGCCCTATTAAGGTAGCCGCTACAAATTGACTGGATCCTGCGAATACAAACAACGACATTGCCATTGTTGCGTATACAGACAGACCAGCTGAGGTTGCCAGTGCGCCGAACAGAATTC
Organism: uncultured Granulosicoccaceae bacterium; assembly: GCA_964649465.1. Taxonomy (GTDB): domain Bacteria; phylum Pseudomonadota; class Gammaproteobacteria; order Granulosicoccales; family Granulosicoccaceae. The sequence goes on along the minus strand of CAZYRP010000185.1, from coordinate 161 downwards.
CAAACGGAATTGCGCCAATAATCATTGGCAACATATCACGCACGCCATGCAGGAAAGCACGCTTTCTGGATTCAGTCATAACAAGTGAAGGCAGCAGAGTTTAAGCGAGCTAGGAGTCTGCGCGGCAGACGAGAAATAGAATCCGTACACCCTCAGGCAGC
>CAZYRP010000184.1:0-11171 GCA_964649465.1 uncultured Granulosicoccaceae bacterium | reverse complement strand
TGCTGTTGCTGTTGCTGTTGCTGTTGCTGTTGCTGTTGCTGTTGCTGTTGCTGTTAGAGCATTTAATCAGTTTCAAAAATCATGTCAGCGACAGGCCGGAGCGCCAGGGACGGCGCGCAGAGCGCAGCGCACAGGACGTGCGCATCTGCGCGGGCCTGTTGATGAAATGATTTTTGAAATTGGCGCAGCCAACCCGCAGGGCAGATTAGTGGGCGAACGGCGTTTTTCGTTAGTTTTTGCGCCGTTCCAAAAAGTGACTCGTAGAGCCAGGGACTGGCTTCGAAACACGGCATGGATGCCACGACAAAACGATCAATAACAAGCCAGAATGATCAAAGCGGGCAAAACTGAAGAGCCGTCGCCAGACTAAAAAAGAAGACCAGCCGTCAGGCTAAACAGAAAACGAAGACCCACACCCGCAAGTCGTGGTCGCATTAGGATTGCGGATGACAAACTGCGATCCTTCCAACCCTTCAGTGTAATCAATCTCCGCACCAAGCAGATACTGATAGCTCATCGGGTCAATAAGAAGCTTAACGCCTTCTTTCTCAACAGCGGTGTCACCGTCGTTGACGTCTTCGTCGAAAGTGAAACCATACTGGAAGCCTGAACAGCCACCGCCAGAGATAAACACTCGAAGCTTGAGCTCCGGGTTGCCTTCCTCTTCTATGAGGCCCTTCACTTTAAGCGCTGCTGCTTCCGTGAACACTAATGGATCAGGGAAATCATCAGTCACTTCGTTACTTTCTGCTTCTGCACTCATTTCAAATGACGCCAAGAGGTTGCTGTATATCTAAAATGTAGCATTACCTGACAAAATCAATCAACTATTTTCCGACTGTTATCCCAAACAGCCGTACTTTGTTTCGATTTCCAACGACTTATCGCTACCTTTCGAAAATGTTATGTAACGACGACATCATAAAATACGCCATGCCCGATTGCTGGACAGGGCCACAGTAAAAGGCTTATTCTTGTAGGAATTCATGAACTGAAGCACTATATGTAGTGATTTTGTTTCAAATAATCTGAATTTTTACGATTAAGTTGCACCATTTTTTGACACTGGTGATGCACAGTTCTTCCCAACAAAACCAGCAAAAACTGATTACACAGCGGTAATAAACGGTAGATATCGCAACCAATTGCGCAAAAAACAACACTCCTGAAACACTGTTTTTTATTTAAAAACAATAATTTACATATGTTATGTCAGGTGGATTCGACATTTCTATTTCAACGTAATAACATTCATCTCCTGTTGCGGGATGAGCCGCGCCGAAGAATTTTGAGAGCGAGATTGCCATGAAGCGAATTTTGATTTTCTCTACGACCGCTTTTGTAGTCAGCCTTTGCACTGTGGGTTTCACAGCCAAAATTAAAAATATGGGCACAATTAAAATAGAAGACAGCCCTGCCCATTTCGCGGTCAACAACTGCCACATTGGTAAGATTTACGAGGAAGTACACTTATACGCCGGGTCCGGTGTACTGCCAAACGGCAACAAATTCGAAATCTCTGCCGACGGTAATGGTGGCTGGGTTGAAATGCATGTTGGTGGTACTGGAACGCCGGAGGCGTTCTACACCTCGACACTTGCAAACCCGGAGGAGTCGATTACTGTTGATTCCAGGCAAGTAGTTATCCGCGGCAACTTTGATGAAGCAATTTCCGAAACTACCGGTATCCCGTTTGAACTGACAGCGACTTGCGAGAGCTGATACTGACAGCAACAGGCACCAAGCCCACCAACACCCAAAGCCCGGTCTGAGTAATAGATCGGGCTTTTTTTATGTCACGCGTTTTGTATGCGAATAACAACAACTATCATTCACGCAACCTCCAGCGTTTTAAACACGCCAAATTGCTGTTTCTAGTTGTTGGATTTTCCACGTTCGATTTTTTTACTCAGGCTTGCTGCTCAGCCCAGTAATCAGTATCGAGCAACAGCAAAAGATGACCCGAGTCATTAGTTGCCACCCCTTCATAACCTGGTACATCCGGCAAAATACGGTCGACGGAATTAAACTCAAGAACCTGCTGACCAATCACATTGTCTACCAGAAATCGCTGCAAGCCAGAAGTCGTCCTGCAAACTATGCTGTGGCTGCCGGAAGCATGGCTAAAGGCCGTTTGCTTTTGCAGACCAAGCAAGTGTGACAACGCCAATGCGTCGAGATTGCTGGCCAAACCAACACTTTCTACATTGGCAACCGGTACAGCCAGCTGTCTGCCACTGACTTCAAACACCAACACTTCCTGGTAGCCGGTAAATTCTGGCAGAGACAGTCGGTAGCGACTACCGGAATCATCACTGCATATAGCCACACTGCCACCGAACTTTGTAGCAATGTTTACCAGGCCACTCACATCTAACTGATGATCAGTTTGCCTGGACCTTACCGTTGGGCGCTCAATAGGCCGGTGCACTTCGATTTCATGTCTCTCCGGCCTGGTTACCTGACGCCATGGATTGTCTGACCTGTGCTCTGCACCCTGAACTGTTACTCCAGCCCCGTCATCGGTAACTTCAATAATTGTGACCGTAGCGCTTTGCTGAACCGTTACTGTAATAGTGGAGCTCTCTGAGGTATCGGGAATAGTGTACGCAACCACGCCCCTCAGAAGCTCATCGAGGGCTTCTGAAACGGAGTCGAACAAACCTCTATGCAATACAGCACTACCAGATTCGAATCTTAATTCTACCTGCAGCTCATTTGCTCTGGCGCTGTTGGTAACAGCGTTTTGCAACGAACTGCCAAGAAGGGCTGCATCAATCATAGATGCAGTGCCAAACCCATGACCCAGTTGCCTGACTGCAGTGGTTTGATTTTTCACTACCTGTTGAAATTGCTGCACAAAAGGATGAAAGTGCTCTGCAGCAGTTACACTATTCAGTTCTTTGGACACTGATACAATGGTTTGCTCAAGTGTCTCCTGCAACTCAAGCAGTTTGTTGTGGCTGTTGTTGATCGCTTCATAATGTGTCTCTAACTGTCGCAAGCGCTGCGGCCAGTCAATTCCCGACACAGTACCGGTTCTGTCAACCGGTGCCATCCCACTAGTGTTTACCACGGACACATCCGCAACGGTATCTTCCTGGCTCTCATCACCCAGGGTCCCATCTTCGAGAGGCGGCACAGACGCTGCGGACAATAAAACACCCGACTGAAACTCCAACGGTGTGTCTGAACGTTGCTGGTCGACTGCACCGGCAAACTTCAGGCGATCGATCAGATCACTGCGATCTTCCGCTGTCTCACTGTTGCGTAAACGCTCAATGTCTTCATCGAGACATTCAATCGACTCTAAAGCCAGATCAAAAAACGCCTGTGAAGGCGGCGCTTCACTCTGCGTTAAATCCACAATGGTAGATTCGAGATAGTGGACCAATGATGCAAGATCCTGTTCACTTGCTTCTTCAGCACGCTGTTTAAACGTGTGCAACAGCCGATTGATATCTCCGTACAGATAGCTGGCCCCGTCAGGGGCACCTCGCAACCGCTGAAACAGCTCAAAAAGACGCGGCAACAACTCATCAGCTTCAACCAAAAATCCATTGAGTGCACTATTGCGCGGTGCACCACTGCTCAACCGCTGACTGGCGGACGTCAAAACACTTTCAACACGCTCGGTTACATCATGAATCAGCTCTGGCATAGGTTTGTGCCCGACCAAAGAGTCGATTCCGAGAGTCGCAGCAATAATGGCCTCTTGAACCAGTAAGGTTTCCGACTGATTCAGTGTACTGTTCTCGGCTTTGGTTAGTAACTGAGACAGAGGTGTTAGCAGACCGGTGAGCTCTTCAATGCTTTTATCAGAGACCAGTTTGATCAGTTTATTGAGCGCATTGATGACACTGCTGTCCGGTATAAGATTTCCGGAACTCCCCAACGCCGTATCGAGGGACTGTTGTATGACATCTATACACGAGTTGCAGCGGGTACCAAAATCCGTGTTATACCCATCGATGGCATTGAGATCAGATGCCGGACCGGAACTATCAGATGCCGTGGCAGTACCGCCACCTGTCTCAGAAGTTTCAGAAGCACTTGCAATCCCCGGGAACTGGTAGAGCAATTGTTGTTCAACCAACTGCACAGAGGTGCTGCACGAGCTCATGCTCTCGAGGGACACAGTTTCACGCAAATAATTTTCAACTTCTGCAAGATTAGCGCGCGCGCCATGTACACCGATGACGATCAGCAGACGTTTTAAAGCAGCGATTTCTTCGAGAAACTCACCGAGCAAATCATCCGATTGCAACGTACCTTCAGAAAGCACCGACGCGCAATGCTGCAGCCGTTCACACAAAACGGCAACACTGGATTGCAACCAGGCTGATAGTGGTTCAGGTGTCGATTGTGTTAATTGATTAAGTTCAGCAAATACAGAACTAAAGCAAAACTCCGTCTCAACAACTGCCACACTGGAGTTTTCTTTGCCAGCGGATAAATAACACAACAGATTGCAAAGTAATTGGTCAACCTGTTGCTGTATACCCAGCACCGGTGTCGGGTCTTCACTCGTGGCATAGACCAATACGCTTTCAATTTCTTTATATAACTTAAATAACGCAGGCCTTAACTCGCCAGCAGGAATTTCAATACGCTCTGCATACGCACTGCACAACAACCATAGACCTCGGGCTTTGTTATCAGTGTTTTGCTGTGCAATGCGCTCGAAAGAGGCGGCTAGCTGCTTTAATTTTTCTGCACGACTCTCACCCCGATATACACCCAGCATTGTCTGACTCAAGCTCAGGTAGCTGTCAGGCGAGGACAAATCTGTACTGGGTGAATTAACCCGCAACTCACGAGAATCTACGCGATATTTTTCAGGAACAGTTAATAAACTTTCACTCAGCAACGGTTTTTTATGTAACGCAGCCAGCTCGTTATAGCCGGTAATTAGCATCGCAGGCTTGTCTTCACCGGTATTCGCAATCTCTGTAACGTAGCCCGCCAGTTGCTGCAGGCAAAAACGCATAACAGCCACATTGCGATGATCAGAGCGAGTTGCAACAAGTTGATTAGCAACAACCAGGTCGCTGGCGAACTGCAAGCCACTATCAAATGCGGTTAGCGCCTGCCTGACGCGAGACAAATCTTTTGCAAGCTCCTCAGCAAAGGATGCGGAGTAGCCTTTCGCATCAATTTTTTCAACGCGCACAGATAGCAGATCGCGCACTTGAAACAACTTATCAGAGTGTGTCCGATGATCAGCTTCGGTATCCGTTAATGAGGACCAGCCGTCACGCAAGTGGCGCTTCTCCTTTAACAGAATGGCTTGCGGGATCGTCGGTTTTATCACTGATAGTGTCAGTAACCTCACTTGCAGAATAGCGTACCGCGCCGGGGGCAGAACCGTCGAGGTCGGTAGCTGCAGAATCATCCGCCGTGTCTCCGTCCATTTTAAAACCGGCAACCGACTCCTGAAGCCTGGACGCCATGGTTTGCAGCTCGGCTACATCCTGAGTTAGCACCAATGTTAATTCGCTTGTGTTATTACCTGTTTTATCAAGTCTGACTATGTGCCTTGCAGTTTGGGTCAACTCAGTTTTCTGCGATTCAATATTAGCCAGTGCGTCTTCTATACTACGCTGCAGTTGAATGCAGTAACTATCCAGCTCTTTACCAATTAGTGAAGAGGTATGTGTGTGCCGTGCACTTTCATTGATTTCCTCAGTGCTAAGTTTCAGCGACCTCGCAGTCTCTTCAATGTCACTTTGCAACACGGTGACCAGCGCTGCAGTATCACTCGATAGTTGTACCAGCTTACCAGTTAGCTGATGAATATCTTCAAACAGACCTGCCGTAAGACCGTGTTCATCAGAATTACTGTAGCCACCATTCGCTTCCTGCTCAAATATCTGTTGCTGATTCTGCTCCGGCATCTTTAGCGAAACGTTTAGCGCCTGTAGTCGGGCCTGCTCGGCAAAATTTTTAAGACTTTGTGTCGACTCGGTTACTTCACCCGCTGTTTTTAGCAGGCGTTGCATACGCCCACTACTAACCTCAACCTGTGCAGATACTCTGGCCAGTGAAGAAGAAACTTCATTCACCCCGTTTCCGGCAGATTCAGAACGAGCTTCAATTTCATTGATCAGATCTTTACCGGCATTCAAAACCAGCTGTTGTTTATCCAGTAGTGTGGAACGTCCACTAATACTATCTGACAGCTCTGCTGTTTCAGACTGCCGACGAATGTCATTCTCTGCCAAAGCCTGATCAAGTCGGGAATGTTTTTCTACTACTCCATCTATGCGGCTGGCCACACCCCGAGTCATACCGACAAAGTTTTGCAGCACCGCAGCCGTTCTATTCGCCGACTCCGCAATCAGTTTGCCGTGCCCGCGACCAGGCACATTCACAGCGTACCGCAGATCACCACTGGCAATTGCATCTATATCCTGTATTAACTGATCAGCATCACTGACAGACATCGCACTAAGGCGAGATGGCTCGTCTGCGGGGTGTTCGACAGTCGGTCTAACCGCGGTGGGACCGGGCTGCGGCTGACCTGCAATCGCTTCCTTTGCTAATCGAGATCCAGTACCAGAGACCGGAGACGTTACCGATGCATTCGGCACGTTCTTTTCAGCAACAGCCAGCTTTTCATCAATAACCTGCGATCGAGTACCCTTGACCGCACGTATTATTTGCCAGAGAGATGTAAACAAAAACAATAACGCCGTGGCAAGAGCCGCCAACGCCATCCAGTTAATTGAGTTACGACGTTTAGCGGTGTTTGATGCTAACCCTAAAAATTTTGCGACGGAGTTTTGCAGCTGCAGCAACGCTTCTGTCACAAACGCATTGCTGGCAACCATAGGGGCTGTAGTAATTTTTTCTCTGACCACTTCCGGTTTAGCAACAGAAGAATCATCAACCAGTGCTGGCACGGGCAACTGGATATTTTTTACCCGTTGAACAAACTGAAAAATCTGGTTTGACGTATAGTAGCCAAACAGGGAGCTATCTGTACCCACCATGGACAATCGCAAAAGTTCATCAGCATAGATTTGCTGCTGTGAGACCAGCGCCTGCAGTCCAATACCATTACTGTTATTTATCTGTTGCCACACCCCAGACGAATTATTAACCAGATCAATTAGCGATTGTGCTCGAGTACCCTCAGCTATACGCGCACGTATCTGTTCAAAGTCAGAAGCTAATGCCTGCACGCTTTGCGGCACTTCGGTTACTGACGACGATGCAGCATCCGGCACCGCGACTGATTCCGGTTGTTGCGTTTCCGCTTGTGATACCTCTTGCGCGGCGGTTTGCATAGAGCGATTGAAAGACAACAGGCCTTCACGCAACATCTTCCAGTCTGCATTAACTTCGCTTGCGTCAGCAGCGTCAGGTGCAAGAGATAAAAAATTGAATACCCCATAAGACTCGACAAGTTCTTTCACTTGTACATCACCTGCGGCAATCAGTCGGGCCAACTCATCACTTTGCGCCCAGCCATTATTGCTATCCGATTTTTGAATCGTCTGGGCTACAACATTTTTGGGTGCCACAACAACTGACAGCTGATCAACAGTCTCAGATACATCCCGCGCAATTTGTTGTCTTGCAGAATTACTCGACTGACCTTGCTGATTCAACAGCAACAGACCGGTACCGAACAGCAGTAGTAGTGATCCGGTTAGCGCCAGGATCAGCGGCAATCTCATTGACCGTGCCTGTGCCAGAGATTGGAGATGGGATTGTGCCCGGGTAGTCATGTTACTGAACACTCATGCAACAATTTGCTGCACCGAAGTAACTCGGGCAAGTCAATGAATGCCAGCGTCCGGTTGTCATAGCGGCACATACCTCTGATGGCACGATGTTGGGCGTGCTCAGGAGAGAGGTGGGGTTCTGAATGTGGTTGCCTGATGTCCCCGATTTGCGCATCAGTTTTCGGCTTCACTCGCCAATCCGCCGGCAAGTTGCACAGGTTGAGAATTTTATCGACTGCCAACAGATACGTGCTGGATGCAACACGAACCACAATCGCACGGTTGAATTCGAGTGGTGGCGATTCCGGCTGCAGAAATTTAGCGACATCAATAAGAGCCGCAGGCTGGGAGCGGTAAAAGGAGACACCTCTGTACCATTCAGGTGCTCCTGGAACTTTGTTCGTGTCTGTCGCCTCAATCACTTCAGTGACTGCATTGGCCGACACTGCGAACAACAAGCCACGACTCTCGAACAACAATGCACGCACAGAGCGGGATGATTCGAGAGAGTTAGCACTCCATATAATGTCAGCATTCGAAATTGCTCGACAAGTCCTGGATGGAGAGGCAGTTGCTTCGGGCACAAGATCAGACACATGCGCTCCGGCGCAGCTTAACTGGCAGCACAGGTTTGCTTTGACAAACAGGAAAAATCTCTGACTTTCGCACTTCTCACCCTCGGCGGACCCTGACTATGTTGCCGGGCATAAAAAGGCCTTACCCACAGCGCCAGACCCAGTCTTAATTTATTATTTTTGTACAGAACTGCATCCAAAGCCGGACTCTATATTATAGGCAGGCTGGCTTCAACAGCTGCATCCCGCTAAAAATCAGCATTTACTATATTTATCAACAAGTTACATATACTGCTAATTTAAACCTCTGCAGACATCCAGCAGCCGCTGCGAAACCGATACAATAGCCCTGGCAGCCACTCCGGCCACCAGAAAAAAACAGACAGCCTAAAAACGCAGGTATTCAAATGAGTATAAAAGTCGCCGTCCTGATGGATCCGATCGAGAACATTAAAGTGGCTAAGGACACCAGCCTTGCGATGATGCTGGCGGCGCAGAAACGAGGCTGGCAACTTTACTACATACGACGACAGGATCTTTTCATGCGTGACGGCCGACCAGCCGCCCGTATGCAACCGGTCAAAGTCTTCGACGACCCTGATCACTGGTACGATGCTCAACCGGCACAGGACAAATTCCTCGATGAGCTCGATTGCATTCTGATGCGGCTCGACCCGCCCTTTAACATGGACTACGTTTACGCCACTTACTATCTGCAACGCGCCAGTGATGCGGGCACCCTGGTACTGAATAACCCGGCGGCCCTGCGCGATATCAATGAAAAGATGTACACCGCCTGGTTTCCGGACTGCTGCCCGCCAACGCTTATAACCAGCCTGGAAGACAAACTACGCGAATTTCACCAGGAGCACGGCGATATTATTGTTAAGCCGCTCGACGGCATGGGCGGGTCGTCAATCTTCCGCTTAAAACCGGATGACCCGAACATCAGTGTTGTGCTGGAAACCATGACACTATTTGGCGAGCGCCAGATTATGGCACAACGCTATATTCCGGAAATAACCGACGGTGACAAACGAATTCTCGTGGTCGATGGAGAGCCAATATCGCACGCTTTGGCACGCATGCCTGCGGCTGGCGAAACCCGTGGCAACCTCGCAGCTGGCGGCACCGGAGTTGCCGTGCCACTGTCTGATCGGGACCGCGAAATAGCCGAAACCATCGGCCCGGAACTGGTCAAAAAGGGAGTGCTCTTCGCCGGCGTGGATGTAATTGGTGATTGGGTAACTGAAATCAACGTCACCAGCCCGACCTGTGCGCGCGAGCTGGATGAACAATGCAACCTTGATATAGGTTCACAATTTATGACTGCTATTGAAAAGCATTTGTAATCGTCGACTTAACATCACCTGACACTTCACAATTATTGATAACAACAGATGCTGCAGCTGCGACACTCACAGTGACGATAGTGCTAGACTTCCCTCAAGGGCAGTGCAACAGCGGTGCAGTGATACCGGTAGCCCGAATATTTTGTGAATAGAACCCGGTGAACAAAACTCAGTGACAATCAAAAAGACCTCTAGCGATAACTTCAGGTGGTATTGAAAAAATGGATCTAACCAATCACTTCCTGCTATCGATGCCGGGGTTAAGCAATTCCTGGTTCGACAGAACCATAACCTACCTCTTTGAGCACAATGAAGACGGCGCATTTGGTTTTGTAATCAACCGACCGGCAGCACTACTCGCCGGTGAGGTTTACGACCAACTCGAGATCGAATGCATCAGTCCTTCAGATCGCAGCGCAATTGTCTACGAAGGTGGCCCGGTTGATAAAGAACGCGGCTTTGTTCTGTTTCCGACTGACAAACTCTTCGCAGATGCCGAGTCTTGCAGCGAGGGCTGTGGTGTCACGCTCGCAGGCTCTACCGATATTCTGACCGAGATCGGCAACGGAAACGGACCGTCGGATTATCTTTTACTACTTGGCTATGCCGGCTGGGATGCCGGTCAACTGGAAGATGAAATGGCAAACAACAGCTGGCTAACCTGCGAAGCAAGTCAGGATATTCTGTTTGCTGACGATGTTAACGAAAAATTCAATCTTGCAGCCAGCACGCTCGGTATTCAGTTCGATCTTATTTCATCTGAAGCAGGACATGCATGATTCAGCAGATTATGTCTGAATCAAACTCCAATACTTCAACAAGTACCAATTCATCCTGTTACCTGGGCTTCGACTTTGGCGAAAAACGCATCGGCGTGGCAACCGGGCAGTCGACAACTCTGAGCGCAAGCCCGCTTTGTGTAGTGCGCAACATCAATGGAAGACCCGAGTGGGACAAGCTCGCAGATCTGGTTGATGAATGGCGGCCGGATGCATTGGTTGTGGGACTGCCACTCACCGAAGACGGTGATGTTCAGCGACTGACTTCACTGGCAAAATCGTTTGCAAAACACTTACGTCGCCGCTACAAACTACCGGTACACCTTTGCGATGAGCGCTTCAGCTCCAATGAGGCATCGCGGGTAATCGCGGAAAACAGACAACATCACAACCGCCGCCGGGCAAAACGCGAAGACTCGGATACAATAGCGGCCGCCGTAATATTGGAACAATGGCTTAATGACCCCACTAGAGAAAATTAGCCCACAAGAAGTAGAAGGCATGATTCAGCAAATGGCTGAATCACTAAAGACTCTTCTTGGCACCGCACCTGGTGATACCGCAGCCACTTCAGCCAAAATGCTCGGCATCAAGACTGGCGGTGTCAAAGTCGCACAACAGTTGCACAGCGCACTTGCTCTAACCGAAGAGGCGGGTGAACTGAACATTTCCTTTTATCGGGATGACTTCAGCCGCATCGGATTACACCCACAGGTCGGAGCCTCGAAAATT
>CAZYRP010000183.1:0-11173 GCA_964649465.1 uncultured Granulosicoccaceae bacterium | reverse complement strand
TCACTGATCAATTAATTCCAGAATCGGTGATCACTTTGCGCCGGAATACGCAGCTATGACAGGCTGCTCAAATCGCAGACTTCTTCAAGAGTGTGAAAAACATCTAACATTTAACGAAAATGCCTCTGCATCCATTCTAGTCATGGATATTGATAATTTTAAATCTATAAATGACAAATTCGGACACGAATGCGGTGACGCAGTCCTTCGTCATTTCTGTGATTTGGTACGGTCCATCATCCACCCGGCAGACTACTTTATCCGTCTCGGAGGAGAAGAATTTGCAATCACAATGGCAAACAAAAGCCCTGACCAGGTGGAAATACAGGCCAATGAACTACGAAATCTGGTTGAACACACTCCGTTGTTAATGAACGGCGAACTAGTCAGCTTCACCGTAAGCATTGGCATTGCATTCAAAAATATGCACGAAAAAGTAAAGATAGATGACATGCTTCGAATAGCAGATGAACATTTGTATATCGCTAAAAATAATGGACGCAATCAGGTTGTGCTGGCTGCATAGCCACGAAAAATCGTGTTGCCTTTTTACGGACCTACAAAAGCCTCTAATTTTTTAATTCTTTGGTGTTTATCAAACACCAGGTAGCCGTATTGGAGCTCCACATCCCCACTTAGTGCTACACATCCCTTCACGCACCATAATAAAAGAGTGAGGGATGTTACGGCCGGAATGTGTTCGACGGGAGATTAAGTCACAGCTCTACCGGTTCAATCAACCAGCTCAAAATAATCAGTCAGGTGAACATTATATTATGCAGGGACACACACCGTAGCATTGTAAGAATAATCTGGTAGTGTAGGTTTTCTATTGTTTTCTACTTGTGTTGAGACAGATAATGTTGAACATACCAGTAAAAAAATGAAACCTGAAGATTAGCCAATGTCGCCTGCAAACAAAGCAAAGCCATTAAATACTGCCTTAATCGGCCTGGGAATGGTCGCTGATACCCACGTTCAGGCAATTACCGGGCTAAACGGCAAGGTCCGACTGAAAGGTGCGTTCGCGCGTGGTCAAAAAGCAGCTAACGAATATGCGATAAAAGCAGCCTCAATATGCGACCATCACTGCAATGTCTATCCAACTATAGAAGCCGTTGCAAATGATCCGGAACTGGACTTCGTCATAATCGCTACACCACCCAATGCACGTATCGAACTTATCAAGTTATTTGCTGCAGCAAGGCTTCCTATCCTGCTCGAGAAGCCAATCGAGAGAACAACTGCCGCCGCGACTGAAGTAGTCAGGATATGCGAAGATCACAATGTTCTTTTAGGTATGGTATTTCAACATCGCGCCAGAGACGCCTCGATCAAACTCCAAAGCATGATCAAGTCAGGCGAGTTAGGGAAATTAGGTTTAGTAAATATTGAAGCACCACTCTGGCGTTCGCAGTCGTACTATGACGAACCTGGACGCGGAAGTTATGAGCGGGATGGTGGCGGTGTGCTTCTCTCACAAGCGATTCATACCATGGATCTGGCACTTAGCATGACGGGCGATGTTACAGAGGTACAGGCAATTTCTCGTAAGACTCGATTTCACAACATGGAGTCCGAAGACTTTGTTACAGCAGGCTTGACCTTTGCCAACGGTGCAACCGGAAACTTGCTTGCCACCACCGCAAACTACCCCGGCAAACCCGAGTGCATCACGCTTCATTTTGATCACGCTGTTGCCAGGCTTGAGCGTGCAAAATTGCACATATTCAGGCGTAATGGACAAACAGACACATTCGGTGAAGACGAGCTTCCCGTTGAAGGAATGAGCGGTCCGATGGATTTTAAATCAACCTGGCACGGTGGCATCATTTCGGACTTTGCAGATGCTATAACGAATGGTACAGCACCCATGGTTACGGGCCGTGAGGGGCTGAAAGTGCATCGGCTCATTGATGCACTGGTTGCGTCTTCAGAGCAAAAAAAAGCAATAGCGCTGTGAGGTTATACTCCAGGTTTGTTTGTTTTTTTATTTAATCGATTGAATATAACAATCACAAGTTGCTTTTTTATCTTCAGCACATTTTACGTTGGCTCAATCGCATATGGCTTTATAGATGGACGCTGACTAGCCTATGGCAGCTATCAATCTTTACGCAGATTTCTTTGATCCCGGTGGATGGGGCGGACACGCGCGAGGTTTTGGTCAGGCGCTCGCCACAGTTGTCGCGGAAAATCGCCTTGCTCCGAATACGTCTTTAAAGGATGCTCACGCTAATGCGACAGACACTGCCGCGCAATCGCATTTTACCCAGGTAAGACTCATACCAGGCAACCCGCGTGACACCGTGAATTGGACGCATCCGTCACTCTGCAAAAACGCAGAGTTCGGTCGATCTGTTGCACTAGGGTCGGTACCATTTATACAAACCACAGCAACAAAAAATCCGGTGTATAGCACGGTATGGGAGACCAGCCGCGTCCCCGCACACTTCGTGAAAGCACTGGAAAAGTCCGAACAGATTTGGGTACCCACAGACTGGGGACGGGAGATTTTCCTGCAAGCAGGTCTCAGCGACACACGAATTTCGGTAGTACCTGAGGGCGTCGACGTTAAGCGCTTCTCACCCCCACCTGAAAAAACAACACGCAGCCATCTCCGGTTTGTTTGCGTTGGTAAATGGGAGGAGCGCAAGGGTGTCAAACTATTAATTGATGCGTATTGCGATGCATTTACCGCGCGTGACGATGTAGAGCTGATAATGCACTGCGACAACCCGTATGTACCGGGATTCTCTGCTCGACAGGCCATAAACGATCACACTCGCAACAGAAAACATCAACCACCACCAATCACCACAAGCAACCATTTATGCAATGACGGCTACGTCAGCCTGCTACAAAACAGCGATGTTTTCGTATTGCCAACCCGGGCTGAAGCCTGGGGACTGCCTATATTGGAAGCGCTGGCCTGTGGCGTGCCGGCGATCGTTACTAACTACTCCGGGCACCTGGCATTTGCAAACGCGCAAAACAGCTGGCTTATCGATGTGGAAAGCATGTGCAAAGTAACCGACCCAATGAATTTCAGCACTGAGTTTGATTGGGGGCACTGGGCAACACCTAGTCACGATCACCTGGTATCGCTGCTTCGGGAGGCGTACCACAACCATGCAGAACGGGAGGCGAAAAGCAAAGCTGCCCACCTTTCAGCCAGCTCGTGGACGTGGCACAACGCGGCCACACAAGCGCATCGCCTATTGTTAGAGTCAAGCCTGACACCGCATTAACTACAGCGACTGGAAAGCTCAATGGCGTATTAGACCCATGTGAAGAAGAAGTTTGCGGGTGCCTTAAGAGTCTTCTAAGGCACCTGTTTTATTGGTCCATTCTATTCCGGTTTTAAAACGAAAACCGTATCGAAACTTCCGTCACCTTCTGATACGGTGACATAGACGTTCTGATCCTAAATTGCTGCTGAACGAAACGCTATCCCAAAAAACTAAGAACTCTCTATTTTTATAAAAATGGAATTTGATGAAACCAACAGATAACCATTCTGCGCCGTTGCCACTTGCTATTGGGCAAATGCCCATCACAGGTGACGCCTGCAAAAATGGGTCAGTGATTCGCTCCATGATGCAAGACGCATCGGATCAAGGAGCTCGTCTGATCCAGTTTCCCGAAGGCGCTCTGTCCGGGTATGCTAAAAATCCAATTAAAAGCTGGGAAGAAGTGAATTGGGAACTTGTGGAGTCAGAGCTTCACTTAATTATGTGTTTAGCAAAACAACTTGAGCTCTGGGTGGTTCTCGGATCAGCACACAGGCTTTCACCTCCGCACTGGCCACATAACAGCCTTTATATTATCTCTGATCGTGGAAGTTTAGTCAGTCGGTATGATAAACGTCTTTGTTCGTACACTGAAACAACTAAGTTCTACACACCCGGAACGGAGGCTATAACCTTCGAGATTGACGGCTTTAGATTTGGTTGCTTGATTTGTATCGAGATAAATTTCCCTAAATTATTTATTGAATATCAAAAACTGGGAATTCATTGCTTGTTGCTGTCTTCCTATCCCGTTGACAGTGTTTTCTATACCAAAGCATGTGCTCTTGCAGGAATTCATAATTTCTGGGTTGGCCTGTCGATTCCGTCGGACTGTGTTCATCTAATGAAATCTGGTTTAATTGGGCCAAATGGAAATTCCATTAGCGAGGTACAAACCTCTAAAGGAATTGTTGTTGCAAATCTGGATTTTGCCGACGAAGAATTTGAAGGGTGGTTAAATTTTGCACGTCCCTGGAGGGCGAGTGCATGGAAAGATTATCTTGATCGAAAACCAATTACAGATCCAAGGTCAGTATCGCGAACAATCGATTGAGAACGGCGGTTCCTGATACACCCTACTTTGCCTTTTCTATTCTCTCAAGCGCAATAGACTCAGCAATAACTTCGGTCGGAACATTTTCGGCACGGGATCTTTCAAGAATTTTTAGCGTGACATCATATATTTTGCTGATGTTTCTAAGAGATTCAGCCTTATCCCGTTTAGAAAATATTGGCGCAGCACATCCGATAACACCACCGGCATTGACAATAAAATCCGGCGCGTAAGCAATACCCAATTCCAGCAGTCTGCGACCATGATCAGGACTTTGCATCTGATTGTTTGCAAGCCCGACAATCGCATCGCAATTTAACTCCTGTATGGTTTCATTATTCAGAATTCCACCCAGCGCACAGGGTGAAAAAATATCGACATCCTGCGCGTGTATTTCTTCGGGTGGTACAGTCGCTACGCCATGCGCTTTCACTACATTGCGCAGTGCGGTCTTGTTTACAT
The DNA here is from genome assembly GCA_964649465.1 of uncultured Granulosicoccaceae bacterium. GTDB lineage: Bacteria > Pseudomonadota > Gammaproteobacteria > Granulosicoccales > Granulosicoccaceae. The sequence goes on along the minus strand of CAZYRP010000183.1, from coordinate 6,364 downwards.
CCGCAGCGATTATAGTTGCACCTCGCTCTGTGAGCTGGGCAATAAGATCTGCCCCGGTCTGACCAACACCTTGCACTGCAACCCGAAGCCCTTGCATGTCATCTGAACCACGCAGGTACTGAGTCGCAGCCCTGATCCCTTCAACCCCACCCAGCACTGTGTAGTGCGATGGTGGACAGTCATCGGCAAACTCACTGGCGCGTGCGAATATATACTCACACTCCTCTGCCATAATATCTGCATCTTCAGGTCCGACGCCTACGTCAATCGCGGTCCAGAACCGACCACGCAGCTCAGCTACATGGCGTGCCATTGTACGAAGCCAGCGTTCCTTATTGTCAGACGACGGATCTCCTATAATTACGCATTTGCCACCACCCAGAGGCAAGCCTGCAGCAGAATTTTTCATAGTCATTCCGCGTGACAGCCTTAAAACATCCTGCAATGCATCCTGTTCAGATGCATAGGGAAATAACCGACACCCGCCTGCAGCGGGCCCAAGCACGGTATTGTGTATTCCTATAATTCCGCGAAAATCACAACGGTCGTCAGAGACAAAAATGACCTGTTCGTGAGTGTCGTAAGACTCGTTATCAAACAAGCTGGTCATGAGTTATTCAACGTTGGTTTCGATAGAAGACACTGTATTTAGCTTTAACTATCAGAAGCGCTGGACTTTAACTGTTCTTCACGACACAACGCTGCCAGCCTGAAAAATCCGTGTGTCATTTTTGAATACGGAATTGCAACAAAAAACGCTGCAACTATTGCCAGATGAATAATCATTAGAGATGCCGCAACACCGGTTCCGCTAGCCCAGTACAGAAGCAGACCCGTCACTCCTGTGCCAAGCAATAAACTGACAAAAGCATATTCTGCCCTGTGTCTTTTTATTGAACCAAGCGCTTTTTCTGCCTTGTGCTTTAGATATAGCAAGCCGACGCAACCGACTGACAATAATAAACCTCCGGTTACCCCAAACAATTTCGGCAGACTGAAAAACGGGTACGGTGCAGGATAGTTGAGTACATAATGATAAACTGTAGCGGTCGAGGTACTGAGAAAACACAACAAAAATCCATACATAGTTGCCTGATGCGCCCAGCGCCGGAACGAGCTAAATCTTTCGCCGGCCTCATAATTACAGCCCTGCCCCTGACCACCACTCAACTGCCTCAAAGTAGCAGCAGACTTAAATGCGCCCCTTAGATCTCTGAGCCTTAACGACTCTCCCCCGACAGATTTCCAGTAGCTTCGTACACCAACCACCACTGCTACCAGCGGCAATATAAATAGCGGTAGAAACAACAACACCATAGTGTTGTGACTGATTGCAGTATAAAACGCTAAATCAGACCACCAGGGGGCACCAATTGCCGCGCTCAATACAATCACAAACAGCAATACCAGCACAACGTACGGCCAGACTGTTTGCTGCATTAGTCGTGTAACCACCTGCGGACGTACATGTTGCTCCCAACTCTGGGCGCGAACATTGGCAAATAGTGCAGGTATATTTATCGCAAATTCGTGCGGCTCGGTATATTGGCAGGCATAGTAGCAACCACGGCAGTTGTGGCAGAGGTTGGCCATGTGCGATACCGTCGCTTCATCAAAACTTCGGTATCGGGTTAACGCCTGAAAAGCACTGCAATAACCTTCACAGTAACGACAGGAGTTGCATATACCAAGCTGGCGCTGCGCTTCATCGTGATAAATGCTCTCTGTATAGCTGACAACAGTTTGCGCTGAATTATGTGCCATTTTCTTCCATCTGTGTGACAGCTTTTTGCAATGAATAGTTCGCCGCCTGCGCACCTGCTATACGACCAAAGACGGTGCCGATTGTCATACCGAAACCAGCAAGATACCCTTCGCCTAAAATATTACCGGCCATAATCTCCCCGGCCGCCCACATGTTATCTGATTGATTGCCTGCAAAAGTGATGCGGGCAGTTTCATCAACATTAACACCCAGGTACGTAAAGGTAACACCCGGTCTAAGTTCATAACCGTAAAATGGACCCTGATTTATTGGGCGGGCCCAGTTGGTTTTTTCCGGTGAGAGTCCATCTGTTGACAGACTATCAAGCTCGGTTGGATGGAACTGCGAATCTGCACCAGAGACACATGCCTTGTTAAACGTATTTATGGTTGCCAGCGCCTGTTGCACCGGAAGTCCGAGCTTCTGACAAAGATCTTCCAAAGAGTCAGCGCTTATTGCCGGAAACACCGATGGCATAAACAGATCAGCCGATTTCGCATCGATTATCGCGTAGCCTACCTGCTCAGGCTGAGCGGCAACTAACCGTCCCCAGATTGCGTAGCGCTTGGGCCAAACGTCCTCACCTTCATCGTAGAATCGTTCACCGTTTCTATTTAACACCACTGAGAACGGCACGCAGTCAAGGCGCGTAACAATGCCACCATCATACTCTGGAGCACGTCCATCAATTGCGACTGCATGGCATTGAGTTGGATCACCAATTTGATCAGCACCATAGCCAAGCACTTTCTTTAACACTTCGCCGCGATTATAAGGCGTACCACGAATCAGAAAATTCTTCGCAGCCTCACCCCATGCTTCAGTCAACCATTCTTTATTAGATTCAAATCCACCAGAAGCAATCACCACGGATGTTGCTCGCAGATACTTTTGCTGCCCGTCAATCTCAGCTACCACACCATCACAAAAGCCATTCTCTATATGCGCGTCAAGCACCGCAGAATTGTAGTGAACTTCAACGCCCAGATCTTCGCAACGCTGATAATACGCATTGACCAGCGCTTTGCCCCCACCAAGAAAAAAGGCGTTGGTGCGGGAAAGCGATAATGTACCCGACAGGGATGGTTGAAATATAACGCCCTGGCGGGTCATCCACTGATAGCTTTCAGGAGCGTTGCTAATGATCTGCTTAGCCAGTGTTTCATCGGTATTGCCTTTTGTTACCCGCAACAGATCATCATAAAACTCCTCAAGACCATACTGACCTGACAGCACGCCAAGTGACGCTTCGTGTGAGCAACGAAAATTACGTGTATGACGGCTGTTACCACCCCGGTAGGCACGCGGAGCTCTTTCAAGCAGAGTGACTTTTGCACCGCTTTCAGCCGCGGTAATAGCGGCACACAGTCCGGCATTGCCGCCACCGATAACCAGTACATCGGCTACCGGGGTGCCGACACCGGGCGTGATTAAAGACCGGTTCGCATCAGGCGCATCACTCACGTTAACCAAAGTGTGTACTCCTGCTAGAAATATCAGATAGGTTTTGCTTATTCACAATAGCCGCAAGATCAATTGGTCCATACGTCCGCAGGAACAAAAACTTTTCCTTCGGCAAGTTTGCGAGCTGTTCTTACAACACCCGCAGATACAGGTATTGTTTTACCGTTCTCTTCTTCAAGTCCCATGACAACTTTCATCTGACCCAGTGGATGCTCAAGATGCAATGTCACAGGCTTTTGAGTCAGATCACCCTCCCAATTCTGAGTAACCACTTCTTCAGTCACCGTGCCCGGTATAAAAGCACTTGCTGAAAAGCATTGTGAGCCTGTCACTGCCAGTGTTGGGTGAGTTGACCATGGCATAAAGTATCGGGTTGATAAAGTGCCATTAGCAGATTGCGGCCTGGCCACCAAACCAAATTTTGGTGTAACAGATTCACTGCAGTCACCCATACCCATTAAAGCACCGGCTTTTAATCTAATTTGTTCCATGCGCTTGAAAAACTCTTTGTTGGCATCAAGGTCCGCACGACTTTCATAACCGGTTAAGCCGAAGTCTTCTGCACGGGCTAACACCATTGGCATCGCAAAATCTACACAGCTGACTGCTATTCCATCTATGGTATTGCGTGCATCGCCTGTTGGTAACAACTTACCGGTGGAGGAACCTGCAACCTGGTGGAAATCGAGAGAGATTGGCGCTGCCGTGCCCGGCACACCGTCAACAGGTGTGTCTCCCGCATAGTTCACACACTGATCAGGGGTTTGCACGGCGGCGCATACTTTAGCACCAGTATTTATTGCCCTTATTCGTACCTGTGTTTCGTCGCCTGCAGGTTCTACAAGACCCATTTCAATTGCTGCGGGTCCAACTCCAACCATTATGTTACCGCAGGTAGGTTTGTAGTCTACCTTGCAATCCTCAACGCTTACCTGGGCAAAAAAGTAATCTACATCCGCCCATTTATCATCAGACTTTGAAAGCATCGCGACTTTGGTGGTCACTGCGTTGCCACCGCCGATACCGTCAATATTCAATGCGTGTCCGGAGCCGATCGCCGCGATCAATACATTCGACAGTGTGGCTTCATCTTCTGGCAAATCTGCACGGTGAAAATAGGGTGCGCGTGAGGAGCCACCTCGAAGGAACAGATAGGGAATGGCTGTTTGTTTCATATTACAAGTATCATCTTAAACTTTTTACGTGTCAGTATAGCTTTGACGTGAGTTCGGTGAAATGTCTTACGCACCTTCGCCCATGACATAAAAACAATAATAGCGATAGCTGCCATTACATTCATAGCAGCTTGTAGCTTTTCTACCCTACAGCTGACTTTTCAAAAGGCTTAACTTGACAACCAATCTGGTTTTTTCGTTTTCACACTCAGCCAAAAGCATTAAGTCTTCTATCCGTTTGATTTCGGAATGCAGCGTCATCTCAGGTGGAAGATACCCTGAATTTTTGAGAATCCGGTATCCGGCGCGTAACTCTGGCGGAATACCTGAATTGTCATCCAGCACCAGAGGCTTGCCCTGCCCCGGCAGGTTATCGAGCTCACCACGTGCTACAGCGGCTGCAATGATGTCTTCAGCTATTTTGTCTGTAAAAAGCATCGCCTTATTCGAAATTGTTATCAGGGAGCCTGTGCGACAGATGCTCTGCCACTGACACACTGACTCCAGAGGAAAATAAAACTCTCAATTCCCGAATTATAGATCCGTTATGGAAAAAGATGCAGTCCCTGCGACGGTACGGATTTTCCTGCACCCCGTGAGGGCAGATTGCCGTATCCTGTATGCCATGAAAAACATTGCCACTCTCACTGCTGACAGCCTGATACAGAACGGCATCAAATCACTGTACTGCGTTCCGGGCATTCAGAATGATCACTTTTTCAATGCCTTGTTTGACCGGCAGGATCAGATAGAAGCAATCCACGCACGCCATGAACAAGGTGCAGTCTACATGGCACTGGGTGCCGCGCTTGCAACTGGACAACCCCAGGCTTTTTCCATTGTGCCAGGTCCGGGCTTTTTAAACGGTTGTGCTGCACTGTGCACCGCCTATGCATTAAATGCCCCGTTGTTTGGCGTGATTGGTCAAATCCCGTCAGGCGCTATTGGCAAAGGTCTCGGCTTACTGCACGAAATTGAAGATCAACTGACAATTCTTCAGTCACTTACCAAAAAAGCAGATCGAATAATAGATGGCGCGACTGCCGAAACTCAACTGGCCGGTGCCTGGCAGGCATTGCGCTCTGGCCGCCCACGACCCGTTGGAGTAGAGATACCGGTTAATTCCTGGCTCGCTAACTCCGACTATAAACCAGACGCACTGGCGATAACTGCATCTGAGGCAACAACGATCGCAGATACAGAATTACAATCTGCAATCGAACTAATCAACGCTGCAAAACATCCGTTGATCGTTGTGGGTTCTGGCGCACAGGCGCACAGTTCTCTGATTCGGGAATTGGCACCGAAAATCAGTGCTGGTGTTATTGCGTTTCGTACCGGACATGGCGTGATGGATAGCCGTCATGCCCTGTCTATAACCATGCCCGTCGGCCACAGGCTCTGGAGCGAATGCGATTTGGTCATCGGTCTTGGTACTCGCCTCACCTCTCAGAAGCTTGACTGGGGTCTCGACAATGACATTAACGTGCTGCACATCGATGTGGATCAAACATCACTCGATAAAATCAGCCCGCCAACTCTCGGTATCAATGCCGATCTGGCCCATGCACTACCAAAGCTACTTGAAAAATTACCACCGCAACCCGATCGCACCCTGTGGACGCAGCGCATCAAAAAAACAAAGTCTGAATTCACAGCGGAATTAGCTAAAGAACTCAACCCACAACTGGACTGGCTTAACGCTATACGAGAGGCACTGCCGGAAGACGGCATATTTGTGGATGAACTGACACAGATTGGTTATGTTTCAAGATTTAGCTTTCCATGCTATTTACCAAGAACTTTTCTATCTACTGGTTATCAGGGCACGCTCGGCTACGGAATTGCAACGGCATTAGGGGCTGCACATGCACAACCTGAAACACCAGTGGTATCAATCGCCGGGGATGGTGGTGCAATGTTTACCATTGCAGAGCTTGCAACTGGTGTTCACCACAAA
>CAZYRP010000182.1:0-11180 GCA_964649465.1 uncultured Granulosicoccaceae bacterium | reverse complement strand
CCAACGGGGGAGCTGAAGGGCCCTGATGCAATGATGCCGGTGGGGCAGCATATAGGTTTTGAGCGCAATTTGCTCGACGCAGATGAACCTGGTTTGCGCAACTTTGCCAAACTGTGTGTACGCAGTGGTACGACCACGATTACCGACCTTGCATCACGACTGGATGAAGAAACCGTTGAAATGATGTTAAGGGTCACTGCCGAGGAGGAGTATCCGATTTGTCTGGTGCCGCTGCGTTTTTTTATGGGTTTATCACCGACTGATCTGGTTGAAGAAGTTAAGCGACTCAAAACCCTTTCCACAGAGCGATTGAAGTTAGGTCGCATTAAAGTCATAGCAGACGGATCAATCCAGGGTTTTTCTGCACGTTTGCGCTGGCCGGGTTATTACAATGGTGCACCCAATGGTTTGTGGTACATCGCCCCGGAGCAAATGCTGGAAATTTATCAACGCGCGCTTGATGCCGGCTTGCAGGTACACACCCATACCAATGGTGATCAGGCCACGCAACTGGTACTGGAAAAATTCGCCACTGCACTGCAGCAGTACAATCACCCGGATCATCGTTTTACCCTGCAGCATTGCCAACTGGCCGATGCTGCACAAATGCGGCAGGCCGCGAAACTTGGCATGTGTGTGAATTTATTTGCCAATCATCACTACTACTGGGGAGATGAACACTACCGCCTAACGGTAGGTCCGGATCGTGCCACTCGTATGAATGCGTGTCGCACAGCACTGGATTCAGGTCTGCCCATGGCTATCCACTCTGATGCGCCGGTAACGCCGCTTGGGCCGCTATTTACAGCGTGGTGTGCAGTAAACCGGTTGACAGCGTCTGGCCGGGTGCAGGGTGAAGAAGAACGCATTACTGTGGCTGAAGCGTTATATGCAATTACGCTCGGTGCTGCGTACACATTGCACATGGACGGCGAGATTGGCTCAATAGAAACAGGCAAACGGGCTGACTTTGCGGTACTGGAACAAGACCCGACCGCTTGTGATCCCGCTGCATTAAAAGACATCGGTGTATGGGGCACAGTCCAGGGTGGACGCGTGTTTTCTGCAGATAACACTGCCGCGTAATCATGCAGCAACCACTTGCAGCGACAATAATAGGCGGTTACCTGGGTGCAGGTAAAACGACTCTGGTCAATCATTTGCTGCGCCATGCCAACGGGCAGCGACTGGCAGTGCTGGTTAACGAGTTTGGTGCACTACCCATTGATGAAGACCTTATCCAGGCCAAAAGTGAGGACCTGATAACAATTGCCGGAGGCTGTGTGTGTTGCAGTTTTGGCTCAGACTTAACTGCCGCTTTAATGGCAATGGCAGATCGTGAACCGTTACCCGATCATATTATTATCGAATCTTCCGGCGTAGCCATGCCGGGTGCTATCGCTGCAAATATTGGTCTAATGCAGCAATACCAATTGGCAGGTGTGGTAGTCCTTGCGGACAGCGAAACCATACAAACTCATGCAACCGATGAGTACATTGGCGATACCATCACCCGTCAACTGGATAATGCTGATCTGATTGTGCAAACTAAAAATGATCTGTTGCAAAATACGCAGTCAATGAAGACAAATCAATGGCTGAAAAGCCGCCATCCGCAGGCGGGTGTTGTTCAGGCCAATCAAGGCAATGTACCCAACGCGGTTATCCTGGGGCAATTCAATAGCTCGAAAGAGAAAGGTATCTCACCGCACAGCGACGAGAATTATCACAGCGAGATACTGGAGATACCTGATAGATGCAACGTCCAGCTGCTGGCTGAAACTCTGACGCAAAGTAATATAGGTATTCTGCGCGCAAAAGGGTTTGTTATCGATCATAGCGGACAGACCCGGCTATTGCAGATTGTGGGCAAACGCTTCACCATTGTTGCAAGCGAGATCAGTGCGAAACCACAAATAGTGTGCATCGGTCTGCGTGAGAAATTTTCACGCGCAGAACTTTTAAAAGAATTAGCCTGCTGCTGAAGATTACAGGTGGCAAGCACAGGATTGTATTGTGCTATCTCTGAGTGGCATGTGACAGATCAACAAGCAGGACTTATGTGTATGGCTCGGTACTATGTTATTTGCCTCATCGCACTGGTAGTTAAAAGTAAATTTTCAGTAGTAAGATTTTGTGAGCCGAGGAGAATTAAGCTGGAAGTAATACCGGACCGGATCGTTCAAACGTGACAGATGTGGTTGTGCCCTCTGCAAACGGCGAGTCTATGTTCTCGTCTATCACGAATATGTTGCCATGATCTGTTTGTACCCTGTATTCCATGTGGCTGCCGACATAGGTACTTTTTTCTATAACGCCGGTGAATGGTGCGTTTTGCTGCGCGGCCGATAGATTGACTCTATTAGGTCTCACGGCAAGCTTAGCCGGACCGGGGTTCAGGTTCCGCCTGTCCAGATGATGTAACTCTATATTGCCAAGACTCGCCGTGGCGGTGTTGCCTTCTACACGATCAATGTTCACATTGAAGATGTTTGCCTCGCCAATGAAGTCAGCAACAAACTCACTGACCGGCTTATCGTACAGCTCTCTCGGAGTACCAATCTGGGCAATCACTGCGTTGTTCATGACAATAATACGGTCTGAGACCGCCAGGGCTTCTTCCTGATCATGAGTAACATAGACAACGGTAAGACCTAACCGTTGTTGAATATCCCGAATGTCTTCACGTACCTGTCGTCTGAGTTTGGCATCGAGATTGGAAAGTGGTTCGTCGAACAGCAATACCTGCGGTTCCAATACCAGCGCGCGGGCAACTGCCACACGCTGCTGTTGTCCACCAGAGAGTTCACTGGGAAGTCTGTCACCATATCCGTCAAGCCCTACAAGTGATAAGCCATTGTCTGTACGGGAACGAATTTCTGCCCTTGGTAATTTTGATACCTTTAATCCATAGGCAATATTTTCTCGTACCGTCATGTGTGGAAACAACGCATAGGACTGGAACACCATGGTAACGTCCCGATCTGTGGCAGGCAGATGAGTGACTTCCTGACCGCCAATAAAAATACGCCCGCTGGTGGGTTTTTCCAGACCTGCAATCATTCTGAGTGTGGTAGTTTTTCCACAGCCGGACGGCCCAAGCAATGTGACAAGCTCACCAGCCGCCACTTGAAGAGAAACGCTATCTACCGCCAATACACTCTGACCGTATACCTTACTAACGGATTGAAACTCAACCGGTGCGGCCTTCGACCCGATAGTAACCTGTGGATTATTCGTTGCCGAGGTTTGGTTCACGAAGAAAGCCTCACTGGAAACATAGTTTTGAAACGCATCAGGCTTGCTGCTCTGAGCGCGGAGCGCCTTTTTGGCGAGTAAACAGCTGCATAACGCTGACAATAGTAAGCATTACAACAATAAGCACGCTGGAGTACGCGATGGCAATGCCATAATCGTTGTTTTCGACTCTTCCGATAATATAGCTTGTTGCCATATCGTATTCAGCACTTACAAGAAATATCACTGCACTGATTGCCGTCATTGCCCTGACAAAACTGAATACCATTGCCGCTAGTATGGCTGGCTTCATCAATGGTAAAACTACGCGTGTAAAGGTACGCCATGTACTGGCACCCAGTGTTAAAGATGCTTCATCGAGGCTTTTGTCCAGCTGTGACATTGAAGCGATACCCGCTCTCACACCCACCGGCATATTGCGAAAAACGAAACTTATAATCAAAATAATTCCGGTGCCGGTAATTTCAATCGGTGGAACGTTAAAAGCCAGTATGTAACTGACACCAATGACAGTTCCGGGTATAGCAAAGCTCAACATGGTGCCGAATTCGAACAGATTCTTCGCGAAGAAGTTTTGTCGCACCAGTAAGAACGCAGTCACTATGCCGACGATGGCGGTTAAAGGTGCCGCAATAGCAGCAATTTTGATGGTAGTTAAAAACGAATCCCAGGCTGAACCCGTAAGTCTGAACCCGTTTTCATTGAATGCCACGGCAAATGTGGTTTGGTAGTGCTTAAGAGTAAGTGTATTGTTGAGCCCCCACACCTCTACAAAACTGCCATAGATAATCATGCCGTAGACTGTCAGTGTAAATGCAGCCCAGGTGATCGCAATTGTCCAGCAAGGTATTAATATTCGCTTTGGCAACAGAGCCGGTGTTCCGCTGTCACCTTTACCAGTTTTTGTAATGTAAGATTTTTTCCCCAGCCAGCGGCGTTGAAGAGCAAAGGCACTGAGGGTAAAAATCAACAAGACAATTGCTAAAACAGCAGCACGACCCTGATCATTTTGAGCACCTACAATGGAGAAAAATATCTCGGTTGAAAGAACGTCGTAGTTGCCTCCCAGGACCAGAGGATTACCAAAGTCTGCCATGCTTTCTATAAAACCCAGTAGAAACGCGTTGGCAAGACCGGGTCGCATCAACGGTAGTGACACGGTTCTGAATGTCGTCCAGCGTGAAGCTCTGAGTGTTTGGGATGCCTCCTCCATAGATGGGCTCACACCTTCCACAACACCAATCAAAACCAGAAAGGCTATTGGTGTAAACGAGAGCAACTGTGCGATGAGGATGCCCGGCAGGCCGTATATCCAACGAGTTGGTTGCAGTCCCAGAAGGTCCGCAACAAATGTGGTGATAGTGCCAGAGAGGCCAAACAACAGAATAATGGCCAGACCGATTACAAATGGCGGTGTGATAATCGGCAATACAGTCAGGGGTCTAAGTAGTTTGGCCTGGCGTACCCCGGAGCGGGTAGCTACAAGGGCAAAAACCAACCCTAACAATGTAGTCAGAAAGCCAACTAATATCGCTAAAAATAAGGAATTCCATGCTACCCCGCAACTGCGTTCGCCACTTAAACAGGCAAGGCTCCATATTTTACTGTGAGTAAATTTGCTGTAGAAAGTTGTGAGGGAAAGCAACCCGTCGTCATCTTTCACCGCGCTGCTTAACATTTCCAGTATCGGAAAAAATATAAACACAGTGACGATAGCGATGATAAAACCAACTGCACCTACAACAAATGTATCTCCGTTGATCGCGCCTTTTGCTGCCAGCCCGGTAGTCAGAAAAAACAAAAATCCAAGAGATACCAGCAGTGCGCCGTAACCCATGCCGAACTGGCGGTCACCCAGTTCACCGAATAAGGCACCTAACCATTCAGCATTCCAGCCACGGATACCAATAGACAGACCTTGTGCGCAGAGAAACAGCAGTCCCAGGCAGCCGGAAATAATAAGGAAATTCGAGAAAACATTACTGGATTTGCGAGTGAAAACAGCGGGTATAGCGGCAAGAATCGCAATCCCTATGGGTGCGAGCCATAACTTCTCGCCTTGTGCTACCAGAAAAAGAGCTGGTGCGTAATCGCTATCGAATGGGTATCCGTCAAGCCATTCGAAGCTAAATAATCCGTCGTCCAATATATACCACGGTAGCAGGCAGTACCCAACTAAAGCGGTACCGAGCCAAAGCAGCGCAGAACGATCAAATTTTTTATTCAATGGGGTGAGGTTTGTAATTGGTCCGGCAAATTAGCCGGACCGTCCAACAATCGCATACTTTTCAAAGTTTCACAGCTGAATCAATAAACAAATCACTGTGGAAGATTGGAGACATCATCATCCCACTTTTTCAACAAGCGTTTTCTCTCATCTGATGAGCCATATTTGCTGAAGTCATAGTCAATTAGTTTTATTGATGACAAGTCAGGAGCACTCGGCGAACTCTTTGCAGTTTTATTTGACATCACCTGAAATGCGTTAACGTCAAGCGCGAGAGTTTGAACATCTGCAGTCAAAGCCCAGTCATAAAATTTCCTGGCATTTTCTGAATTGCGTCCGTCTTTGATCAAAGACATTGAACCAATTTCGTAGCCTGTGCCTTCACACGGTGCAACCACTTTAATTGGAAAACCTGAAACTGCCTGCTTCACTGCATCGTGCATGAAAACAATACCAATAGTATTCTCACCACGTGCCGCAGCTTTTATAGGCGCGGAACCAGACTTGGTGTACTGATTGATATTTTTATGCAATCCTTTCATGAATTCAAAACCTTCTTCCTCACCGAACAACTGCACAATGGTGGCAAGCGTCGTATAAGCCGTACCGGATGAATTCGGATTTGCCATTTGTACATGGCCTTTGTATTCCGGCTTTAATAAATCTTTCCAGCACTCAGGTGCCGGCAGATTATTAGCTTTTAATACTTCTTCATTGTAGCCATATCCCAGTGCGCCTGAATATATGCCAATGGTTTTGTTATCTGCGGACTCGGCTTGTGACAATGACCAGTCATGCAATTCTTCTCGCATGGGTGACTCGTATGAGACTGTCAAACCTTCCTCAGCGGCCTGAAGATGCGGATCACCCGTGCCACCCCACCAAACGTCCCCTTTGGGATTATCAGCTTCGGCTTTAATTTGGGCCAGTGTTTCTCCGGAGCTCTTTCGAGTCATGCTTACTTTGATTCCGGTAGCTGATTCAAACCCGTCTGCCATTAGCTGACACCAGTCTTCCTGGGCGCTGCAGTAGTAGGTCAATTTTTCCGCAGCATTTACATTGACAGTAAAACTGCATCCGATAGCCGTGGCGACAACTGCCGACAGGACGTTCAATCTTTTCATTGATGCTTCCTCCAGTGATTTAATATGTGCGTTCGCAGGGCACCGTAACGATACGTGTCATCATTCGGGCCGGATCAGCGATACCGCTTATTGGAGCATGCCTCCTGAATTGAATAGGTGCAACCCGATGGCGTATTTAGATGCATCAATATTGATACATTGACGAAAAACCGAAACTGACTGCAACGCAAAACGACATAAACTGCGCGTTAACGTGCCACCGTCAATAGAGCAATGGGAGATATTAATAGAGTTAAAAATGATCAGATTAGTTTGTGGTTCGTAATAATATCGGGGCTATTTCCTGTTGGCTTCCCGGCACTGGATATCTGGCTGTACCGCTTCTCGAATTAACCCTCGTACCAATATTTTCGTGGCACTTTCTTCTGCCTTATAACAAAAAACAGAGCACCAATGGTGGGTGAACAGCGCGCTCGACAGGGTCCGAAAATGTTAGCAGGCAATGGAAAACCCGGTTTCAGTTGGCCATGAAATTAAAATGAACTTAAACCGCGATGAGTAGTGTGCTTGTGGTTCATAGCGAACAACTTGTTTGTATTCGTCATGGTGGTTATCCGATTGCGACTGAACGAAAGAAAGGCAACATACTTACTCTGTAACTTTTGTGTCCAGCCATATAATCTCGACGCCTCGAGTAAGATTATCGCCTACACCATGCCATTGACCCTCAAAAAATAAGCCTGAAGTAAGATGAGACCAGATGACAAAGTCATCACACGAAACTAGTTTTTCAAATGACCAGCTGCGAATGGCTATTGACATTGGCGGCACATTTACCGATACCGTGTTGATAGATTCCACTCAGTCGATTCTGGCTTCAACGAAAACACTTACGTCACATAACAATCCGGCAGATGCTGCTGTTGCAGGTGCTCGAGAAGCGCTTGATCATGCAGATGTGGTACTGAATCAGGTATCCGGGTTTGTACATGGCACAACGCTCGCCACCAACGCACTCATTGAAAAACGCGGGGCGAAAGTCGCGACCATTACGACGGAAGGCTTTAGAGATATTCTCGAAATTGGCTATGAAAGGCGTTACAGCCAGTACGATATTAATCTTGAAAAATCCGATTTTCTGGTTCCACGAAATTGTGCATTTACAATCAAAGAACGCGTATCTGCAAGTGGCGAGATTCTTATTGAGCTTGATGAGTCAGAGATTCCGCGACTTATCCATGAATTGCAGGCGAGCGGTGTTACAGCGGTCGCTATCTGCCTGATACATGCCTACGCTAACAACAAGCATGAACTGAAGTTAAGATCGGAAGTGCTGGCCGCATGTCCTGAGATTGCCGTTTCAATATCATCGGAAGTCAGTCCTGAGGCACGAGAATTTGACCGACTTTCAACCACTGTCGCCAATGCCTACATCCAACCGCTGATGCAACAATACCTGGGTGCGTTCAAGCAGCAGTTCAAATCGGAAGGCCTGCAGTGCCCAATCCTGATGATGACAGCCAGTGGTGGTATGACAACCATCAGTACTGCTGCAAGGTTACCCATTCGGCTGGTTGAATCGGGACCCGCCGGTGGCGCTATACTCGCTGCCAGAACAGCGAGACAGTGTCACCTTGATAATGTGCTTTCATTCGACATGGGTGGCACCACAGCAAAGCTCTGCCTCATTGATCAGGGCACGCCACAAACCTCCCGTCACTTTGAAATAGCGCGTGCTGCGCGGTTCATTAAAGGGTCCGGCATGCCTGTGCGCGTACCTGTTGTTGATATGATCGAAATTGGCGCCGGTGGTGGCTCAATAGCCAGTGTAGACAGGCTCAGACGGCTAAGCGTCGGGCCGCGCAGTGCTGGATCAGAACCCGGACCGGTGGCTTTTGGCCGGGGTGGCACAGAACCCACGGTGACTGATGCCGATATCGTACTTGGATATATTCAGGCAGAGGTTTTTGCCGAGGGCCAGTTTAAGATTAACGAGCAAGCCGCAGTAAAGGCTATCTCGACAACTATTGGCAACCCTCTAACGATAGACGTTCAGGTATCAGCTCACGGTATAAGCAGTATCGTTGATGAAAATATGGCAAGCGCTGCTCGAATGCATGCCGTTGAGTCTGGAAAAAATCTCGCTGTACGAACCATGATAGCGTTCGGCGGTAATGGGCCTTTGCATGCCTGTCGTGTTGCACGCGTAGCCGGCATAACATCGGTATTGATTCCGGTCAGCCCCGGAGTGGGGTCAGCAGTCGGATTTCTGTACGCACCGGTTTCCTTTGAGATAGTTCAAAGTCGATATTGTCTGTTATCCGCAATGGATATCAACTCAATAAACAACTTGCTTGACTCTATGCAACACGAGGCGACTGACATCGTTCGTATGGGAACGACAGAAACTATATTGCAGACAAAGCGCACTGCCTTTATGCGCTACCAGGGGCAGGGCCACGAAATTGAAATTGACTTGCCGGAACGGGAAGTGGTTGAGACAGATCTTGATTTGCTAAAAACTAATTTTGAAAGTGTCTATGCAGAACAGTTTTCAAGACCGGTCCCGGGTATGGCAATTGAAATACTTAATTGGTCAGTGACGGTTTCAACAATTACTCAAAATGAGTTACCACAGAAATCGACAGATGGCAGGCGGGAGGTCGAGACAAACAATAGCGTAAAAATCCACTGTGATGTTGATGGCGTGCAACGGTCTGCAGGTGTGATATCACGTGCAGAACTGAAGCCGGGTGATGAACTACACGGGCCTGTACTTATTACAGAAACGCAGACGACCACTTTTGTCGCGAGTGATTTTACAGTGCGCGTTGATGCAAAGCACAATTTGGTACTGACACGTCAGGTAGATGGGGAGGCGCTGTGAGCACTTACTCTCCGGCACAACTGCAGGTAATGTGGAATAGACTGCTGGCACTGGTCGAAGAACAGGGGCAGACGCTAATTCGTGCTGCTTTCTCCCCCATTGTACGCGAGTGTGGGGATATATCCGCCGGAGTATTCGATGCACGCGGTCGTATGCTGGCACAGGCGGTAACCGGTACTCCCGGACACATCAACACCATGGCTGAAGCGGTGAAATCACTGCATGAAATTTTCCCGACGCAAACAATGCGGCCGGGGGATATTTACATGACCAATGATCCGTGGCTCGCATCCGGTCATCTGAATGATTTTTTGTTGATGATGCCGGTTTTTTATCAGCAGCGGGTGGTTGGCTTTACTTCCTGCACTTCCCATCTGATCGATCTGGGTGGGCTGGGAATGGGACCGGAAGGGTCAGATATCTACGATGAAGGATTGTTGATACCACCGTGCAAACTGGTAGAAGAGGGAGAGATCAATGCGTTGCTGATGGGCATTGTGCGGGCAAACTCCCGAGAACCCGTTGCCAATGATGGGGACATATACGCTTTAATTGCCTGTTGTGAAGCGGGAGCACAGCGGGTGTGCACTCTAATGGATGACTTTGATCTGGATGATCTTGATGAGTTGGCGAGCTACATCATAGATACCTCCTGGCATGGTACTGTCGATGCTATTTCGACGTTGCAAAACGGCACCTATCAGAATCTGCTGAAGGTTGACGGATATGATGTCGAACTGGAGCTGCATGCATCACTAACCATTTCCGACGATCAATTGGTGGTCGACTTTAGCGGAACTTCGGGGTGTGTAGAAAAAGGCATCAATGTACCACTCAACTATGCAACTGCTTATACGGTGTTTGCATTGCGCTGCATCATCGGTCCGGATATTCCAAACAACGCAGGCTCATTAGCGCCGTTTATTGTTACCGGTCCGGCGGGATGCGTTTTAAATGCACAGCATCCTGCTCCTGTGGCAATGCGGCATACACTGGGTCAAATGACACCTGATCTGGTTTTTGGCTGCCTGCATCAGGCTTTGCCAAATCAGATACCGGCAGAAGGTGCATCGTGCATGTACGATCTGCCAATTCGTCACGCACCCGACGCCGCCATGGATTCGAACTCAGCTGATAAATCAAATGCATCTATTGAAGGTGGACAACAGTTTGCCATTGAGCTTGTGCACAATGGAGGTACAGGTGCCAGACCACACGCCGATGGATTGTCAGCTACTGCATATCCTTCCGGTGTTTACGGAAGTCAGGTTGAAATCACTGAATCTGTTGCACCGGTGATTGTCTGGCGACGAGAGTTGCTTACCGATTCGGGTGGTGCAGGGCAGTACCGTGGCGGTTTGGGTCAGCGTATAGAAATGACTTCTGCAATAGACCAACCGTTCCTCGTGTTTCTGTCGGTCGAACGAATAAAAAATGCCGCAGCGGGTCGATCAGGTGGAGGTGCCGGGCGCCCCGGTCGTATTCAGATCACCGGGCGTGAAGCGGACATACCTGGTAAGTGCGTGCTGCGGGTAGAGCCCGGTGAGCGATTAATATTCGATACGCCGGGCGGTGGCGGTTTTGGACCTCCCGATTTGCGTGAGCCTGAAAAGCTGCAACAAGATACGGCTTGTGGCCTGGTGAGTCAGGAATCGGCTGTCACTGACTATGGAAAACACTGATGATTCGACCAGTCGCACAACTGTCGTCCATGGCACCTTAT
>CAZYRP010000181.1:0-11219 GCA_964649465.1 uncultured Granulosicoccaceae bacterium | reverse complement strand
GCCCTGCAGAATCGGGTAAAAGAGCTTGAGCCGCTGCAGCAGAAACTGAGTGCCAGAGAAAGTGAAGTTAAGTCGCTTGATGAGCAGCACAAGAGTGCCAGTGCCAAGTGGGCATCGGAACAATCTGCGCTGCAGAATCGGGTGAAAGAGCTTGAGCCGCTGCAGCAGAAACTAAGTGCCAAAGAAAGCGAAGTTAAGTCGCTTGATGAACAGCATAAGAATGCCAGTGCCAAATGGGCATCGGAGCATTCTGCACTGCAGGATCGGGTAAAAGAACTTGAACCGTTACAACAGAAGCTCAGTGCCAAAGAAAACGAAATTAAATCTCAGAGCGAACAGCTCAAGGCCGTCGGTGCCAAGTCAGCTGAAGAAATTGCGGAATTGCGCAAGCGTGTAAAAGAACTTGAGCCATTGCAACAGAGATTGTCAATGCGTGAAAGAGATTACAAAGTGCTTGAAGAGCAACATGAATCCGCGAGCTCAAGATGGTCAAAGGAGTTGGCGTCACTACAGAATCGAGCTAATGAACTTGATCAGGTGCAACGCACGCTGGCGTCAAAAGAAACTGAATACCAGAATCTCGAAGCTCAGCATAAAACCGCCAGTGCCAAATGGTCGGGTGAAAACGCAGATCTGCAAAAGCGCATCAGAGCTTTAGAGCCGTTGCAGGAGAAGTTGTCGTCTAAAGAAACTGCATATCAGAATCTCGAAGCACAACATAAAACTGCCAGTGCCAAATGGTCGAGTGATAACGCAGATTTGCAAAAGCGTATCAGTGCGTTAGAGCCGTTGCAGCAGAAGCTGTCGTCGAAAGAGACTGACTACCAGAATCTCGAAGCACAGCATAAAACTGCCAGTGCCAAATGGTCGAGTGATAACGCAGATCTGCAAAAGCGTATCAGTGCATTAGAGCCGTTGCAGCAGAAGCTGTCATCGAAAGAAACTGCCTACGAGAATCTGGAAGGAAAACATAAACAAGCTACTGCCAAATGGTCAGGTGACAATGCAGATCTGCAAAAGCGCATCAGGGCACTGGAGCCATTGCAGCAGAAGCTGGCATCGAAAGAAACTGCATATCAGAATCTGGAAGGAAAGCACAAAGAAGCTACTGCCAAATGGTCGGGTGAAAACGCAGATCTTCAAAAGCGCATAAAAGCATTGGAATCGCTGCAGCAGAAGTTATCGTCCAAAGAAACTGCATACGATGAGCTTGTTGCAAAACACAAGACCACCAATGCAAAATGGTCATCAGATAATGCAGATCTGCTAAAACGCATCAGGGCCTTAGAGCCACTGCAACAAAAGCTTGAAAAGCGTGACGCCGACTACAAGGCGCTGCTGGCGTCGCAAAAAGCTGAAAAAGCTAAGTTAAACAGCGAGATGTCAGTTGTTCGAAAGAGTGCTGCTGACGTTGAAAAAAGGCTTAATGCGCTGAAAAAATCTGCTGACAAAGCCTCTGAGACTTACAACATTTCGGAGACCAGGCGTAAATCTGAGCTCGATGCTTTGCGACTAAGGCTTAAGCAGGCCGAGTCTCTAAAGGCTGAAGTCAGGACACGTGATACCAGGATCGGTCAGTTCGACAAACAGGTGCTGTTACTGAAGAAGAATGTCGACAGTCAGCAAGCGTCCGTGGTCTCGCTCAAAAAGCAAGTCAAAGACTCGCAATCTGTTGCCAGTCAGCGCGAGAAAGAACTGAATAAGCTCCGTCAGTCGGTCAAAACTCTCGAGGCGAATACGACTCGTCAGCGGGCTGAAACAGAGTCAACCAAAAAATCACTGCAAGCTGAGCTGGCGCAAGCCAAGCGCAGACTTGCAGAGATAAGCAAGCTGCAGAAAGAAGTTTCTACGCAGAAGGCGTCAGTCGGTTCTCTTAAAACCGAGCTCGATGCGAAAACCCGACAGCTTAAGCAAATATCAGAGCTTGAAAGAAAGCTTGCCAGTTTGCAGAAGTTGCACGGTAAAGATGTCACTTCGCGTGATAAAGAAATCGCTCGTCTGAAAGCGATGATTGAAAAGCTAAAAAGTGTACCTAAGCCCAAGCCAAAGCCGGTTGCGAAAGCAAGGCCCAAGGCCAAGCCAAAACCAAAAGCCAAACCAACGTTAACTGCTGATGGTAAAAAGACTACCCGCAAGGATGGGCAGGATGATCTAAAGCTTATCTTTGGTATCGGTCCGAAGATTGAGAAGATGCTCAATGGAAAGCGGGTTACCAAGTTTGAGCATATCGCAAAGTGGAAGAAAGCAGATGTAGCACGTTACGCAGAGATGCTTGATGGCTTTCCAGACCGGATCGAACGTGATGAATGGGTGTTGAGTGCTAAGGAAATTCTGAATGGTACTTATAACTGGGAAGAGCGTCGCAAAGCACGTGAAGCCCTGAATAAGAAAAAACCGGCAAAGAAAGCGGAGCCTAAAAAGAAGGCAGCACCAAAGAAGGCAGCAGTTACGGCCGACGGTAAAAAAACTACTCGTAAAGATGGTAAAGACGACCTGAAGCTTATCTTTGGTATCGGGCCAAAGATTGAAAAGATGCTGAACAAAGACGGTGTAAATAACTTTGAAGACATCGCAGCCTGGAAGAAAGCCGATGTCGCGAAGTATTCAGATATGCTTGACGGATTTGCAGACCGCATTGAGCGTGATGAATGGGTGTTAAGTGCCAAGCAGATTATTGCCGGTACTTACAACTGGACGGAGCGCCAGAAGGCTAATCAGGCTCGAAATGGAAAAAAGTAGACCCTGAAAAATCAGGCTCAAAGAAAAGTGAGTCTGGTTAAGTCGTCTAAGTAAAAAAAGCCTGGCACTTAATCGTGCCAGGCTTTTGTCTTTGACGTTCAGGCGTTTGCCTGCACTATTAAAGTCTGGCTGTTAAGCCGCGACAGTATCCTTGTTGTCAGATTCCTGATATTCAAGGGTAGAAGCCCTGGAGCCTATTGAAATTTTCTTCGGTCGCATGGCTTCTGGTATCTCTTTCACCAGATCAATAGTGAGTATGCCATTCTCCAGTTGCGCATCGATCACTTTGACATGATCTGCAAGCTGAAATTTGCGTTCAAAAGTTCGATTCGCAATTCCCTGATACAGGTAATTGCGTTCATTTTTTTCGGACGATGATTTTTCGCCACGAATAGTTAGCACACCGCGCTCTGTCTGGATATCCAGCTCTGACTCACTAAATCCTGCAACAGCGACTGTTATGGCGTATTCATTATCTTCGGTAGCCTCAATGTTATAAGGCGGGTAGCCATTGCCATGGTTGTGCTGAAGGGCTGAGTCGAGCAAATTTGCCAGACGGTCAAAGCCAACTGTACTGCGGTATAAAGGTGTAAAATCTATAGCGTTCATGCATATTCTCCTGGGAAGCAATATGAAAATTAAAAGATTGCGCTCGGACCTGCCAGGCAGCGTCTCGTGCACGCTAAAGATGTAGGGACGCTTCAGATCAGTTTCAAGTCCGTACCGGTTCTCACTATTGTTGTGACCAGTAACACACAATCACCCAGCGAGATCGTTTCCATAGATGGCGTGGCATATATCATGGATATCCAAAGGTGTTAGATAACGAATGTGTGTTTAGATTTTTATTATCCGCGACCTATCAGTCAGTGGATGAGGCACGGGAAATTACAAATATTCCGTTGACACACAGCAAAATCTCACCCCCAATCGGGCCCGCTTATGCGGGCTCTCTTTTTGTGTGGGGTTAGAACATTGATATGCCTCCAACCTCTCACAAATTTTTTAACTGTGTTTTAAATCTGCTGCTACGCTGGTTGTAAAACACCGCTTTGAATCATCGTTACCCCTGCCTGTCTAAATGACTCTCTTGCTGCCTCTGCACTGTTGTCCATGTCAATGGCGCGACATGCATCTTCAATAACCACAGTCTCGAAATTTTCTTTTACCGCGTCTTCCGCGGTGAAGCGAACACAGAAGTCAAAGGCCAGTCCAGCGCAAAAGACTCGTTTGATTCCAAGCTGTCGCAAGTACCCGGTGAGTCCTGTTGTTGTCGATTTATCGTTTTCAAAAAACGCAGAATACGAATCTATGTTTAAGTGCATGCCTTTGCGTATTGCCAATGCAGCACAGTCCGAATGTAAATCGGGGTGGAACATTGCACCGTCGCTTCCCTGTACACAGTGATCCGGCCACAGAGTCTGCTCGCCATAACTTAAGGTGGTGGTGGAAAAAGGCTCAGCGTTGTGAGAGCTTGCGAAGGATGCATGTCCCTCCGGGTGCCAGTCCTGAGTGAGCACGGTTGTCTGAAAATGTGGCGATATTCGATTGATCACTGGCACAACCTCTTCACCCAGTGGAACTGCAAGTGCGCCGCCGGGGCAGAAGTCGTTTTGCACGTCAATGATAATCAGGGCGTCGTGTTGATCGGGGGTCATGGTGATTCTCGATAAGTGTTAAGTACACAATACATTGAAAACCCAAAATGGTCATCTTGTGAGGGTGGATTTTGGTTTCCGCCAGACCCTTGAGCAGATATCATTGTGTGCTGCGGGTGAATTTTTTTACCCGCCCAAAGCACGTGCTGCGCTCAATACGTTTGCGGCCGTTTTCAGGAACATGTGAAGTACAATGCGCGCACCTCAATTGTCATTTGATCAGCTGTTTATTAATCGCTCGGGCTCCAGTGAACGGTATCTGGTTGCAGGTGTCGATGAAGCCGGGCGAGGACCTTTGGCTGGAAGCGTCTATGCTGCAGCAGTAATTCTTGATCCTGAGCGCAGAGTCGACGGGCTGGCAGATTCCAAAGTGCTGACCGAAGATCGGCGGGAGGAGCTGGCAGCGCAAATAAAAGAACGGGCAGTCTCGTATTGTATTGCCGAGGCGAGTGTTGAGGAGATCGATCAACTGAATATCCTGCATGCCTCAATGCTTGCAATGTCGCGCGCTATTGAAGGATTATCCACCACGCCGGATCACTGCATGATTGACGGTAATCGCTGCCCGGTAACGCAGTGTAATTGTCAGGCAATTGTGAAAGGTGATGCGCTGGTGCAGGAAATCTCCGCTGCCTCTATTCTTGCAAAAGTCGCCCGCGATCTGTCAATGCACAAGCTGCATTTAAAGCATCCTGTTTATGGTTTTGACAGTAACAAAGGCTACCCGACCAAGGCACACGTTGCTGCATTGCAAAAGCATGGTGTGCTTGACGTACACCGTCGATCCTTCTCTCCGGTAAAGCAATGTTTACAGATCGGGTTAACTGATGTCAGCTGACGTGCCGCTATGACTCGCTTCGTTCACCTGCGAGTACACACCGAGTTCTCACTGGTAGACAGTGTTGTTCGGATCAAGCCACTGATGAAATCGGTTAGAGCCAGTGGTATGCCATCAGTCGCGTTAACAGATCAGAGCAATATGTTTGCGCTGATCAAATTTTACCGTGCGTCGATGGCAAGTGGTATCAAACCTGTTATTGGTGTAGATGCCCGTGTTGTCACAGATGCAGAACAGACAACGCCTATGGTGTTGCTGGCGCAAAATCCGGTGGGTTATCTCAACCTCACCAAACTGGTATCTCGCAGCTATCAGGAAGGTCAGGATACAGAGGGTGCAACAGTACATGTCGATTGGCTGAAAGATAATACCGAAGGTTTAATTGCACTGTCCGGTGGCAGACTCGGTGAAATAGGGCAGGCGCTGCTAGCTGAAAATACTGAACTTGCGTCTGAGCGGCTGAAGCGTTTCATGACGTTGTTCCCGGATCGCTTCTATATAGAGTTGCAACGCACAGGCAGGCCCGATGAAGAACGCTACATTCAGTCGGCGCTGTCACTGGCTGCCAGAATGTCCTGTCCGGTGGTGGCTACCAATGACGTCAGGTTTGTAAAGCCAACGGACTTTGAAGCACATGAGATTCGTGTCTGCATTCAGCAGGGATACGAAGTAACCAATGCAAAACGCCCGCGCAACTACAGCGAGCAGCAATACCTTCGTTCTGAATCTGAAATGGAAACACTGTTTGCGGACATTCCGCAAGCGCTCGAAAACTCGGTGCAGATAGCTTTGAGCTGCAACCTTGATATCTCGCTCGGCGATCCCCGACTGCCTGATTTCCCGGTGCCTGAGGGCATGGATGAAAATGACTATCTCAGGTCGCTTTCTCAAGAGGGGCTTGAAGACCGATTATCACGCCTCTACGACACCAGCGCTGATAACTTTGCAGAAACCCGCAAACCCTATGATGCACGTCTGAATCGAGAGCTTGACGTGATCATTGAGATGGGGTTTCCGGGCTACTTCCTTATTGTTGCCGACTTCATCGAATGGAGTCGCAACAACAATGTGCCAGTTGGTCCGGGGCGTGGATCCGGTGCTGGCTCACTGGTGGCTTATGTGCTTGGTATTACCGATCTTGATCCGCTTGCCTACGACCTGCTGTTTGAGAGATTTCTTAATCCCGAGCGGGTATCGATGCCGGATTTCGATATTGATTTCTGTATGGACAAACGCGACCTGGTGATTCAGTACGTTGGTGAGAAATACGGTAGTGATCGCGTTTCGCAAATTATCACTTACGGCACAATGGCCGCCAAAGCCGTGGTGCGAGATGTTGCCCGTGTTTTGGGTCACCCTTATGGTTTTGGGGATCGCCTGTCGAAAATGGTGCCGATGGATATTGGTATTACGCTCACCACCGCGCTTGAGACTGCAGAAGACTTAAAGCGTGCTTACGCAAACGAAGAAGAAACGCGCACTGTTATAGACATGGCGTTGCAACTGGAAGGTTTACCACGGAATGCGGGTAAACACGCTGGTGGCGTGGTGATCGCACCTACGCGTCTGACCGACTTTACACCGCTCTATTGTGAAGCTGATGGCAGTAGTCTGGTAACCCAGTTCGACAAAGATGATGCAGAGGCAGTCGGGTTGGTGAAGTTTGATTTCCTCGGTCTGCGGACGCTGACAATCATTGAAAATGCGGTACAGATGATCAATAAAAATCGGGAATCCGATAAACAACTTGATCTGGAGAAGCTTAGCTATACCGATAAAGATACTTATCTTTTACTGCAGGCAGCCAACACCACGGGTGTATTCCAGCTTGAATCCGGTGGCATGAAAAAGCTGATCGCAAGGCTTAAGCCTGATTGCTTTGATGAGATTGTAGCGCTGGTGGCGCTCTATCGTCCGGGGCCAATGAGCTCCGGCATGCTGGATGATTTTATCAATCGTAAAAATGGCATTGAAGAAGTTTCCTACCCGCACCCGGATTATCAACATGAAAGTCTGAAGCCGATACTCGAATCAACCTACGGTGTGATTGTTTATCAGGAGCAGGTCATGCAGATTGGCCAGGTACTCGCAGGCTATACCCTGGGTGGTGCTGATGTGTTGCGTCGCGCAATGGGTAAAAAGAAGCCCGAGGAGATGGCCAAGCAACGCAGTGTATTTACCGAAGGCTGTAGTAACAACGGCATTGCGGAACATCTGTCAAAAAACATTTTTGACCTGGTAGAAAAATTTGCTGGCTACGGATTTAATAAATCGCACTCGGTAGCCTATGCCGTGTTGTCTTATCAGACTGCCTGGCTCAAATGTCATTACCCGGCAGAGTTTTACAGTGCTGTACTCACTGCCGATATGGACGCTACCGAGAAAGTAGTAAGAACAGTTGAAGATCTGCAGCAGTACGATTGCAAGCTGTTACCACCGGAAATCAATTACTCTGAAACAGGCTTTACACCGGTTGATAAAAAGACCGTGCGCTATGGACTTGCAGCAATAAAAGGTGTTGGTGAAAGCGTCATTGGCAAAATGCTTGAAGAGCGCGAGAGCGGTGGCAAGTTTAAGAATCTGCTGGATTTGTGTCAGCGCATTGGAGAACTCAATGTCAGTCGCAGTGTGCTTGAAGGCTTAATACGTGCCGGTGCACTCGATTCCCTTGTTCCTGTTAGTAAGCAGGAAGAGCGTGAGAATGCGGAGCAGGAAAAGCGCTGGCAGGGGCGTGCCACGCTGTTGGCAAATTTACCACTTGCATTGAATGCAGCAAATCAGCAGGCACGCGACAAACAAAGTGGCCAGTCTGATATGTTCGGTGAGAGTGCCGATAGACCGGAACTTGATATTAAGCTGGTGCCGGTTGAGCCGTGGTCAGAAATCGAACGGTTGTCCCTTGAAAGGAAATCGACCGGGTTGTTTTTGTCGGGTCACCCGATAGAACCCTACCTGCCTGAGTTGTCGAAAATAACCAGCGGTCGACTGGTTGATCAGTGCGCGCGGGTACCCGGTGGCGGTGCGTCGACCTCCGGTAATGGTAGCAACAATGGCCGTGCCAGCAGGGCAACCGTTGATGCGGTTGTTGCCGGTCTGATCACTGACTTGCGGATCAGAGCGACCAATCGTGGTAGTAAAATTATGACCGCAACCCTCGATGACTGTACCGCCAAAGTAGATGTGGTTGTCACGGGTGAGCTTCTGGAAACTGACGGGCACAAGCTGTCTCAGGATGCGATGGTGGTTATCGATGGCGGGCTTGGAATTGATCAGTTCAGTGGTGGCTTCAGTATCAGGGCTCGACAGATCTACTCCATCGAGGATGCTCGCGAGCGTTTTGCGCGTTTGCTGTTGTTGACGTGGGACGGTGGCAATGATGAGTCACTGGCGGATATACAGTTGGCGCTGGCGTCGCATCGCAGCGGTGGACGACTGCCGGTTGCGATCGACTACACCAATGATAAAGCCACAGCCAGGATCAGGCTCGGTGAGGAGTGGCATATCAACCCGTCTCCGCAACTGCTTGAATCGCTGAACCGAACTGCCGGTGTCAGTGATGTCGATCTGGTGTATTAACAAGCGCTAATTTGTTCTTGTGCGGGCATCGGCAGTCGCGTTTGATGGCGACTGTTTTGGTATACTTGAGTCATGTGGTGGTAGATTGAGGTGTTCATCGATCTATATAGAAAGATGAAATCTGCCATGTTAGTTACCTGATACGATCATCAATACTGAGCTCTACCGGCACAATAATGAATCCCAGCTATTTGGCGTTTGAACAACCTATCGCAGATCTTCAGGCTAAAATCGAAGAGCTGAGTAGCGCTACCGACGATGTTGATATTGATGTTGCTGAAGAAATTTCTGTACTGCAGACCAAATGCAACAAGCTGACTGAATCTATCTTTGCCAAGCTCGACCCGTGGCAGGTATCACAGGTAGCAAGACACCCGAACCGACCGTTCACTCTGGACTACATCGAAGCAATCTTCACCGAGTTCGAAGAAATGCATGGAGACAGAGCATTCGCAGACGACCCGGCAATTATCACCGGTGTTGGCAGGTTACGAGGTCAGGCAGTGGCGATCATTGGCCATCAAAAAGGCCGCGATACCAAAGGTAATCTGCATCACAATTTTGGTATGCCAAAGCCCGAGGGTTATCGCAAAGCGCTGCGCGTTATGAAGTTTGCCGAGAAGTTTCACCTGCCACTGATTACACTGATCGACACACCCGGAGCCTACCCGGGAATTGGTGCAGAAGAACGTGGTCAAAGTGAGGCCATAGCACGCAACCTGATCACCATGGCGGACCTGCGCACACCGATAATTTGCACTGTGATTGGGGAGGGCGGTTCAGGCGGTGCGCTTGCGATCGGTATTGGTGATCGGCTGAACATGTTGCAGTACAGCACCTACAGTGTCATTTCGCCGGAAGGCTGCGCATCAATATTATGGAAAAGCGCCGATAAAGCGCCAGACGCCGCACAGGCCATGGGTATTACCAGTGATCGCTTAAAAGATCTCGGTCTGGTTGATCGTATTATTGACGAACCGCTTGGTGGCGCGCATCGCGATCATACCGAGATAGCTAAATCTCTTGAAGCAGCGCTGGTTGAAGATCTCGGTCAGCTGTCTGCAATGTTGTTTGATGATTTAATTCGCCACCGCAGTGAAAGGCTGCGCAGCTTCGGTGAGTTCAAAGAATCCTGACCTTAGCACGTCCCTTGAGGCGCGCTTTAAGTCTTCGGTTTATCGACTGACACGTATCGATGCGTCTATAGATACCGAATCCAATCGACCTGCGGACGATTTGCCATCTGCGTCTGATGCAAAAAAAACCTCCCTGCTAATCGCGCTGAGCGGTGGCGTTGACTCGGTTGTACTGCTTTCTCTTGCGAGCAGCTTAAGAAATCAATATCCGGTTGCAGTCAGGGCAATCTATGTTGATCATGGCCTGCAGCAGCAAAGTGCTCAATGGAGCGAATTCTGCGCTTCTTTGTGCACAGAACTGAGTGTGCCTTTTGCAAGTGTGCAGGTAAGCGTTGATCTGGAATCGGGGCTAAGCCCCGAGGCAGCAGCTCGCGATGCGCGTTATGCTGCGCTGCGCTGTAAGCTGCAACCCGAAGAATACTTGTGTACGGCGCATCACGCTGATGACCAGGCCGAGACCCTGTTATTACAGGCGTTCCGTGGTGCCGGTGTGCATGGCCTCGCATCTATGCCCGCGCTTTGCGAGTTTGGCGGCGGCTATCTGCTGCGTCCGTTGCTGCGCAGCACACGCGCTGAAATATTGGGCTACGCAGAAGATTATGGACTTCGCTGGTGTGAAGATCCGAGTAATGCCGAACTGCGCTACGACCGCAATTATGTAAGAAACAATTTGCTGCCTGTAGCAGAGCAGCGCTGGCCGCACGTGATTTCTAATTTATCCCGCAGTGCGTCGCATTGTGCTGAGACCATGGAGTTGCTGCAAGACCTCGCAAAGCTGGATTTTGCAGGTTCATGTGCCGACGCTGGTATAGATGCCAACACAAGGGTAGACACCGGCACGTGTGTAGATTCCAGCGGGAGTAACGCAGCTCTATTGTCGATTACATATCTGCAGACGCTGTCGGATGTGCGGAAAAAGAACCTGCTGCGGTACTGGATCGCTCAGCACGGGTTTCAAACTCCTTCAACCATTCAGCTGCAGCAGATATTGAATGATCTCGTTATTACGGACGATGCGAGTCTTGGCAGGATTAATTTTGGTGGTGCTCAAATAGCGCGCTATCAGGATCTGCTTTTCATTGGTGAGAGAAACAGCTTTGAGCCGCTGCCGGATTTTGAATATCAGTGGGATGACACCAGTGCACCACTGGCCATCACAGAGCTGAACTGGTTGCTGGATATTTCAGCTCAGCCAAATCTTAAAGCCTGTGCCGGGCAGCCACTGCTTGTTCGCAATCGACGGGGTGGTGAGCGATGGCGAGCCGATCCCGC
>CAZYRP010000180.1:0-11528 GCA_964649465.1 uncultured Granulosicoccaceae bacterium | reverse complement strand
TAACCGGTACTTCCCAATAAGATCCTGCCCGCCGCCCGATTACAGCGCCCAGCACGCCCCACTCTGTTAACTCGGCGGGAGTTTGTTCTACGACAAATCGTTTTGTTGCCACGCGGTTTTGATCCAAATGCAAGCCGTAACGCGGGGTAAGACCTGTTAAACCTGCTGCCAGCGCTGATGGTCCACCTTCAAAGTTGGAACGAGCCCCACAAAAGCTATTTGAATAGATAACTACACCGGTGTCGCCGTAGGCGACGTGATCACCGCGTACCGGTGGCATAACGGTTTGATAGTTAATACAGGTGTTGGTCATCACAATACCCATTGCACGACAGGCCGCAATAAACCGTCGTTCAAGGTTAGCCATCTCTTCGGTTTGGCCAAGAGGATCGTAATAATCGAGGTCAACGCCACGAGGGTCGGTGATCATCGGTATCTCTACCAGGCGCTGGTCCATTGGTAGTGCTGCGAACTTTTCCACTAGCTCAACGCCTGCAACCCCGGTAGATTCAGGGTCTGCCATCATGTGCGCCTGACTGACTTCAACCATGTCTGCGGCGTCGAACATTCGGCCAACTTGTATCTGATGTTCTACGGCCCATTTGCGAGCCAGGCCAAATTCGCCAGCTAACATTGCCTCGGCACGTGAGGTTAGTTTCATTTTTTATCCGTTCGCCTGAGATGGGATGCAAGTGATTTTGGAGTACAAAAAAATTACTCATTGGTTTCTATAATGCATACGTCATCGTCAACACTCAATTCGCTGTCTTCTTCAACGCTGAAATTCTTACAAATTTTTAGCGTGATCTTTGGGGATTGTATGCTTTCCAGAATGCATTGTTACGTCTAAATCTGCAAGTACCTACATTTATGTAAGTATTGTATTTTGCATTGGCTTTTACCGAAGACGCTGTGGTCGATATCGACTCATCAATAACTCTTGCATCATCCACATTCCTGGCAGACTTACAAAGTTAGTGGGCGAGTTATTGCCTGGGAAATTGATTGGGCACGAGCGTTGTTGCCGCATCAAATGAGATTCAAACCGTGGCAATGGTGCGTTCTAAGTTCCACGGTAAATAAATCACAGGCTTTTGCTTGAGTCTGTTGTACAGATCTGGAGCAAATGACTACCGAAGTAGTTTGTATTGTGCTTTTGAAGATATAGCGCGCGGAGACTCGGTGCGGGATTAAGTCACACGAGATGAATGTCACTAATATATGCAGCTTTACTCCTGCAGAGCAGGATCAACTTTAGTCCTGTACGGGTAGCTCTTTAACAGTGGCGAGTATAAGGTGGGTTGAGAGACGCTTTTGTTATGTGCGCACCCGCAGGTACCACCACACCAATGGCACCAGAATAACAAGTTCAATTCCAACGTTTATCCATTGTTTTAGTACCGAACCGTCCAGCATTACCCCGATCAGCCGTGCGACCAACAATCCAAAAAGAAGCGCTGAGCCGGTGGCCGCTATTGTCGGCATCAAGGGCAGCAGCTGGTGATGGAACAAAAGCAAGGTACCGAAACCTATGAATAATCCCCACCATATCCTTCTTTCTGTGGCTTTAAACGCATCGCTGGGGATTGGTTTGTTGCTGACAATTTCAGGATTCCAAACCAGCGCTACACCGACAATTATAAGTGCAACGCCAATCAGTCTAATAATCAAGCTGCTTTCAATCATGCTGACGTCTTCTGTTTGGCCGGTTTATTAGATATCCCACTTGAACTCTGTTTCCTTTTCCGATCGGCTCCACAGCTTGTCCATGGTGGCCTTGTCGTATGCGTAAGGCTCCAGTTCGCCTTTGCCGACCGGACCGACCATCCCCATGCGACCGGTGGGACCGTATAGCGCTCGCTGCTCCAGGCCATCTTCGGTCGCGCACATGACCTCCGGATATGCACCTTTTTCGGCTGTTTGTACCAGCGGTGATTTGGTCATGAGCCACCACACAAACCTGGTCACAAGGCCGCCACTAGTGCTGATAAGCGAAGTTGCGGATGACCCGGGATGACAAACATAGACTTCCACTTTCCCGCTTACCGCTTTGACCTTATCTTGCAGCTCGTAGGCAAACATCATCTGAGCAAGTTTACTTTGGCTGTATGCGGGGTTGGCGCTGTACTTCTTGTCCCAGTTCATATCGTCGAACTGGATTGTTCTCAGTCCCAGCTTGTAGCCAAGGCTTGCGACCACAACGATACGGCCAATTGATTCTTCGATGCGTTTGTAGAGCATTCCACATAGGACAAAATGACCGTAATGGTTTGTGCCTAGCTGACTTTCAAATCCGTCTATGGTTAGCTTCTGCGTCGGCACCTGCGCGATAGCCGCGTTACAGATTAGCGCATCGATCTGCGGTACCGTTTTCATCACTTCGGCTGCGGCTTCCCGCACACTCGCTAGCACCGAGAGGTCCATGACAACGAAAGCCACGTCGGCGTCCTCGCCAAATTCCTGCTTTAGCTTCGCGACAGCAGCAGTCGACTTTTCCATGTTGCGGTTTAGCATGACGACTTTAGCGCCTTTGGATAGAAGAATTCGGCTGGCCTCAAATCCTGCACCTGCGTTTGCGCCGGTAATAATGTAGGTCTTGCCGGTAAGGGAGCCGAGGCGTTCCGGGGTCCAGCCTTTGGGTCCAAATGCTTTGTTCGTCATTGTAGTGTTCCTGCTCTGTTATTTAATTTTCTGCGCCTGCCAGCGGTGGCAGATTCCATATTTGCGCGAAGGTTGTTTAACGTTAGATATACGATAGCTGTTGAGTACAGGCAAAACTACGCGGAATAATCGCTAATACTTGCCTATTTGTATCGATGCAGTTGTTCTTTCCATTTTGTGGTGCTACGTTGACGGCATGAGCAAACAACGTATAAAGCAACTCATCGAGAGCAGAGCCAGCGAAGATCACCTCTCGGATACCGGGATAAAGGGGGTACAGGTTTTTCGAGTTTGCGATCCTATCCGCTGTGCGCCAGCGATTTATGAGCCTTCTGTTATTGCCATCGTGAATGGATCGAAAGAAGCAATATTGGATGGTAAAAAATTCGTCTACAGCAGCAATCGATATATGTGCTGCACCATGCCGTTGCCGGTCGAGGCAGGCACACCAAATGCCTCGCCACAAAATCCCCTGCTTGGAGTGATTGTCTCTTTGGAAACGAGAGTGATGACCGAACTGGCAATTGAAATGGAAAGCGTCTCCGGTACCATCCGAAAACCCAAAGGGGAGTCACTCCCTCAAGGGCTCGCACTTGCTCGTTGGGACGACGCATTTACAGAGGCACTATTACGACTTCTCCAATTGGGTGATAGCCCAGCAGATACGGCAGTACTCGGAAACGCTCGGCTAAGGGAGTTGTATTACACAATATTGAAAGGGGATGCCGGGGCTTCCGCCAGGCGAGCATTTGGAGTGGGCAATGAAATTCCCAGGGCAATTGAGTATTTGTCTCTCCGCCTTGACGAAGCCGTTACTATCGAGGACATGGCTGCACACGTGGGTATGAGCCGGGCTGTGTTTCATCGCAAATTCAAGCAGGTTACGACGATGTCGCCTATTCAGTTTGTGAAGTCTATGCGGTTAAACAAGGCAGCCATGAAGATCGCCGGGGGAATGACAGTGAGTGAAGCAGCCATGGAAGTCGGCTACGTGAGCAGCTCTCAATTCAGTCGTGAGTTTAAACGCATGTACGGGCAGTCTCCCAAACAGTGGAACGACTCCAAACAACTTCATGAGGAGATAGCGTAAGCGATAACCAGTAATGCTAATCGAGTAGTTCTCTAATGGCTTCCTCCAGTTTATCCGGCTGCACCGGCTTCGGAAGAAATGAAATATGCTCAAGTTTAGCGAGCGAATCCGGTAAATCTGCAATATAACCGCTAAGCAAAATGGCTTTGACGTCCGGATTAATTTGCAGCGCTGCCTGCAATAACTCTGCACCCTTCATACCGGGCATTGATGAGTCCGTAATTATCAGATCTATCTGTTCATGATGTGCCTCGAAGGTTCGGAGTCCGTCCAATCCATTATCAGCAGTCAACATGTGGTATCCCGCCGTTTGCAGCAATAGCGAGGTTGAGTGTAAAACCATCGGTTCGTCGTCAACAACCAGAACTGTTTCTGTTCCGGGCTTGATATGGCTTTGATAAGACTGACTTGCCTTTTTTTCTGTGAGTGGAACATAAATCGAAAACGTGGTCCCTGCCCCAACGCTACTATTTACCTTAATAAAACCGTCGCACTGTCTGATAATACCGTAGGCAACTGACAACCCCAGTCCCGTACCTGCCCCTGGTTCTTTTGTGGTAAAAAATGGCTCGAATATATTTTCTCCGTCTTTGGCCGTCACTCCGCTACCGGTGTCTTGCACAGTGACGCATGCGAATTTGCCGGGCAATGCATTGCTTTCCGGACTGATGGCCAGTTGGTCTAATTCAACTGTGTTGCAATTTATTTCGAGCCTGCCTCCGTCCGGCATTGCATCGCGTGCGTTCAAACACAGATTCATTAACACCTGGATGAACAGACCTGCATTGGCAAAAATGGTCGGAGAGGGTTTGATAACATTCAACGAGAACTCAATTGAGTTGCTTAGAATGGGGCGAATCATTGTTCTCACAGATTCGCATGCTTCAGCCACGTCTACCACCTGGTGTTTGGTGTCCTGCTTGCTGGAAAAAACCAACAGTTGCCGCGTCAGGGCTTCAGAGCGGTCACTCGCTTTGATGATCTCGTCTAATTCCTCCTGTACCGTGTGGTCTTGATCAATCTTGCTCTTGGCAATATGCGCCAGACTGACAATAACTTGCAGCATGTTGTTAAAGTCATGAGCAATGCCCGATGCCAGGTTGCCAATCGCGTCCATTTTTTGTGAGAATCGTAATTGATCCTCAAGTCTCTGTCGTTCTATCGCCGCACCGAGGGCCGTCGCTGCGGCAAACAATGCGTCAAATTCAGATGTCTCCCATTGACGCAAGTATTCACAGTCATCGAAGCCGAGAAACCCAACAAAGTTGTTATTAGAAAATACCGGCATGGTGACCAGCGAACGAATACCCTGGGGTTTCAGAATGTCCTGCTCTGATTCAGGAAAGTCTTCAACCAGTCCGTGTATTGGTTGGCGTTTACGCATCAATTCGAGCCAGCGCCCTACGCCTGCATCGATATACGGCACATTTTGTAGCTCACTATTGTCGATCTGCCTGGAGATGCCCGGGGCCACCCATTCGGCGATCTGACTGGTTAGTACGTCACCATCGTCACTAACACTGTTTTCAAAGTAGTAAGCTCGATTGGCATGGACAGCCTTGCCGAGTTGTTCCAAAGTATCGTCGAGTGCATTTTTCCAGTCGGTTGATCTTAAAAATTCACTCGCTGCGAACCCGACAGCTGAAAGTATAGGGCCACTTTGTAACCCGGCGCTGGATTCCGGCTGCATTGACTTCTTCAAACCTCTGGCCGAGGCGCTACAGCCTCACTAGTGATATAAACTAAGGTGATACAAAATAAGGCGATGCAAAATAAGCCGGTTGAAGCCCGCTGACCACCGTAGTGTTCCGTGATCCGGCCATTGGCAATCTCTTCGCCTGACATACGAGCATTCCCAAATTTACTTCGTGGTAGCGCATCATTTGCGTCTGTGCTGAAACTTACTGACGCTGCACATGCCTGCGTTTTTATGCTATCCGATAGCATTCGTTCTCCATCATCCTCTGTGTTTCATTTTGCAGTTTTAGTTTGTGTGATCCACGTTCTTTTTGCGTTGTGTCTTAAGAAAATCAACTCGAGAACCTGTTAACAATCTACACCGGAAAAAGACTGCAGCAGTGTGCTCATACATATCGCTTCGAACGGCACTCTGTCACCCAACGGCACCTCTCTGGAATGATTCTACATTCGCAGCTTGAGGGATGTCGAGCGCTGAATCTCTGTGTACTTGACCAGCTGACCATCCGCCAAATTGCTTAATTTAACCAGTAAAGAAACCAACTCTGTAATCATGACTATCCACCATATGTTGTAACATCAACTACGTGTGGTGTGCTTGTAGATTGCCGTCACGTCACTGTGAACCTTTTGCAGTGGTAGCGTCAAAACCGCTTTCATGTAGTGGATAGTATTGTAGTGCTGCTCGCTGATTCAGAACTACCGGTGATTCAAGCCGCAGGAAAAGCAGGTTATCGCATTCATAAGCGTCCAATTGCCAGAGTCTGGCCGTTGTCTCCTAGTGATTGCTCGGGTTGGTTTGTGCTTGTGTATATAGTTATTGGTATACAACGTTACCAGGAATTTTCGCACCTGGTTTAACCAGATAATCCCCTGATCCACTTCTCTATCAGCTCCAAGGCAGCGCGCTGATGTTCAGGCTGTTCGCGGTAATAGTGCGTGGCACCTTCAATCTTATGAAATTGCTTGTTGGTAGTGGTAGCAGCGTCGAACACACATCCGGGATGGCAGACAGGTACAGCGTCATCAGCACCGTTCTCAATGAAAAGTATCGGAGCGGATATGTTAGACACACAGAGCTCGGCATCAGCTTTGGAATCATCAACGGACCACTGTGACATCCATGCCCGAAGTGTGGAGAATCGCGCCAGTCCGACCGGTCCGCTGTTAACTGTTTCGGGAACACCGAGATAACACCAGTTCGGTTTTCGATCATTGGGTTCGAGTGTGTTGTCGAGGAATCGCGGATCAGCCATGGTCCGATGTACCATAAACGGCCGCTCGTTTTCAGCACCACCGCGGGTTCGCAATTCGCTGAGCATCTCGTTAGCGCGTTCAGTGATACGTCTGACACGGGCCAGCTGCAAGTTACGAAAAGCTTTTACATAATCTGCACTGTAGGGTGGTTGTGCATCCGGGTGATCTCCATAGAGATCAAAACGTGCATCGCGATCATCGGGATTTAACTCATCGCGAACAGAAGGGTCAATCCATTCAGACAAAATGCGGGCACGGCCAGTATGAGCTGCTACAAACATCAATGCATCAGCGGGTAACAAATTAGCACGAGTCAGATCGTATGCATCACCTGCCGGAGTTTGAGTCACCGTTGGATTTTCTGCCTGTGACTGATAGTAGCAGGCAAGGGATCCGCCTCCACTCCAGCCCACTAAAATGACTTGTTTATAGTTCAACTCCTCGCGTAAATGCCTGACGTACGCACCAAGATCGGCAACTACTTTTTCCATGATCAAAGCGGTGTCATTTTTAGCATAGCGAGAAGCACAACACATCA
Source organism: uncultured Granulosicoccaceae bacterium (assembly GCA_964649465.1). Lineage (GTDB taxonomy): Bacteria > Pseudomonadota > Gammaproteobacteria > Granulosicoccales > Granulosicoccaceae. The sequence goes on along the minus strand of CAZYRP010000180.1, from coordinate 4,284 downwards.
CGTGATGCCCTGCAGAAGCCAGCGCTACAGGTAATGGCATCATATTTAAGGTTGACGCGGGATGCATAAACACCAGTACCGTTTCCGCCGATAAGGCTGATGGCGCGGCTTGTGGTATTAGTCGCTGCCCTTCAAGAAACACTTTACCCTGGCTGCCAGTGAAGCCATAGGTTTCGGTAAATGCCGCGGTTTCTTCAAACGCTACAATGACAGGCTCACGTATAACCTCAAACGCACCGGTCATTTAATTTGCCGTTGCGGTTTAATTGCCATGCATATCCGTATCGACATCGGGTGCACGTTTAGTTTTTGACCACTCCGCAAGGAGCAGTTCAGATTTTGCTTTCAATTTATCGCCAAGATCCGGTGTGATGGTATTAACCGCCAGTTCCAGTCGGTGTCCATTTGGATCGAAAAAATAAATTGACTGACAAATCTTGTGATCTGTCGGTCCTATAACTTCAATGCCACCTTCTTCGAGCCTTTTCTTGTAGCTGTGCAGTGTTTCCATATCTGCAACCTCAAGCGCCAGGTGTTGTACCCATTCCGGTGTTGTCTGATCGCGCATGCCGCCATCGTCCTCTGGCAATTCGAAGAAAGCTACAGAACTGCCATCTTCCATTTGAAAGAAAATATGAATGTGTGGTGACCATTCACCCGTTGACGGAACTTTGTTCTCTGCGATCGCAATAGTGAATTCAAGGTCGAGAAAACCTGTATAAAACTCTTTTGTTTCCTGAGCATCTATACAACGATAAGCGACATGATGAAGTCTTTGCAGTCCCATATTTACGCCTCATTATTAGTTTTGAAGATGAATTGATAGTACGTCAGTCGGATCGATAAAGGAACGCCTCCTTTTGACGGTACCGGTCCCGCCAGGTGATTGTATGAAAATGAAGACAAATGCAGAGTTGGTGGAAAACGACTGGATACTCAACATCTTTATTGTTGATATTGGACACAGGCTGTGGACCATGCTCTGTCCGTGTGAACACTAATGCCCTGTGTCGATGGTATCTCATGTTACTAACTGACGAATCGGCTGGAATGATGCCTGGCGAGCTTATAACTTACGAACGTTTAAACTAGTATCTTGCTATGGCTCAAGAGCCTCGTTAACAGCTTTTTCAAGCTCTGTCATTGAAAAGGGTTTCGTCAAGCGGGTGTCTTTTTTGCCATTCTTCATTATTGAGTTTTCCACATCAGGGGTGTAACCCGATATAAAAATGACTGGCAGATCGGGTGTGATATCACGAAGATGCTCGGCAAGACTAGAGCCTTGCATTGCCCCGGGCATTACGATATCTGTTATTAGTAATTCTATTCCAGAGGCTTCGGTGTAAATTTCCAATGCTTCGTCACCGTTAATTGCTGTAACGACATCGTGGCCGCAGAGTTCAAGTGCTTTACGAATAACATTGCGAACTTCTGCCTGATCTTCTGCAACCAATATGCGCGCCGCTTTCAAGTTGCTTTGTGCTGCAGTAACAAAGGTTTTTGACTGATCTTCGTTATCATCGCTTGCAGGAAAAAACAAACGCACCTCTGTTCCAATGTCTTTCTCGCTTTTGATTTGTACAGTGCCGCCAGACTGCTTCATAAATCCAAGTACTGTTGACAAGCCTAATCCACTATTTCCTGCTGCAGATTTAGTTGAGTAAAACGGATCAAATACTTTGCTCATGTCGACTGCGGAAATGCCAGCTCCAGAATCACTGACACAGAGAACAACATAGTGGCCTGTGATCGCTTCCGGTTCGTCGGATTCTTCGGTAATTTCAGTGGTACTTACGGTTATCTTCAGTTTACCCCCTTGCGGCATCGCATCCCGAGCATTTAAAACGAGATTCAACAGTGCGCTTTCAATTCCTGAGGTGTCTGCATTAACTGATTTTTCATCCACCACCGTTGTATCAATGGATATATTGGCTGGAATCGTCCGTGAAAACAGGGTTTCCATGCTATGGACTACACTGGATAATTTGATAACTGTTGGTTGTAGTGGTGCTCGGCGAGCATATGAGAGCATTGACTTCGTGAGTGTTGCTCCTTTAATTGTTGCTTCAAGGGCGGCGTTAATTAAATCACTTGTTTCTTCATCCGGATCAACCTTAAGAGCCAATAGCTCGAGATTGACCATGATTATGTTTAGCAGATTATTGAAGTCATGAGCAACACCGCCTGTCAATTGCCCGATGGATTCGAATTTTTGAATCTGGGCCAATTGTGTCTCTAATTTTAACCGTGCTGTCTCCTCCAGCTTGCGTTCCGTAAGGTCGACGATACTGGCTCGGATGAGGTGCCGTTCGGGGTCTGGAAAGCGACTCAATGTAATGTGGCATGGCACGTGAACCCCGCGTACGTTCTGGTGCATCCACTCGAACGACAACACCATGCCAGTGAGGGCGTTTTGAGTTACAGCGGTAATCCGGTCTATCGAGCGCTCGCCATCTGGCTGAAATTCCGGGCTAAGGTGTTGTGGACCATAGTGCCCTAACAATTCGTCCCTGGAGAGCCCAAACAGAGCTTCGGCACTTGGGTTTGCTTCTTCGACAAACAGGCCTGTATCCAGATCCAGAATGACGATTGCATCGATTGCGGTATCAACAAGCGACCTGAACCGTCGCTCTGCACTAACCTCTGTCTTATTTTTGGACTTAATGACTTCCATTTGTTTCGTTACAACACTTCAGTTGGAGATTCTGCTGTACATAGTTGGAATGAAATTGGCCACGAGGATCACAGCGTGCGAGTAAAACGAACTTCTGAACGCGCCTGATGTTATGCGAGCTCGTGACCTATTGCCTGGATAGTATTGTTGCTTAAATTGTAGCTGATCGTTTTTTTATGAGTATACCACTGTTGCTGCAGGTGTTTGATATCGCTCGTAGTATGATTGATTTATTGCCAGACGAAAATCCCATAACCTCTGAGCATCCACCAAATAGATATCGCTGCTGCGTGGTGGGTTACCACCATCAACAACAAAGTAACAGGGATTTCTTTGCCGTGTCGCCAAAGAATTGGTTGCTTAAAATGTTAACGCATCGGTCCGAAAATTCATGACAAATTCACCGTTTACAATCGACTGCGATAGTCTGGTTAAGTTTGTTGTACCAGAGCAAAGAGGCTTCACTTACTCAAACTCCAGTTGCGATAGCGCGGCACTAATACAATGGTAGCCAGCAAACCAATGGACGCTATCACAGCGACCGAAGTGCCAGTTCCCAATATGTCACCAATCGCTCCCATTAATAACGCCCCTATAGCAGGCGCACCAAAACTAACTGTTGTCCATAAGCTCATCACACGGCCCCGGTATTCATCTTCCAGCGATATTTGCAAAATCGATTGCGAGGTTATACCGGCATACGACGCGCTGAATCCGGCGACAGCGCAAAAGCCTGCAGCCAGCAACAATTTATCTGTAATTCCAGTTGACAACACAGCAATACAACTAAGCGCCACACTCAAAGCCAGCGCCAGTATTCGCCGCGATACACTCAAATCAAAGCGCGCTATTGCGAAACCTGCTACCACAGCACCGGCGCCCGACGCGGCAGTCAATATGGCCAGACCGCGCGCCCCGGCGTTCAGCACATCGCCCGAAATAGCTGGCAGCAGTTCAAACAGTGCGCGCCCTACTACGCCATTCAAAAAGCTCATGACAATCACCGGCAGCATCACCGGTAACTGTCGTGCATAGCGCAAGCCACTAAGCAACTCACTGAGCCATGGTCTGGTTACCCGCACCCGGGTGCGCAATGTAACCAGACTAAACAGCACCAGAAACGGTAAATACAAAAACGAACCCACGGCTAAAGTAATGGCAGTGCCATAGTGCGCCAGCAGTACTCCGGCCAGCGCAGGCCCAAGCACTCTTGCAGTATTAAAGGCGATCGATGCCAATCCTGCTGCAGCGGCTATCTGTGATCGAACGACCAGCCGTCCGACTACCGTTAAACGCATCGGATGATAAGCTGCAGATATAAGCCCGTGCAGCAAAGACATAAAAGCCAGTAGCTGTACATTTAACAAATCTGCTGCAATACCTGCACTCATGGCAAGCGCGACAATCGTTTGAGCAACGACCACAGTTTGCACGCCGTGCTTTAAGCGTATTCGGTCGGCTAGCACACCAAACAACGGAGATAACACAAACGCCGGCAACAGGTAACAGGCAGCAACAAACCCGGTCCAGAATACTGAGTGCGACAGTTCCCAGGCGGCCCAGCCAATGGCTATTTTCAGTACCCAGAATGCCGTGGTAGAAAACCAGAT
>CAZYRP010000179.1:0-11551 GCA_964649465.1 uncultured Granulosicoccaceae bacterium | reverse complement strand
TTATTGTCACTGACTTTGTTACGCAACACCGGCAAGCGGGATGCGATGTAAAAACCGGCAACAGCCAACAATGGCATCACCACCAAAAAATGCAGCTCTACAGAGATTCCAAATTGTGCAATAAAACCGCCTGCCAATGCTCCTGCCATTGATCCGAGACTCCAGAATCCATGGCAGCGTGACATGATTTTATTTTTGTAGTAGCGCTCTATTCTGTCAGCCTCGGTGTTCATTGCCACCTCGACCAGTCCGATAGTTAATCCGCACAATAACAACACGCAGCTCAACGCCAGTTGCGAAGGTGCCAGCGCCGGCATAATAAAAGACATTGCCCAGAGTGGCAGGAACACCTGGCACGCTCTTCTTAAGCCACCGAGTTTTTCGATGATATGAGCTGCCACAAATAAACCGAGAAGCGTACCGAGCGGCAAAGCCAGCAAGCTCAGCCCTAAATCACCATCACTGAGCCCGAGCTTTTCTTTAATGTCGGGAATTCTTGGAATCCAGGTACCGAGTACTGCAGACTCAATAAAAAAAACGCCAAAAATTGCGTAGGTATATATTCGGGAATTCATAGGACGCGATGGTGCGGTAATTCAGTAAAAATAACAACTGTCTGTAGAAAGCACGGCTGCAACCAATTGCGGTATGCTGCAAATACCCAACTCAAACCGCCCGGCGAATCACGATGCAGCATGTTTATATTGACGACATCATTAAACAGGTACGCACCATACATCAGACTACGCTTACGATGGATAAGGCAGACACTAGTGTTGGCGAATTTCTGGATTTGCAGGCAACAAATATACTAGACGCACATCAAAGCGGTAACAAAGCTGTAAAATTCCATTTAGCCTGTTGGTTTAAACCCCTGATTGGAAAATCCACAGAGCAGATTTTGGCATACCCGCTGAGCATTGACGATGCCAGACAAACAATAGCCGCAGAGCATGGATTTACAGACTGGACTGAAGTTAAAAAAAACAGCTCCAGCAACTTTGATCTGCAATTTGAATCTGCTGTCGATACAATGTTGTCTGGCGATATTAGGTCTTTAACCAGCACTGTCGAGGACACACCTGCCATACTGAAGCAACGCTCGCAGTATGGTCATAAAGCCACCTTATTGCACTATCTCGGATCCAACGGTGTAGAAAGCTATCGACAGATTACGCCGTTAAATGCAGTAGCAATGACTCAATTACTGATTGATCAGGGTGCAGAGGTAGATTCCGTTGCCAATATCTATGGAGGCAGCACAGCAATACAACTGATACTCAGCAGCGCCCACCCACACAAAGCCGGGGTTGCAGAATCTATGGCACAGCTAATTCGAAGTGTTTCGCAGGCAGAGTAAGCTGGTGGATTTAAAAGCGCCCGGAAGACTAAAGATCGCCACTCATCAATTCCGTCTCTGCGTAGGGCTGGTAAGCGACAGAGGCCACCTACCATGTGTGCGCAACACACTTGCTAGCTCTAATGAGGCAAATACCTGCCGTAAAAAGTTCTGCTCGCAGATTCCGAAAGCGCTATTCCAGGCTCAGAATTATAGGCAAGAACAACAAGCATTCGAGTTGTGTCCCCTTCAACCGGTGTCACCCGATGCATTGAATTTCTTCCTCTGAACAACACCAGTGTACCGGGATGCATCATGAGTGTTTCAACCGGCGCATCGCCACTTAATATTGCCTCCGTTTGCTCAAAGTTCATTTCACCGGCATCGGCATTGCGAACATCCTTCACGTACTGAAACTCGCCTCCACCGTCGGGTTTTTGAATTAAAAGCGTAATAGCAAATGACGAGTTATCGAAGTGCCAGCCAAGTTCTTGTCCGGCTCCCGCATAGTGCATATTTATTGAAGACAGTTGATCGGCGTATTCATACAAGGCACTCTCACCGAGCACCGTGCACAAATAGTTTTTAAAATCGCCGGAGTTATAAAGCGCATGCAGATGAGACTTGTCTGGTATTTGATCTGTAGTCACACAGCCTTTTGTTGACGCTACCAGACGATTTCTGCAGTGGCTATCTGGATACGCTGCATCGGCAGGTGCCAGGTACACATTGTGTTTGCTCTGCGTGTAGTAAGCCTCAGGTTGAATTTGTTTGCCCTCAGCTTTAATTTGCTCAACCGCTCGCATGCGGATAAAGCCGGGTAGCACAAGCACACCCTCCTCGTTCAGGGTCTGGCGGCATTGTTCGGCAAATAATTTATCTTCTATGGGGTATACATCAAGGTCGATTAACCAAGCCAATTCATCTTTCATAATTCAATTTCCAGCGTTTCAAGCACAAGTGTGGCTCAGCGACCACCACAAACAATAGAGCAGATTAAACATCAGCTAGTGCCCATCCAGAAACAAGCGCTACTGCGGATCACTTCTGCAGGCGATCTTTTGCCGACTATATGTAGTCACTTAGAATAACTAAACTCCCACATGTAGTAGAAGAAATTTCACGCACGTGAGCCAACCTCGCTACGCCCTGTTTCTGGATGGGCACTAGCTAAGACAGGGCCCGGTAGAAGATCCAATCACTAACTGCGTATCCATAAGATGCGATGTAGGTTTACGATCCGAATTATTGATCTGGTCCAATAACATGTGTGCAGCCTGATAACCAGCATCTCCGATAGAAGACCGGGTAGAGGTAAACTGTGGCACCACACCGCCATTGTCGAAATACGAGAGTTCATCATCATGAATGATCACCGAGATATCAGTACCGATAACGAGCCCTGCCTGGCTAATCGCACGCCTGACCCCAAGCGCCGCCACATAAGAAGACACTAAAAACGCAGTAGGCCGCTGTGGACCGGCAAGCATTGATTTAGCAGTCTGGTATCCGTACGGCTCTGTCAAATCATCTGACGCAATTAATTGATCGCAAGACGTTAATCCATTCTCTTTCAGCGCTTCCTCAAAACCCGCTTTTCTCGACCAGGCAAATGTCATTTCAATATTGCCATTGATAAGCGCAATTCTTTTATGCCCAAGATCAATCAGCAATTGCGTTGCATGTTTAAATCCGCCCTTGTTATCCATGTCTACCCAATTGTAGTTACCACCATCCAACACCCTACCGTGTACAACAAAAGGAAGACCCACGTCTTTTAATAACTCCAAACGCGGATCCGCTATTAACGGTGAGTGCAGGATTACCCCGTCAACCGCTCGCGTAGCAGCAAGATCACGATAGATTAATTCTTCATCCTGTGATTTCGCAAGACTCAGCATCAACTCATATCCAAACTGCGAATAAGTACGGCTCGCGGAGGCGATGAATTCGGCAAAGATTGGACTGAACACATCGTCCTGAGTAGCCAGTGGGATGACATGCCCAATTGCTCGGGCTTTGCCGGTTGCAAGCCCCGACGCTCGTTTATCGGGCCGATAGTTACCTTTTGCTGCCGCCTGTTTCACCCGATGTCGAGTTACCTCACTAACCTCTGGGTAGTCATTCAGCGCACGACTCACAGTGGTCTGTGACAAGCCAAGGGTTTCAGACAGTTCCTTTAGTTTCATATTAGTTACACATAAGCGTCACAGACAAATAGCGCTGCACTCAAAGCGCTTTGAAAGCATGCTAGTCCACCCGCCTGCGGGTTGTAAAGTGCGTCCATAAGTCTGGATACCACATTCATACTGAGCGTTGACAGGGGTGACCATGCTGATTGATACTGCGATCCAAGGCGCTTTGGATTCGCGTTGTGATCGACTAGTGGCCATCACAACTTCAGGCGTCACACGCGCTTGAAGAATGCAATCGACCCGCAGTTTTACCACTCGACACATTAGCCTCTTCAAAAAATTCCTGTCAGGAGGAAGTTCAAAAATGAAATTTAAACTATTAGGCGCATCGTTGGCTTTGGCGGCCTTAGGCTTTGCCAACAGCGCCTCCGCCGATGTTTGCGATACACCGTCCAAGCTGGGCGACCTTGGAAAATTTGAAGGTGAAGAAATCACCATCATGGGATCCATGGAAGGCAAAGATGAAGAAATGCTGACTGGCACGGTCAGTTGCTTTGAAAAGGCAACTGGTGCAGTCGTTAAGTACTCTGGTTCACGTGACTTTGCAGCATTGATCGTTGCGGACCTGCGTTCCAACAACGCACCAAACATTGCTATTTTCCCGCAGCCGGGCCTTGCCGCTGATATGGCTAAAGAAGGTCACCTGACTGAAATTGGTCAGGAGTCAGCTGACTGGATGACTGAAAATTATGGTGCTGGTGCGTCGTGGGTTGCTCTCGGTACCTACGCAGACAAAGACGGCAAAGAAGGTTTTTACGGCTTTCCTTTCAAGAAAGACTTAAAGTCTCTTGTCTGGTACTCACCTGAGCAGTTTGAAGATAACGGTTATGAAATTCCAGACACTATGGAAGGCCTGATCGAACTGTCTGACCAAATGGTTGCAGACGGCAACACGCCATGGTGCATCGGTGTAGAGTCTGGTAATGCAACAGGCTGGACGGCTACAGACTGGATGGAAGATTTAATGCTTCGTACCACAACGCCGGAAAACTACGACAAGTGGGTATCTAACGAACTTCCGTTTAACAGCCCTGAAGTTCTCAAGGCCATGGAAGTCTACGGTCAGTTCTCACGCAATGACGATTACGTTGCCGGTGGTGCATCTTCCGTTGCAACAACCTTCTTTGGTGACGCACCTAAAGGTCTTTTTTCAAGTCCTGCATCTTGCATGATGCATCGTCAGGCTTCATTCATTCCTGCTTTCTTTCCAAACAAAGGTGAAGAAGTTGCGAATGGCGAAGCAGACTTTTTCTACTTCCCGCCATATGCAGAAGCAGACCTTGGCAACCCGGTACTGGGTGCAGGTACGCTTTGGACTATGACTAAAGACAGCCCTGCTACTCGTGCATTCTTTGAGTTCATGAAAGAAGCATCTGCACACGAGGCATGGATGCAGCAAGGCACATTCCTGACTGCACACAAAGGTGCGAGCCTTGATGCCTACGCGACACCTGCACTAAAGAAGCAAGGCGAGATTCTGACAAGCGCAACTACATTCCGCTTTGACGCTTCTGACCTTATGCCTGGTGCCATTGGCGCTGGTGCATTCTGGTCTGAAATGACTGCTTTCGCGAATGGTCAGGATGCTAAAACCACTGCAGATAACATTCAATCTGCATGGGATGCAATTAAGTAATACTGCTGTAATAGAGACCCGGCTCAGGCCGGGTCTTTTTTCTTCTGAGGTACCCTCACTCATCCAACAACCACGGATACTCCATGAGTTCACTCAGGCCAATCATTGCCGGTAATGGTCTGGCCATCGCACTCACTATCATTTTTGTTCTACCGATAACCGGTGTTCTGGCTTATATCATCACTTCCCCGCTTGATGACTGGATGACTCAGTTTGGCAGCTGGCTGCATGAAACCCGCAGCTGGTCATTTTCACCGCTGGACACACAAGAACGATTTGAAAAAATCGGCTTTGCGATTCGATCAATTTTTATAGCACTCGGACTTTCGTTTTTATACTACTGGTTTAGCAACTGGCTTAATCAGGGCCTTGCGCGCTACTCTTCTCGTGGATCTACAGGCCGCGAAGCAAAGATTCTTGAGGCCATACAACCATGGATTTTTGTTGGTCCCGCTATAGTCCTGTTATTACTTTTTCTTTTTATACCGGCGTTCTCTACTCTAAGCCTGTCCTTTCAGGAAGCAGACGGCACCAGAACGGTAGACAACTACGCATTCCTGTGGGATCCGAAGTCCCTCGGCTATGAACAGTTTCGCTATGCCATGCGCAACAGTCTTATGTGGCTGATTCTGGTACCGACGGTTTGTATATCGTTAGGTTTGTTGATCGCAGTACTTGCCGACTCCACACGCTGGGGCATCGTTGCCAAGACACTCATCTTTGTGCCAATGGCAATTTCATTTGTGGGTGCGGCCGTAATCTGGCGCAACATTTTTGCAGGCGGTGGCATTCAGCCACAGGAGATGATCAATGGAGTGACACCCTCCTACCAGATCGGTTTGCTGAAACACTTACTCGGGCATACCGCCGCCTATAACGAACCTCTGTACAGTTTAAAATTCTGGGGCAACTTCTTTTTGATGTGGATTTTGGTCTGGGTTCAAACAGGCTTTGCCATGGTAATTTTTTCAGCCGCCCTTCGCGGCGTATCTGAAGACACGATAGAGGCTGCCAAAATCGATGGCGCCAATCCGTTCCAGATGTTCTTCCGAATCAAGCTGCCACAGATTTACTCGACCATTGTAGTGGTATGGACCACCCTGGTGATACTGGTGCTAAAGATGTTTGATATTCCTTATGCGCTGTCGGCCAACGATGACGACAAACTGCTGCTCGCTACTATGATGGAGAATGCTCGTAACAACTGGTCCGTGGGTGGCGACAATGTAGAAAACCTGTTTGCTGCAATCGCGGTCATGTTGATGGTGACTGTTATCCCCAACATGATCTTCAACGCACGGCGCCTTCGACGAGAACAAAAGGAGCTAGAACATTGACACGCGTACTTAGAAATGTCGTGCTCGCACTGATCGTATTTATATGGGTCGTGCCATTTGTCGCACTTGTTACTACCTCACTGCGCTCGGAAACGGCTTCAAAAACCTCGGGCTTCTGGACGGCCTTTACTCCGACAGAACTGGGACATCGCTTTTCCACCCATGACAAAGGACAAACAGATCCTTTTGTGACAATGAGTGGAAATATCTTTGAACGGCTTAATAGCACACGAGAAAGTTATGAAGTTGATGGCGGCGTAAAATCTATTCTTTTCAAAGGTCGCGTCCCTGACCCTGAAAAAGAAGGCAAAACCAAACTAATTAAACAGCTTATTTTTGCCGGTGACACCATGGATGTTCGCGGCGGCGAGTTCGTCTTTCAAACCAATGGCGACTTCACCTGGACCTTCCCGGAGGCAACCGCACCAAAGCCCAAAAACCTCGATACTTTTATTGATCAGAATCCGGTGTTTGGTACGGACGCCTATATAGAAGTGTTGTTTGAAAACAAAAACGTACCGAATGCACTGATCTCATCCTTTATTGTCACCATACCGGCCACAATCATCCCTATCACCATTGCAGCGTTTGCAGCCTATGCATTTGCATGGATGCGATTCCCCGGACGGGACTGGCTGTTTATTTTAGTGGTGTCATTAATGGTGGTACCCACGCAACTGGCATTCTTGCCGGTGTTACAGGGATTTAGCGGTATAGCCTCATGGGCGACTTCACTTAATGCATGGATGACTGATTGCGAAGTCACCAGATCCTGCCAGGTTGCTTCTAAGTCATTTGCCAGTTTGTGGGTCACTCACACAGCCTTTGGCCTGCCGCTGGCTATTTATCTGCTGCGTAACTACATTGTCGGGCTGCCAAAAGAGTTACTCGAAAGTGCACGCGTTGACGGTGCCAGCCATCTGCAAATATTTACACGCATGATTATTCCGCTGTCAGTACCGGCACTGGCTTCTTTTAGTATTTTCCAGTTCCTGTGGGTCTGGAATGATCTCATCGTCGCACTATATATTGGTCCTGCAGATTCCTCAGACCTGGTTTTTCCTATCCGTCTGCAAAAACAACTCGGTACGTTTAAAGATCAACTGCATTTGTTAAATGCATCCGCTGTTATATCAATTATTGTTCCAGTCATCGTTTTTCTTTCTATGCAACGATATTTTATTCGCGGACTTCTGGCAGGATCAGTTAAGTGACACATACTGCGCTAAGCTGGTGGGAAACCGCGATAATCTATCAGATCTATCCGCGCTCCTATCAGGACTCTAATAATGATGGCATTGGAGATCTGCCAGGCATCACCTCGCGACTTGAATACATCGCAAACCTTGGTGTCGATGCAGTTTGGATAAGTCCGTTTTTCAAAAGCCCGCAGAAAGACTTTGGTTACGATGTCTCTGACTATTGCGATGTGAATCCAGAATACGGCACCCTCGATGATTTTGATCAGTTAATAGGCAAAGCACATAAGCTTGCCCTTAAAATCATGGTCGACATCGTGCCTGCACATTGCTCTGATCAACATGCATGGTTTAAAGAGAGCCGAAAGTCCAGAGATAACGATAAAGCAGACTGGTTTCACTGGGTCGAGCCCATGCCGGATGGCACAGCCCCGACTAACTGGCTGTCTTTCTTTGGTGGTCCGGCATGGACGTGGGAGCCATTACGCCAGCAGTATTACCTACACAACTTTTTAAGCAGTCAGCCCAATTTGAACCACGCCAACCCAGCTGTTCGTGAGGCAATGATGGATGTTGCACGCTTTTGGTTTGACCGGGGTGTTGATGGATTCAGACTCGATGCCGTACACACCATCAACGCCGACAGTGCACCTTATGCTAACAACCTGGCCAACCCTGAATTTAAACCCGGGCCACAGCCACAACAGCAGCAACCGTTTTTTCGGCAGCTGCACGATAGCGCCCAACTAAATCAACCTGCCATACAGTCTTTTAGCGAATCGTTCAGGTCAGTGTCTGATAGCTACGAGGATCGATATTTGATGGGTGAGCTCCACGGTGATGATCCAATAAAAGCCAGCCAGACTTTCACCGCACCGGGGCGACTGCATGCAACTTATAACTTTAATCTACTGAAGTGGGAAGGACTGGATGTTGCGGGAATAAAGAAAGCTATCAGCGATGCCATTACAGTATTCAACGGTACAGGCAGATTAAGCTTTGCATTTTCTAACCACGATGTGCCCCGCAGCGCTACCAGACAACTGGAACCATTGGGGTTACACGATGACCAACAACCTGCCCTTCAGCTATTGCTGTTAAAGCTCGAGGCCTGCTTAATCGGTTCCACTTGTATCTATCAGGGAGAAGAGCTGGCACTGCAGGACATTCAGGACATACCGGTCGATCAAATGCAGGATCCGTGGGGTATTGAATTCGCCCCGACTTTCTTAGGCCGCGATACTTGCAGGACACCAATGGTCTGGAGAGGTGATGCACCCAATGGTGGTTTCTCGAAAGCCAATAGCACCTGGCTTCCGATTGCCGAGTGCCACTTACAGCGCGCAGCACTCGATGAAGCTGACAGAAAAGATTCTATCTATAACCAATACGCCGAGTTTCTGAGCTGGCGCAAACAACAACCGGCGTTCATGCAGGCAAATACCATGAGCGATCTAACCGGTAGAGCAACACAAATTGTGTTTGATCGAACATCAGACAATCAAACTCTTCGCTGTAGCTTTGACTTTGAATCACTAACTGCGACTTTTGAGGAGATTTAAGTGCACCTGTCTAAACAGTGTGGATTTATGAGAGCTTGTCATTTATTCTGCAACAAGGCGTCAGCTTGCAGGGAATATCTGGGCGGCCCCGGCATTCTCCCCTTTCAAAAGCTGCAACGCAGTTGCACGGTAAATAACGAGCTCCGGCAGGGGCGGCTGATTAAAGTGCGCCCTCAAACTTCAGATAATAAGCTAACGAAACAGCTGACACAGCGTTCCCCAGACCGCACGGTATTAATAACGCAATTTGGTCAGTCGAATCCTATGTCCACACTGTTTGGAGAGGTGCACTAATGGCTGAGGTGGTACTTAAAGGAGTTAACAAGTCATTCGGCAAAGTGCATGTTATTCGCGATGTAGACCTGCATATCGACAATGGTGAATTCGTTGTATTTGTCGGACCATCAGGCTGCGGTAAATCAACCTTATTACGGTTGATATCGGGACTGGAAAATTTATCCAGCGGAGAAATCTATATTGCAGAACGCGCGGTGTCCGATCTGCCACCCTCCAAACGCGGTATCGCTATGGTGTTCCAGTCATACGCTCTATACCCGCACATGACTGTATTCCACAACATGGCGTTTTCATTAGACCTTGAAGGAAAAAGCAAAAAAGAAATTCGCGAACGTGTGGAGGCTGCAGCGAAAATACTGCAAATGGAACATCTTCTTGACCGGCGTCCGGCAGCACTTTCAGGCGGTCAGCGCCAACGTGTTGCGATTGGCCGCGCGATAGTGCGCAACCCTGATGTTTTTTTGTTTGACGAACCGTTATCTAATCTTGATGCAGCCCTTCGTCACGATACTCGCGTTGAGATCGCAAAACTACACAACCAGCTCGATGCAACAACCATCTATGTTACTCACGATCAGGTCGAAGCAATGACTCTGGCCGATAAGATCGTTGTACTCAAAGACGGTGAAGTTATGCAGGTTGGAGCACCGATGGATCTTTTCGATTATCCAGCCAACGAATTTGTCGCGGGTTTTCTGGGCTCACCAAAAATGAATTTCTTTGAAGGTGTACTGGCGAATACCAATGGTGACCAAGGCCATTTTACCGGTGAGGGAATTGACGTTGCAGGTGTTCGATTGGTATCCACAGAAAAAAATAGTGGTAGCGCAGTGAAACTGGGAATACGACCGCAGCACATGGTACTTGATGCTAACGGCCCACTGTCTGGCAAGGTCACACTTGTCGAGCAACTTGGAACAGAGTCTGTTCTGGAACTCGTCACTGATAACGAAACACCTTTCCGCTTTGCATCACCAGAGAAAGTTGACATCACTGTCGGGCAACAGGCTCGCTTTCAATTCAGTGCGAATTCGGCCCACTTGTTTTAGCTACCTATTGTCCTGACCAAAACTGTCATACACGCTGTCGTCTACCTTCCCTGCCAAGGATGCGGAAGGATCTTTACACAGCGCTACCTTACCAACTTATCAGAGCACCTTCCAAATTGCCTTAACGGAGGCTTTTCGCCTTACAGCAAAACCTTTTCTACGCCGCCATGCTGTGCACATTCAATAAAACCGTCAATCCAGTCTTCACCCAGTATCTGTTTCGCTACCTCTACCACAATATAATCTGTCTCAACACCGGTTTCATCTTCATAGCGAGACAAGCCTTGTACACAGGCCGGACATGACGTCAGCATTTTCACATTGCCACTTGTCGCCACAGCAGACCCGGTTAGAGCCGTAACGCCCTTTTGCAGTTCTTCGGCCTTGCGAAAGCGTACCTGATTGGCAACGTCGGGGCGTGATACTGCGAAGGTGCCGGCCTCACCACAACAGCGATCAGACAGAGTGACACTGTCACCGACCAGCGTCCGGCTAACCTCTATTGGATTGTGAGTTTTCATTGGGCTATGACAGGGGTCATGATAGAGGTATTGCACTCCGCTCACACCCTCCGTGCTATAGCCCTTTTCCATCAGTAACTCGTGAATATCTACCAACCTGCACTGCGGGAATATTTGCTCAAATTCATACTTTAACAACTGATCCATACAGGTACCACACGACACTACAACAGTTTTAATATCTAGATAATTAAGCGTATTAGCAACACGATGAAACAACACCCGGTTGTCTGTTGTGATCTGCTGGCCCTTCTCATGATCACCCGATGAAGTTTGCGGATAACCACAACACAGATAACCCGGTGGTAAAACGGTTTGAACTTCGGCATCGTAGAGCATTGCAAGCGTCGCAAGGCCCACCTTACTAAACAATCGCTCTGATCCGCAGCCCGGAAAATAGAATACCGACTCGCTGT
>CAZYRP010000178.1:0-11572 GCA_964649465.1 uncultured Granulosicoccaceae bacterium | reverse complement strand
GTGGGCCACCGGTCCAGTCGTCATTGCGTTCGTAGACTAGCTGCTCACCCGGTTTCCAAGCCGCAACTTTAAACGCGCCGGATCCTGCTGGCGTTTTATGTAAAAATTCCATTGCCCACGGATCATCTGCAGTGGCATTTTCAAGCGCCACCTTTGAATTGATAACGAAGGGCACAGGTACAGCTAAATCAGGAATAGTGAGTTTTGACGGTTTTTCCAGCGCGATGGTAAATGTACTGTCGTCCACCGCGGTGAATTGCTCTGGTTTAACCAGGCCACCAGCTTTCATTTGTACTGTAGGGAAACCGCCAACAGAAACAGCCCGATCAAAAGACCACTTAACGTCAGCGGCGGTTACCGGTGTGCCGTCCCAGAACTTAGCGTCTGGATTTAGTTTGAATGTTATAAGCAAGCCATCGTCAGATACAGACCAGCTTTCCGCCAATTCGGGTTCAATAACAGAATAGTCATATGAAAGGCCCCCATCCGGTGTTTCTTTTGTGCCAAAGGAAACAAGCCGGTCGTAGCAATTGACTGCAACCTGGTAACTGGCCCGGTTCGTACCGGTTCTGTGCAGATCAAGGCTGTTAATAGTTTGACCTGTTACTGTAACCAGCACGTCATCCGCAGCTTGCGCAGGCATATGCCTTAACAGGGGCAACATTGCGGCAGACGCCATGCATGAGGTTTTTAGCAGGGTGCGTCTGGATAGTTTGAGACTCATTGGTTGCTCCGGGAACTAAGGATGAGAGACAGTTGCCGATCAGTGGCGCTGACGATCAGATTATTAAATACAGTCCCACTCACAGTAACCAGTGTTAAATTCACATCGGTGTGATGCAAATTAGGTTCGAGCTTTGGAGGCTTAATCCTATGTTTCAAGTTATTTGTGCCTGAAGGGAACAAAACTCAAGGCCAATAAGGTTTATTGTTTATTGCACCTTATTTGACGGAGATTAAAGTGATAAAAGCCATAATCAACTGGTCCCACAAGTATGCATTGGAAAGAACCCGCAAGTGTCTGCTTGCTATGGCAGACATGCAGCTTGCAGAAGCGGGATTGTCCCGTGAACTTCTGCAAAGAGGCATTAGTGAATGGCCCTGGGGTACAGAGTCGGAGTCAAATGAAGTGGTGAAACTGGATAATGTAGTGGCTCGCAACTCTGTGGAAGAAACTGCAAATATAGTTGAAGTCAAAACACAAATATTTGGCAGAAAGGTTAGAATTGTATACGAGAGTGGTTGCAGCAAAGACAGAGCTGCCTGATTCACATCGACGTGTTGAATAGTAGCTTAAGTGTATTTTATTTTAACAGACGCTATGCATGTGCAATAGCTCATATCACTGAAAGACCAGTTATCAGCTAAATGTGTATAAGACTGCGGCCCACCCGGACATATGCTGTAAAATTTGCAGCGGTATTGATCAAAAGTAGCAGTATCCAATTGACAGTTCATGAAGCTAGTATAGAAACCAGTACGCGGCTACCTCCTCCGGCCAGGTGCTATTAGTGGAATTGGCACCTGGCTACCTCCTCCAGGCCAGGTGCTTTTCTCCATGGTTCATGTAGCGGTACCCTGATGAGGAATTTTAACTTTAGTTTATCGTTACCTCCCGATACCAATGCGTAAATGTATCGATCTACGTAAGCAAGCTTCAATCATAAAGCTGTAGCTTAAGTGCAAAACAATCAATTCCAAAAAACCAAGCTACTTTCCTGAACGGTTGCTCAACAACCAGTCTTTTAGAATAGCAGCCTGATCACTGTAAATTCTGGATGATGATGACAATAAAGCGTACCCATAGCCATCAAGGTGTTGATCAAAAGGCTTTACCAGTAAGCCGTTGTCAATTTCGTTGGTCATTAACGCGTCTGCCAATATGAATCCCTGTCCATCGAGCGCTGCCTGTGCTCGAACGTTCGCATCGCTGATGAGGCGTCTGGGGTTAGGTAGTACGGCTTTTGAATTCCGCAACGCAACAGTTGTCCATTCGTTCCATAAATCCAGTTGTCTGTCTTCGCATAATAGGGGGAGAGAACTTAACGGACCATCAGTAAGTATGTTGGGGTTTAGAGGCGTTTCGTAGCTGATGCCGAGGTTATCTAATAGCTTTGGTGCAATAGCGGGAAATGGATACATCGGAATTTGATCGAAATGATCGATTCCCAGTTTTCCAGCCAGTTTTTGCCATTGAATAGCAACGTCTACTTCAGCTAGTTTGAAATCTTCGGAGTTAACCGAGTGCAGCAGTCTGACAAGAATGTCTGGATGCGCGTTGTTAAATTCTCTTATCCGTGGCGATAACCAACGGGCAGCCACATAAGTGGATGCTGCTATCGTCACTCCGGCCTGACGATTCTCGCCCTGTAGTACCTGTAACGTGTCATCGAGCTCGACAAAAAGGTGCTTTGTGGTTTGCAGTAAAGCCTGTCCGGCATCAGTCAGGTAAACCTGCCGTACTGCTCGTTTAAATAGCCTGCACTGTATATGCTCTTCGAGTTTCCTTATTTGATAACTGATCGCTCCTTTGCTGATGCACAGTTCATCTGCAGCCTGACTAAAACTAAGGTGCCGGGCAGCTGATTCAAAGGCCTTCAGGCTGTCCAGTGGTGGCAGGTGGTGCTTCATTCATACTCTATAGTTCAATAAAATTGAATTATATGATAGAAATTTTGGTTTGTCAGAAAGCGCATAATTTCACAAAATGTGGTCACATCTATAAAACCAGCTTTCTGGAGGATTCGCATGAACCAGCCCATGAAATCTCATGCACGGGTTGTCGTAATTGGTGGTGGTATCGCTGGCTGTTCAACGCTTTATCACCTGACAGAGCTTGGCTGGACAGACGTGGTGCTGGTCGAGCGGGATGAGCTGACTTCCGGTTCAACCTGGCATGCGGCAGCTCAGGTCACGCAGTTTGGCGGCAATCAGACCATGATTGGTTTAAAACGCCACAGTATTGAACTGTATCAGCGGCTGGCGGCAGATAAAGACCATCCTTTCTACTATCACATTACTGGCGGCATGCGCACTGCCTATACCCGGGACCATATAGATACCTACCACCACCATATAGGTGTGGCGCAGGGCATGGGGGTTGAGATGGAATTGATCGATGCTAAAGAAGTTGGCCGTCGCCACCCGTTGTTGAACACGGACGGCATGCTGGGTGCCTGGTGGGATCCTCTCGATGGTTATATCGATCCCTCTGGTATCACGCGGGCATTAGCGAGGCATGCCCGTAAAGCCGGTGCCGATGTGTATCGTTTTAATCCGGTGGAAAACATAAGCCGCAAAGCCAACGGTGAGTTTATCGTTCACACTAAAAATGGTGATATCACCTGCGAGAAAGTGGTTAATGCCTGTGGTTATCGTGTCAATGAGGTCGGGCAGATGCTCGGTGTTCAGCATCCGGTAACTTCAATGGAACACATGTACTTTCTAACGGATTCTATGCCCGAAGTCGAAGAGCTCGATTTTCAGGTACCGGTAATTCGTGACCCTGACTCAGACTTTTATAGTCGACAGGAAAAGCAGGGCCTGCTGGTAGGCGTGTATGAGCAGGGCTGCAAAAATTTTGGCATGAACGGTATCGATCCCAATTTTACACAGGATTTATGTCCGTCAGATCTTGATCGCTGCCTCGATAACATGGAACGAATATTTGAGCGTATGCCTGCGCTGCAAACAGCGGGTATACACACCGTCGTTAACGGGCCCATTACATACACTATTGATGGAATGCCGCTGGTGGGTCAGATTCCACGTGTTGAAAACGCGTTTTGCATTATCGGTTTAAGAGCGGGTATTGGTGAAGGCGGAGGCCACGGCAAGATACTCGCGGAACTCATAGTGCATGGTGAGTGTGAATGGGATGCCTGGTGCCTCGATCCACGTCGCTTTACTCAATACGCCAACACAGAGCACACCAACCTGAAGGCAATTGAGGACTAT
Source organism: uncultured Granulosicoccaceae bacterium (assembly GCA_964649465.1). GTDB lineage: Bacteria > Pseudomonadota > Gammaproteobacteria > Granulosicoccales > Granulosicoccaceae. The sequence goes on along the minus strand of CAZYRP010000178.1, from coordinate 7,615 downwards.
CAAAACGAATTTCATTATCACATGCCGCACGAGCATCGTCCGGCGGCACGCCTGGCGCGCACCACACCGCTATACGCAACGCTTGATCAGCTGGGTGCCGTGTGGGGTGTAGTGCATGGCTGGGAGCGGGTATTGTGCTTTAAGCCTGATGACCAACCTGAATTTGTAGATGAACACAGCTTCCGGTTCAACGACACTAATAAGGTAGCGGCCAAAGAAATTGAAGCGATGACTGCAAACGTCGGTGTTATGGAAGTCTCGGGATTTAACCGGTTTTCCGTAACAGGAGAGGGTGCCGCGCAGTTTCTTAACGAATTGGTTTGCGGGAAAATACCCAGCAAGGTTGGTAAGATCAATCTGTGCTATTTGCTTAATGAGCATGGTCATGTGCTTGCAGAGGCGACAATTGCAAAGCTTGGTGAGGAGAGTTACTGGTACGGTTCAGCCGCCGCCTCCGAGTGGCATGATCTCGATTGGCTCAACCGCCACAAGCCTGAATCGGTCACCATCACAGAGATGGTTTCATCACATACCATATTAGTGGTAGCCGGTCCGAAGTCGCGTGCTCTATTACAATCACTATCGCCGCGTTGCGACTGGTCAAGAGATGCATTTCCGTGGATGAGTGTAAGAGAGATGACACTGGGTCATGCTGCGTGTATTGCTATGAGTGTGAGCTTCTCCGGCGAGCTTAGCTACGAGCTGCATATTCCAAACGAACGGCTGTATCTGGTTTGGAAGTTACTAAACGATGCTGGAAAAGAATTTAATTTATCGAAATTCGGACTGTACGCCACCGAATCCATGCGAATGGAAAAAGGCTATCGGCACTGGAAGGCGGACTTAATCTATGAACGCAACCCGATAGAGCTGGGGCTTGACCGTTTTGTGGATTTGAACAAACAATCATTTATAGGAAGAACGCCGTTACTCAAAGAGCTTGAGGCCGGACACAAAAAAGTATTTACCAGTATGATCATCGACTGCGAAATTGCTGCGGCGCATGCTGGTGACCCGGTGCTTGTTAATGGCGAGCTGGTCGGTTCAATAACCTCGGGTGATTATGGTTATAGGGTAAAGAAGAATATCGCCTATGCATTGATTGATCCTGAGCACAGCGCCACAGGAACTGAGCTGAGCGTAACTATTCTGGGCGAAAATTACCAGGCGGTGGTATGTACCGACTGTTTGTATGACGAGGAGTATAGTCTGGTGCGATCTTAACTGGTGCCGGTCTTCGGGGTACCTGTTATCAAGAGTGTTCCGCATTGACTAAAACAAAAGAAGATGGATGGCGCGCCATTATCGGTTCGTCTTCGATAATGTCTTTGGCATTGCTTGGTGATGCTCTGCTCTACGCTGTACTGCCAGCTTATGCAGAGAGCTTCGGTCTGACACTTCCCTGGGTTGGTGTGATGTTGTCGGCCAACCGTATTGTCAGGGTTTTTACCTACGGAATAATCGCCAGATTGACACACACCGTTGGCATACGCCAAATGTGTATAGGGGCTGCGATTATAGCTACGCTATCGACAGCGTTATATGGCTTTAGCCAGGGGCCAGCCACCATGTTGGTGGCCAGAATTTTATGGGGCCTGACCTACGCCACACTTGTATTGGTAACACTCTCCTATGCTATTGAAGTGCGGAAAAGTGCAGGTACACGGGTTGGTATTAGTCAGGCAATTCAAAGAACAGGGCCAGTATTTGCGTTGTTATTTGGAGCATGGCTGGTAGGCCATGTAGGGCCTAATGCTGTGTTCATTTTAATTGATATTCCCACGGCGCTTGCAATTCCGCTTGCATTTACATTACCTAAAAGCTTTAAACCAAAGACCAAATATAGCAACCCGGTTTCTTTTACTCGACCAAAGCCAATTGACCTGCTTTTCTTCCTGCAGGGTTATGGTGTTGATGGTGTGTTTGCCGTATCGATCACGTTAATCTTTGCACGCGAAACCTCGTTATCCAATGCTGTTATGGGCGGCGGTGCGTTGCTGGCTATGCGACACTTTGGTGAGGCCATTGGTGCGCCATTGTTCGGGTGGATTGCAGATCGCGTGGGTGCACGTCGTGTATTTTTTGTGGCAGCGGTTCTTACAGTACTGGGTTTTGTTGGAGTAGCTGTTGGGCTCACGGTTTTGGGTGCTCTGGTTATGCTGCTGTTTCGCGGAGCGCTGGCATCATTGGGTCCGGCTGTAATTGCACAATCACTGGACGCTGACGAAGATGCGCTCGGACCACTGGCACGCATGCAAACCTGGCGCGATATCGGGGCATCCTGCGGTCCGCTGGTCACTGGTGTACTTCTCACTGTTCTATCTGCAGAGATACAACATGCGATCGTTGCTGTCGCTTTGGCTGCCGGGTTGGCTTATTGGAGCTTAAGCGAGTGGCAGAGCTGAGCTGATCATCTGAGTATTGTGTAAATGTCAGTCGGTTAAAATGCGCAATCGTCTGGTAGTGGTTCAGTAGCACTCAACTGCGATGCAAATGTTGTAACGAGTTTTTCTGCAATCAGGCCGGCATCAATACTTCCCCTGAAAACCTGCTCACCATAGCCGGAGTTATTCATGTGTGCTCTGACAATGATATCGTCACCGCCCAAAACATTAACGGGGCCGCCACTGCGAGTAAACGGTTGCTCATTGACATGGCTGTGCAACAGTATCCTGCGATAGACCAATGTGCCATCAGCTTTGAATACTTCCCACCAGTCTGCATACTGTGCACAACCGGTATCAGGGCTTTCAATAGTTACTGAAAAAGTGTAGCTACCGGGCTCACCTGTAGCAGTGACAGCTGTGACTGCGGCTAAGCCGGAACCAGAGGCGGTATCAGCTTGTGACCCTGTTGGTGAATCAGTGCTGCCACAAGCACAAAGTGTCAATGTAGAAAAAACGAATGCCAGAAAGTGTTCGCACTTCATCTTGGATATAAGCTACTTCGCGATTGGGATTAGAAACAAAGTTTAGCTCCCGCACTGATTATTGGGAATAGCCGTATCTTACGAACGGGTAAACAGGAATTCTCTCTATCAATTACAACAGTAACTTACTCGTTGGATGCCTGTTTCGACAAAGGAGAATCTACAACCAAAGTCTGAGTTGCCTGACTGGTGTTTGCTATAGACAATGGTTGCGAAGCCATCGGTACCCGGTGTTGATTAAAGCCGGTGATGATGTGTTCCAGTACCTGTGAGCGTATGGCGGATCTTTGCTTGACGTCCTCCAGAAAGTAGCGTGCTTCGTATAGTACACCGGACAACTGATGGCCCAGGTCTTCGTCCCACATAGAGCGAATTACCACCGTGGTTTGCTCGTGGAAAATTCCGTCAACCTTTAGTACCGCGTCTTGCACAATCTCCCGAACCTGATCTGGGTTGGCAGAATAGTCGACCTGGAATCTAATACGCGCTCGTACCGGAGACGGGTTGATCGAAAAGTTCTTGATAATACCGCTCGACAACAACGAATTAGGGTAGTTAACAATTACGCCATCTGTATTGCGAATGGTTGTGCGGCGCAAACCAATATCCAGGACGTCGCCCCAGGAGCCCCAGTGCTTCCCGATACGATCAATAGTTATTCTGTCACCGACGCGCAACGGTCGATCAATAATTAGAAATATACCTGAGAGAATATCGGCTATTGTTTCTTTGGCCGCAAACCCGACTGCGACACCGAAGATACCTGCACCAGCTAATACCGGCGACACGGAGATACCGTTTGTCTTGAGTAACCAGACCAGGCCTCCAAACAAAGTAAACACCCAAAGGAATTGTTTAACAAAATCTATCAGACGATCATCAAGATCATTCTCAGTTTTTGCTGTAAAGCGCTCTATGCGGTGAATAACGATATGACGCACAAAGTAATAACCGCACACTAATACTGCCAGGCCGATCAGGCTTTTTTCCACGTTGTGCAGTCTGCTCCAGAATTGCTCAATGCCTGCAATCTGGCTTAACAGATCAGTAAACATAATTTTTCCCTGAAAGAAGTGCAGCCTGTCCTTTTTTCATACGTATTTATAGATTTCGCGGAGCAGTGACCGATTAATCAGAGATCGACCTTTTGGGGACTAGCCTTAAGCGACTAAAGTGGATCCTGTGTTGAAATGGCGAGTCTTTGTGCGATTTGTGGAGCTGATTCATACAAAGCACGCTATTTTCCCCATCAATGGTTCAACCTGATAGTCGACCAATTCGGGCTGGAATCACTGGCTCATCTGTCTGTTTTTCTACCGCGCATACAAACCAATCAATTCTTCCAGCTGCCTGTAGTCTGAAAACGAGCCAGCATGTGGAATCTGTTCGACTGCAGTCTTTCTATACCCTTCGGTGTATAGCAAAAAAGGGATGCCTGCATTTTGCGCTGTGGATGCATCCACTTCGCTATCTCCTACGTAGACTTTCTGGTTGGCAGGCAAGGCGTCAAATGCAGCTATCAGGGGAGCCGCATCAGGTTTGTGGACTGGCAGACTGTCGCCGCCCCAAACTGTGTCGAACAAGCCGTGGAGCTCCAGATGTCGCAATATCGCATGGCATGGCGTTACAGGTTTGTTTGTGCAAATACCCAGTGCGTGTCCTGCAGTTTTTAGATTGGTTAGCGTATCGACAACATCCGGATAAGGCTCTGTAAGTTGTGTTGCGTGTTCATATAGCGCCAGAAATTCTGACAGAATCCGGTCGTGATCTATGTCAGGCAGGTTTCTGGCTGTGCGCATCTTCCGGACAAACACACTGGCACCGTTACCGACAAACTGACGAGCTTGAGTAAGCGTTATCGACTCACAATCTTCCTGAGCCAGTATTTTGTTAGCGATGCCATGCAGATCAGGAGCGCTGTCGATCAGTGTGCCATCGAGATCAAAGACTATGCTTGCCATTTGTCTGTGCTACCTGTTAACAATGCTGGTGAGCACAATACTACCTATGAAACTACAAGCTTACTAATGTGAAGTCTTTCACTGCAACATACGGTAAATGGGGTTTGCCAATGTGGCGCTGTAAAACTTCTAAATCTACTATGGCACTGTTTTATGCTAACCTTATTTCATAGCTGAATATTCTTCCCACTTCTTGAGAACAACGTTTTGAGTAATGACAAAACAGTGGTAATTGGTGCGGGACAAGCGGCGGCGAAATGTGCGTTGCAGCTTCGGCAGCTCGGATATGACGAGCAGATAACTCTGATTGGTGATGAATCAACTCCACCATACCAGCGTCCCGAGCTCTCCAAGTCTTACCTCGCCAGACCGATGGCCGCTGATGAAGTGATAATGCTAACGCCATCTATGGCGTCGGAGTTTGGGATTGAGCTCAAACTCGGGGCGGCAGCAGACAGCGTTGACCTTTCCGGACGCACTGTAAATGTTCAGGGCGAGATCCTAAGTTTTGACAAACTGGTTTTTGCCAGTGGTGGTCGTGCACGTGAGAGAGCAGGTGCGTTAAAACTCCGAACCATAACAGACGCTGATTGTCTTTATTCGAAGTTAAAAACAGAAAAGAAGCTTTCTATAGTCGGTGGTGGTTGGCTGGGTTTGGAAGTTGCTGCCACTGCCAGATTACATGGACTTGAGGTCAATCTCTACGAGCAGCATAAACGCCTGTGTGCAAGATCGCTACCTTCGGAAATCTCAGAACTACTGCTCGACCATCACCGTGGTATTGGCGTAAACGTACATCTTAACAGCCAATATGAAGAGCAAACTTCAGACATCGTTTGCGCATGTATCGGCATTGAGCGCAATGATGATCTGGCGGGTGATGCAGGCGTCGAAGTCGACAATGGAATTCTGGTTAATGAAAGACAGATGACTTCTGTGCCTAATGTTTTCGCCATAGGTGACTGCGCTCGCCCGAGCGGTCATGCAGCGATCGAAAACTGGGCATACGCCAATGTATCAGCAGACCGCGCAGCGTATGCCATTTGCGATATTGCAGTTCCTGTGTCCCCTGATCTTTGGCTTTGGTCTAAGCAAGGTGAGTTGCTTGTGCAGATGCGCGGAGACTACAGCAATGCAGAAGAGTGCATAGTCAGAAAAAAAGACGATAGCCGTTGTTACTTCTACCTTAATAATAACCGACTGGTATGTTGTATCGCTATAAATGATCCTGCTCAGTTCGGACAGTCCCGAATTCTGTATCGATCAAAGAAACAACTCGATAAGAACGAACTTGCTGATAGCCGAGTGCTTTTAAAGTCAGCAACAATTCCGGATCATGTCGAATCTACGGTGTCTGGTGGACGGGTTTAAGCGATCCCAGGTTTTGACTCATGGGTTTTACTCAAGGTGGTGAAGCTATTCTGTCTGTTTAACACCGGGTCAGAGTGTCGTTAGATTTATTCTGGCGGCTGGGTCTATTGGTTATGTACTTTACCAATACTCTTGCTTTCTGAATGCCTGCACACAATGCGTCTTTCCATTTACTGGTGATATGGAAGCTGAAGTTAAAGACTTAGCTTGCCAGCCTTCCGGGTAGGTTAGTGAGTAGGGTGCGGAGATAGTATTTTCCGTAATAGATTCAAAACCTACCCTGGAGTAATAGTTTGGATCTCCATAAGTGACAACCAATTCCACACCTTCTAATTTCATTTGCTCCAACCCGAAGTTGATTAGAGTTTGGCCGACTCCTATGCCCTGATGTGGAGTGGATACAGCTACCGGAGACAGCATAAACGCAGAGATTTCAGCTGCAAGTGAAAAACGACTGAAAAAGATACACCCTAATAGCGTTTTTCCGTCTTCTGCACAATAGCCGTAGAGATCGTGCTCTGGTGTAGTCCCTATAAGATTCTGAACGAGATTTCCAATTAAAGTGCCTTCCGTTTCTCCCTCAGAATCCCCAAAAGAATTTCTGAAGAGCGATATCACCTCTTCGGATTGGCTTGACTGGAAATTAGTTAGCTTCATTTTTCGTCCGAATAAATACGCTTTGGTGGAGGTTGTGTTACATCGCTCCATTTTTACATAACCATTTAAACAATTACGCAGTGACAAAAAAGGCCCGCATTTCGCGGGCCTTTTTTTATCAATTTAGGCTGTTTTCACAGCCTGCCACCAACGTGCCTTTACGCCAGCTTGTCACTAAAGAGTGCAAGCGTGCGTTCCCAGGCCAGATTGGCTGCTTCTTCCCGGTAGCGCTTGGTTGAATTGTTGTGGAAGCCATGTCCTGTACCGGGATACAGCTGTCTTTCAAAATCAACACTGTTGGCTGTTAACGCTGCTTCAAATTCCGGCCACTGCGCATTTATGCGTTCGTCGTCTTCAGCGGCTTGAACCAGAAGAGAGGCTTTGATATTGGCCACTTCTTCAGCTGGTGGTGCACTGCCGTAGAACGGGACGCCGGCTTTTATATCGTCCCCCATCTTGGTGGCAAGAAAATTCACCACACCACCACCAAAGCAAAAGCCGACTGCGCCCAGGTTTCCATTGGAGGATTCATGCGCTTTAACGAATTTGGCACCGTTTAACATGTCGACCATAATCTTTGCCCGATCAAGCCCTTTTTGCATCGCACGCCCGTCATCATCGTTACCCGGATAACCACCGGCCGGATACAAGGCATCAGGTGCCAGAGCTAAAAAGCCTGCCGCTCCCAGTCTTCGAG
>CAZYRP010000177.1:0-11588 GCA_964649465.1 uncultured Granulosicoccaceae bacterium | reverse complement strand
GAATCAAAATAGCCGCAAGATATATAACGACCTGGTTGATACCAGGTATCACTTCGATGACTTCTCGCATCGACGCAAAACTTTCTAGTATACCCAGTACAAAGCCAGCCAGCACAGCACCGGCAAGCGAGCCCATACCTCCTACTACCACCACAACGAATGAGATCACCAGAAAGTCCATACCCATGTGATAGTTGGGTGGATTGATTGGTGTGTACATAACGCCTGCCAATCCGGCAACTCCGGCAGCAATACCGAAAGTTATGGTGAAGCGCTTGTCAATATCTATTCCGAGTAAGCCAACCGTTTCACGATCAGCCATTCCTGCTCTTACAACCATGCCGAAAGTAGTGAACTGCAAAAATGCAAATACAAGCGCAATTACCAGTAACGAAAAGGCAAAATATACTATTCGCCAGTAGGGATATATGACCTCACCCGGACCAAAGCCAACAAGCTGACCGAAGTCAAATGATCCAACAAACGCCGCCGGTGCAGGCACTGGTATCTGGTTCGCACCAAAGTATGCTTTGACGATTTCCTGCAAAACAATAGCCAGGCCGAACGTGACCAGAATTTGATCAGCGTGCGGGCGCTTGTAAAAGTGTTTAATCAAGCCACGCTCCATTGCAAATCCGACCAACAACATTACCGGGATCGCCAGCAGAATGGCCAGCGGCACCGACCAGTCGATTATCGCCTGTCCGGCAGCCTCCCCAAACCACTCCTCAACATAGGGTGTTCTGATCTTGGCCGGATTGCCCAAAAAGTCTGTTTTGGTTTCATGCAGTGTGACGGTTGAAAGGCTTAAGACCCGCTGCAACGATACAGCGCAGAACGCACCAATCATGAACAGCGCACCGTGAGCGAAGTTAACCACCCCCAGAGTTCCAAAAATAAGTGTCAGCCCCAACGCAATAAGAGCGTAGGCGCTACCTTTATCAAGGCCATTTAAGACCTGTAGCAACAGCGCAGAGAGTTCCATTATAGTTTTCTAGTTAGTCAGGACGAACCGAAGGTTCATGCACAATAAGCTGCAGAAAGCACTACACCGGCAATTTTGCCGGTGTAGTACAACGCACGATACTCGACGCCTTAGCCTGGATTACAGCTACCAAGCTCTCCACCAAAAATAGTGGCATCGTAAGTGACCTGAGCGGCCGGAGTGACTTCAACAATCTCAAGCAAATCGAACTCTGAAGTTGGGTTCTCTTTACCTTTTACAACCAGTACGTCCTTGAAGCACTGGTGATCTTCAGCTCTGTAGAGCGTCTTACCATTACCCAAACCGTCGAACTCAAAACCCTCAAGTGCTTCAGCAACACCGCATGGATCATGAGTGCCGGCACGCTGACACGCATCTGCATACAGGAGCGTCTGTACATAGCAAGTGTGAGCAGCCTGACTTGGAGGGAAGCCATACTTTTCACCGAAAGACTTAACGAAAGCTTTAGAGCCTTCATCCTGCAGTGACCAGTGCCAGTTAGTTGAACCAAAAATACCTTTTACGTTTGCACCAGCACCTTTGGCCATCAGTCGAGAGTACAGCGGCACGATAATTTCAAAATTCTTACCGTTCGCCTGTAAATCACGCAGACCGAACTGTACCGCTGAGGTCAGTGAATTCACCATGTTGGCACCATAGTGATTCAGTACCAGTACGTCAGCACCGGCTGCCTGTACAGGCGCTACGTATGAAGAAAAGTCTGTCTGTGTGAGCGGTGTTTTAACCGCCGCAACTGTTTCCCAGCCAAGCGCTTCTGTAGAGGTACGAACCGCTTCCTCAGTGGTGTAACCCCAGTTGTAGTCAGCAGTCAGGTGATAGGCCTTACGATCAGCACCGTAGTTGTCCTTCAGAATTGGAGCAAGTGCTGCACCCGACATGTACGAGTTAAAGAAATGGCGGAAACCGTTTGCCTTTTTGTCTTTACCAGTCGTATCGTTTGAGTGAGTCAGGCCTGCCATAAAAATCACGCCTGCTTCCTGGCAGAGTCCCTGAACGGCAACCGCAACGCCAGACGAAGAACCGCCGGTAATCATAATTGCACCGTCTTTCTCAATCATCGATCTTGCAGAGGCGCGGGCGGCATCTGGCTTGGTCTGAGTATCACCGGTGACATAAGCCACTTTCTTACCCAGTATGCCTTCACCTTTCAGCGCTTTAGAAGAAAAAGTACCCATCATGCCGCCATCACCACCACCATTCAGGTGTTCAACAGCGAGTTCGTAAGCGCGAAGTTCGTCCGCACCTTCGTCAGCATACGGACCACTTTGTGGCACATTGAAACCGAGGGTTACTGTGTCGCCCTTAGGCTCATTAGCGTAGCCATAGGCTGTACTGGGAATTATCATTGGCGCTGCACCAACGACAGCAGAGGCTGCGCTGGCCTTCAGCACAGAACGCCGTGTTAACGCAGTGTGAAGCGGGTTCTTGTCAGAACTCATACGATCTAATCTCCTCCGGGAGCGGGCCCGTCAAATGTTAAGTTGCAGCACATTGCTGCGAATATTCATCTCAGACCAACTACTTCTCCACGTCTGAGGAACACGCCCATATTAGTGAGCTAAAAGGCATCCGTCCAAACAGAAACATTTACATCTATATCAATGGTTTACTGTATATAGACTGATTTACGAATATTTCAAAACCAACAGCAAAACGCTGTTTGTTACGAAAAGTAACGCAGATTGCAGTGCAATCTCAGGAATGCACGATAAGATGGAACTCCGAAACGTGATAGTGCCTCCCGGCTGCAGCGTGGCACCCGGCGAGAAACACTATCTTGCGTGCCACTTAGCAATTTACCAGACAGAAATTCGATGTTAATGGATGTACTTACTTACCCGGCGAGCCGCTACCGACGTTTTCGAAACTTCAATCGATACGAAAAGCCGCGACTCATCTTCTTTATTGATGGCTCTATAGTGCTTGCCAAGTTCATGCTGATTTTAGCAGGGCTGTTGATGCTTTGGATTATGTCCAACAAGCTCGCTCAAGCGTCGCGACCTCAACCCATCCAGACTGTACAAACGGAACAGGAAATCGGTGCGGAATCGCCGCCGATAAACCAGGTAATCGTGGCACTGCCTGCGAGCCTCCCGGCAACAGTGACCAAATCTACTACAGACGATGACGCTGTTATAGAAGAGCGCGTCAGAGAGAAGATTCTGCCTGAATATATAACTAAAGATACCGAGGCAACTGAAGAGAACACCCGGGAAAACAGCCTGTCAGCGGAAATTGCTGCAATTCCCAAAGTAGCCGAAGAGACCAAAGACAACAAAATCCCGCCCGCAGATATTGCCACGGGCAACAAACCAGTCATGGTCGACGAAAAGTGGCTCACACAACTAAATCCCAGCCATTATATTATTCAGTATGGTTCCACCGTAGATGTTGAGCTGCTTAGCGAATTTATCCCGATAATCAGTAACGATGAAGAGATAGCCATCTACCCCTACAGGAAAACTCCGTCAGGTCGCATGGTCTACGGCATAGCCACCGGCGTATACGATGATATGGAAACCGCCCTCGCTGCACTTGAGCAGATAAGCACTGAAGCCCGTGCCTACGGCCCCTGGGTCAGACAGGTTCGGAAAGTTGTTAGTGAGATAAACAGCGTGGCCAAAAAAGCCAGCTGACGCTGTGCGAATATGTGTCCGGGGTAAAAACCCGGACCTTCAGCAGACTATGGAATAGCTGTAGCCAGCGCTAATAGTCGCAGCAGGCACGCCGCTCTGTGGACGTCGAAACACATCCAAAACCAGTTATTTAACCCTACCAAAAAAACATCACGACAAAGAAGTAACGAACAATCAGTTTGCTTGTTATGCTCGCTACGTTATTGCCAGGCCATACTGCTCAGACGCCTCAACCAGCAATTCCCAAAGTGAAACCGCAAACCCTCGCGGCACCAGAAGCTCATAGCCGTTCTGCGTTCGCCAAAGCATTACACCAACATGGTGAAACGCAGTTGATGCAACTGTACCAGCCGGGAATACCTGTTCACGCAGATCAAGCGGCAGAAAGCTGTTTAAAACCACACTCGCTTTACCGCCACTGATTCTTATGTGTGTGCGGGAGTGAGACAGATCCAACACAGCACCAGCGGATGCATCAGGTTCCGACAGAGCAGCACCGAACACCCAGAACTTGCACGGTTCTATACGCAGCATTGATACATCATTAGATGTAACCGACGCACTAAAGCCTGGAACAGAGCTAATACCAAGCTCAGCTGCCGCCGAGCTGGCTGCGCTATCCAGCGTATCGGGCCAGACAGCTAACTGCCAAAGGACCAGGTTACGAATTTCTGTGAGGGTGACATTCGCATCAGGTGTTGCCACCGGCACGTGGTGCGCTGCTAATGCAGACACGCGTTCTGCCATTGGTGAATTAACCACGCATTCTCTCCCCACCCGGATCAACCATATGCGGCGACACCACTTCTACATTTATATTACCGCGTCGCACCGGATCAGCCGCCACTAATGATTGTCCGGACCACGCATCATGGCCGCCATTGATATAACCGAGCCCGATCCAGTGACCCAGCGACGGTGAATGAGTAACGGCAGTAATCCAGCCGTCGCCGAAACCCTCTATTTTATCTTCAGAACAAAGCAGCGAGCCTGCTTTAAATGTTTCAGATTTATCTTTGGGAAAAATCCCCACGAGCTGTGGACGATCTGTTCTTGTCAGATCGGGGCGCTTGCGCAGCACGCTGCCAATGTATGATTTTTTATCTGATGCCATCTGTCCCAGACCTGCATCTTCAATAGTTACGCGACCATCGAGCTCAACCCCTGTCACATGGCCTTTCTCTATACGCAGGGCACCAAGTGTTTCGGTGCCGTACAAACAACCATCAAAGGTTTGCGCCGACTCCCATAAAAGATCCATCATGCTTTCGGCGTAGTCAGACTCCACATACATTTCATAAGCCATCTCACCGGAAAAGCTAATACGGGCTATTCTGCAGGGCACACCATTTTTAAGTTTGGTTTCTATCACCCCCATAAACGGCAGCGCATCATTTGAAACACTGGCAGCATCTTCAACGCAGGCTTCCAGCACCGCTCTGGATTTGGGACCGGCAACAGCACTTCCCGCCCACTGCTCCGAGACAGAGGTAACATGCACCTTCAGGTTTTGCCATCGCGTCTGAAGCAACTCTTCGAGCCACACCATCACTTTTGCCGCATGGGCAGTAGTGGTTGTCATGAAGTAGTCGGTTTCTGAAAAACGCCACGTAGTACCGTCATCCATCACAATACCATCATCACGCAACATGATGCCGTATCGTGCTTTGCCTATTGGCAGCTTCGCAAACGCGTTGCTATAGATGCGGTTAATAAAATCAGTTGCATCCGGCCCCTGAATGGCAATTTTGCCAAGAGAGGTAACATCAACCAATCCAACGGTTTCACGTGCGGTGATTGTTTCACGAACATACGCTTCCGATATGCCCTCACCTTCGCGCGCAAAATACCAGGGTCGATGCCAGAGACCCGCTTCAGTCATAGTTGCACCATGAGCAAGATTCCAATCATGCATTGGTGTTCGTCGCAACGCTTTAAAGTGAGCCCCTTTGCCTCGACCGGTTAAAGCACCAAGACTAACCGGGGTGTACGGAGGCCTGAATGTCGTTGTACCTACTTCAGGAATTTCTCTGCCAAGCGCTTCAGCCATCAGCGCCAGGCCGATTATATTACCCATCTTGCCCTGATCGGTCGCCATACCCAGCGTGGTGTAGCGCTTCAGATGCTCGACCGAGACAAAACCTTCCTGATGCGCAAGCCTGATGTCTTCGCAGGTGACGTCATGCTGAGGGTCAACAAAGCTCTTTAAATTTTTACCTTCAACTTTAACTTCATACAACGGTTCAATAGGCGAATCCCATCCACCGGATTCGGATGCCCTTACAGAAATGCTGCCCGTGGTTAAAGCGGCGATCGCGGCATCTGCTGCAGCCACACCGGAAGACTCACAATCACCGGTCCCCCACACTGCATTGGCAGATCCCGCCATTTGAATTGGCTCTTCATGATCCGGTGATACGAAACATAAGTTATTTTTGTCCCACACAGGCCGGACACTGCGATGCGATAACAAATTAACCACGGGCGACCACCCACCTGATATCAATAGCAAATCACAATCGAGGGTATCGCACATACTCCAGCCGCTGCCTTTAGCAACTGCAAGATCAACACTCGTGATGCCTTTTTTACCATTAGCATTGCACGCTGTGCTACCGGTTTTAAGCTCAATACCTTTTGTATCCAGCAACCCTCTGATGTTGTCTGGCAATACAGACCGCGAATCAAGCAAGGTCACTTCAGCACCTGCATTGGCAAGATTAAGTGCCGGCTTGTAAGCCGAGTCGTTGTTGGTTGCTACCACAATTTTTTGACCGGGCAGCACACCGTAGCGATTCACATAGGTGCTCGCAGAAGCCGCTGTCATGATTCCGGGAAGCTCGTTGTTGCCAAATGCTACATGGCGCTCCAGCGCACCGGTAGCAAGAATGGTGTGCTTCGCACGTACCGTTAAAAAACGTTGTCTCGGTGTATGCGATGGCGGGTCAGCTAAATGATCAGTAACGCGCTCAAGGAGGCCGGCTACTCCATAGTCGTATAACCCGAACGCCGTTGTACGCACCATGACTCTGGCACCGGATTCTTCCAAATCACGAATAGCGTTTGTACGCTTCTGCTCTGCTTCGGTACTCGACTGGCTAAGGTAGTCGCCACCAATTTCAAAATCCTGCTCAACAAGCAATACATCTAAACCGGCTCTTGCCGCTTTAACTGCAGCTGCAAGACCAGCCGGACCGGACCCAACAACCAGCAGGTCGCAAAACAAATGACCGTGCTCATAACTATCTGGGTCAGGCTCACGCGAGGCCACTCCCATACCGGCTGCTTTGCGAATCAGCTTTTCATATTGCATCCAGATACCAGTACCTTTACCCCACTCCATTGGCGGTATACCCATAAAGGTCTTGTAGTAGAAGCCTGCCGAGAAAAAGCGCGACAACAAACCATTAACCGCACCGAAGTCGGTACGAACATTCGGCCATGCATTCTGACCGCTGGCAATCAGCCCGTTATAGATTTCCTGCGTGGTAGCTCGTACATTCGGATCACGCCGATCACCACTGCCAACAGTGACAATTGCACCGGACTCTTCCACCCCCGCAGACATGATTCCACGTGGCCGGTGATACTTAAAACTACGAGCTAATATTGTCTCGCCACTTGCCATCAAAGCAGACGCAAGTGTGTCTCCTGTAAAGCCTGTAACCGATTTTTTATCCCACTGAAAATTCACCTGGAGATTGCGGTTTATGCGACCGCCTTCAGGTAGTCTCGAAGCGCTCACTTGCGGCCCCCTGCCTCATTCGCCACAACTTTAGCTACTCCATCGTGCGCCAGTCGCACAGAATGAATTTCATGCGTCATGGTATCGCGCTCAATTAGTAACCATTGTCGACAGCCACTTACGTGTTGCCAGCTTTCAGTTTGAACACCACGAATATTCTCGCGCTGATAGATTGCCTCTAGCCACTCTTCCGCCGGAGCATCAAGCGCCGGATAGACAATACTGCCATCACCACCATAACTAAATTCGCTATGATCTCTTTCGCCGCAGAACGGACAATTGATACGAATCATTTTTTCTAATAACCCTGTGCGTTCAATTTGCGTCTATCCATGAAGCTTCGGATCCGGCCCGGCACCACGCTCATCCAGAATGACACCCTGTGCAAATCGTTCCAGGTTAAAGTGCTGGATTGTCTCGTGCGGACGATCATTGGCAATCAAATCAGCAAAATACCAGCCCGACGCCGGACTCGCTTTGAAACCGCCGTAGTTCCACCCGGCATTTAGATACAAATTGCTTAAGGGTGTCTTGCATATAAACGGTGATCCATCCATAGACATATCCATCACACCGGCCCAGTGACGTAATAAACGTACCCGACCAAGGCACGGCAAAATAGATATCGCACATTCGGCAACATCCTGCACAATGGGTAAATTGCCACGCTGCGCGTAGGACTTGTACCAGTCAATATCACCACCGAAAACCATGCCGCCTTTATCTGATTGAGAAATATAAAAGTGCGCCCCGCCCACACCGAAAACTACCACCTGATCAAGTAACGGTTTTAGTGGTTCACTGACAAACGCCTGCAGTTTGTGAGATTCAATCGGCAGTGTATTAAAACCTGCCATCTGCCACAGTCGCGATGTGTTACCAGCAACTGCGAACCCGACTTTTTTCGCAGCAATCTCACCGCGAGATGTCGTAAGACTGGATACCTCGCTGCCGGATCTGGAAGTTCCGGTTACTTCGCAGTTCTGAATGATATCAACGCCCAGCGCGTCGGCTGCACGCGCGTAGCCCCAGGCTACCGCATCGTGCCTCGCTGTACCGGCGCGCTTCTGCACCGCTGCACCGACAATTGGAAATCTTGAATCCGGTCCGTAATTAAGATGCGGTACTTCTTGTTTCAGTTTATCCAGATCCCAGATCTCGGCATCTAGAGTGCCTGTTAAGCGCATAGTGTTATAGCGACGCGCTGCCCCATCCATTGCCGACGGACTGTGCAACAGTGAAATGTGTGAGCGCTGGCTGAACATCACGTTATAGTTCAGATCATGACTCAACTCTTCCCACAGCTTTAACGAGTGTTCATAAAACTCGCGATTGCCAGGCAAAAAATAGTTGGAGCGAACGATTGTGGTGTTTCGGCCCGCGTTACCTCCACCGAGCCAACCCTTTTCCAGTACCGCTATATTTTTCTGAGCATGATTTTTGGCAAGATAATACGCAGTTGCCAATCCGTGCAAACCACCGCCGACGATTACAATGTCATACTGCTTTTTCGGTTCAGGATCGCGCCATTGTCTGGTCCAGCCAGACTGGCCGCTAAAGCCGTTCCGAATTACACTCCAGGCGGAAAAGCGAGTCATCTCAAACGGGTATCCAACAGTTGCGCAAACAAGACAACCACCATCTCAAAAAATAAACAGTGGCCGTAGCTTAACTCACCACACCAACTCTATATACCTTTGCAATAGAACTATTTAGCAACACTCGCGACACCCATGTCGGCGACAGTGGAATCAAAGGCGTGCCGGGGACAACTGCAGGAATCACGCAATCAAGCCTCGCCGTGCAGCTCCTGTTCAACCAGCTCAACCCAGTAAGATGAACCGATGGTCAACAGTTCGTCATTGAAGTCGTAATCGGCCGAGTGCAGCGGTTTACTATGGCTACCTGTCATGCCGTTACCCATCAGGACATAACACCCTGGTCGCGCTGCCGCCATGTGGGCAAAATCTTCCGAAAATAGTTTCGCTTCGCAGTTGCTGTCAACCGACGCCTCGCCCAACAGTGTTTTTGCAGCCCGGCTTGCTTTTTGACTACATTCAGCATTGTTTATAGTGGCTGGAAATGCAGTGTGATATTTCACTTTGCCCTCCACGCCATGAGCCAGACAAACACCCTCTACAATCTGACGCATACGCGCCTCAATGATTTGATTTATCTCAGGTGTTAACGCACGTGCATCGCCACTAAGCTTCGCATTGCCCGGCAAAACATTACGTCCGCCATCACTGGTAAATTCCGTTATAGATACCACACCATTCAAGCCCGGGTTTAACTTGCGAGATACAATTGTCTGCAGAGCAGACACTATTTCGGCACCCACTACAATTGCATCAACTCCCATATGCGGAAGTGCAGCATGCCCGCCACGTGCTGCAATTTCAATTTCAAACAAACTTTCACTCGCAGTGATCGGCCCGGCACGTGTCGCAAAAGATCCCAGCGCCATGTTTGGAATATTGTGCATACCGTAAACCGCATCGACCTGGTGTTGGTCAAACAAACCATCTTTAAGCATAGCTGGCGCACCAAAGCCATGTTCCTCGTTAGGCTGAAACACAAACACTACACGGCCGCTAAATTCCCCTGACTCAGCCAGATGTTTTGCAGCACCGAGCAACATAGACGTATGACCATCGTGACCGCAGGCATGCATGACGCCATCTGTATCAGAGCGATGCTCGAAGGTATTGACCTCCTGAATTGGCAAAGCATCCATATCGGCCCGCAGCGCTATACTGCCCGTACCATTCCCACGCTGCAAAACCCCTACAACACCCGTGTTGCCACATCCGGTACGCGTTTCAATACCAAAAGATGACAGGAGTGATGCGACCTGCTCAGATGTCCGGTGCTCTTCAAAGCCAAGCTCGGGGTGTCGGTGGAAATCGTGTCGCCATTCACGGAGAGTATCTTGCAGGTGCTGTGTTTTCATATACAACAATGTAGCACGCTTGCTTACCCGTGTTTGATACGATCAATACAAAGTGACAGGTGCCGGTAATCGTTAATTCTGTCAGAATCTCAATCGGGAACGCCGGTACCGGAGGCTGGCGCCGGAATGTTCGCCTGTATGCAATTAGTATGATGGTATCCGGACATCACCGGGAGTACACTCTTTTGCACCGCACTTACCTGAGTTTGATTCGCCGGTTTACAGTTACACCAAGGCGATTCTCATTTAGTACGAACAACATAGCTTATTACACCTGTTAAGAGAATTTAACATGAGCAACTATCCAGTCAATATGAAGCAAATACCAACGGTCGAACCATTCTTCGATCCGGGTTCTAACACCATCAGTTATATCGTAATAGATACGGAATCCAAAGCCTGCGCCGTTATCGATTCCGTGCTCGACTTTGACTACGCAGCCGGTCGCACTTTTTATGACAACGCCGATAAGCAAATTGCCTTTATTAAACAAAATAAATTGTCACTTGAATGGATTATCGAAACACATGTGCATGCAGATCACTTATCAGCAGCACCTTACTTACAGGATTCTCTGGGCGGTAAAACAGGCATTAGTAAAGAGATCGTGCGCGTACAGGATGAATTTGGAAAGATATTTAACGAAGGCACATCATTCCAGCGCGATGGTTCACAGTTTGATGCGTTGTTCACTGAGGGCGACACATACGAAATAGGCAACCTCAACGCCTTTATGATCAACACACCGGGGCATACACCAGCCTGCATGGTGCATGTTATTGGCAACGCAGCATTTGTTGGCGATACGTTGTTTATGCCGGACAGCGGCTCAGCTCGCGCTGACTTCCCTGGCGGGGATGCTGAAACATTGTACAACTCCATTCAGAAAGTACTGTCTCTGCCGGAAGACATGCGCTTATTTATTTGCCACGACTACGGTCCGAATGGTCGCGAAATTCAATGGGAAACCACCGTTAGAGAGCAACGCGCCAACAATATTCATGTCGGCCAGGGCAGCAGTAAAGAATCTTTTATTAAACTCCGTACCGAACGAGATAAGCAACTCTCTATGCCAAAGCTAATTATTCCAGCACTGCAGGTTAATATGCGTGCCGGTGAGTTGCCGACCGACGAAGATGGCAAGCCGATGTTAAAGGTGCCTTTGAATGGCCTGTAGACAGTGCGAGAACTATAACAATGCAGGCTAGGAGTCTGCGCGGCAGAAGCCTGTAAGTAGTGAATAATGCG
>CAZYRP010000176.1:0-11685 GCA_964649465.1 uncultured Granulosicoccaceae bacterium | reverse complement strand
GGTGCTGACGACAGGCACCGGCAGTATTTTCGGCTTTCTGGTCGGTCGCAGTGCACTGGACTCCGCGATTATCGCACCGCTTTTTGTTGCCCTGTCTTTTGTTATGGGCAGCGCGGTTTTTACTTTAGTGGTCATGTGGATAGCGCGATGGCAAAGTGCCATTCTTTCTTCGGCACTGGTTAATGCACTTGGCAGGCTTTTGTTCTGGTGTCTGTTGGCGTTGCTGTATTTTTCTGTCGTGCATCATTTAACCAATCTGTATGCAGCAGAGCACCAGGCGGATGAGAAGTTTGTTCTGGCAGGACCACACTCATGGTTGTTCTGGTTGGGTCATATTGGTTTCGGTGTGCTTTTTCCACTCTGGCTGGTGAGTCGATCACCCGGCAATAAAAATTCGTCAGTTCATAAGAGATTGCTTGTAGCGTGCGGTGCTGCTTTGACGGGTGGAGTTTTGCTGGTCTACCTCATTGTCATTGGGTCGCAGAGCAAAGCACAGTTATTGTTTCCCGGTAAAACCGTCACCTCAAGTACTTTCGGAGACATCGGCAACGCAGGCTACCAGGCAAGTGCCTGGGAGTGGGGCTTGGGAATCGGCGGGGTATCACTGGCTCTGTTGTTATTATTTCTGCTGCTCCGTATTTTGCCTTTAAGTCCTGTTCGATACTCAGACGCAGAGCCGACACCGAGCGAGCAGCCGGTTTCTGCCGGTCAGTAATACGTTGAAATCCCAGTGACTGTAAATCCCGGATACTTCATCTCCGCCCCATGGCGTTCCAGTGGCAAGACGATTTTTTCTATCGGCTTGGCAAGAGCCGCTAAACGTCGCCAGCTGGCCGTGCAAACTTTCAAGAAAGGGCCGGACTTTATCGATCCCTTATGGCTTGCATCGGCCAGTGGTGCAGGCTGCTATAACCTTGATCCGTATATACAACAGCACAATCAGTGGCAAGCTACCTTCAGCGATAATATGCAAAGCTATTCACTAGCGCTGGTAGAAGGCACCATGGGATTGCATGACGGATTGCAAAGCGATGGCTCGGACAGTAACGCCAATGTCGCAAAGGCCCTGAATCTGCCGGTAATACTGGTTGTGGATTGCCGTGGTATGCATCGAACGGTTGCCGCATTGGTCAACGGGATACTGCAATTTGACACGGGAGTTTCGTTTGCCGGTGTGGTTCTTAATCGGGTGCGATCAAGCCGACATGAGGGCAAGATTCAAACTGCACTGCAGCAGCATACTGATACGACGCTGCTGGGTGCTATACCGGAAAGCGACAAGGTACATGTTGATGAGAAGCAACTGGGGCTGACACCGGTGACCGAATGCGCGGCTGTTTCAGCGTGTATAGAGAATGCCGCTGATCTGGTTACACAGAGTTGTGATCTTGACCGTTTGTTTTTAGATTTCAGTACCGCGCCGGTAAACGGCTGCACCAGCAAGGCACTGTCTGCCGGATCGCGAGTCGCCAGCAACGCTAAGCGTCTCAAAATAGGCATCGCGCGTGATGATGCATTCCATTTCTATTATCAGGACGATCTCGACCTATTAACAAGTAAAGGAGCCGAACTGGTTGAAGTGTCGCCACTAAATGGTAGTTTCCCAGAAAACCTGGATGGCTTAATTATCGGGGGTGGTTTTCCGGAGCGGCACGCAAAAAAGCTCGCGGACAATCAACTGTTTATTGATGGTCTGCGCCGAAGTATCGAAAGCGGACTCAGCGTGCACGCAGAGTGTGCCGGCTTAATGTACTTGTGCAGCCGATTGGTCCTTGCGCAGGGGAGTTTTGAGATGGTTGGTGCTATCGCCGGAGAGGTTCAAATGTGCGATAAGCCGCAGGGTCGTGGCTATATGAAACTGCAGCAAAAAGAGCGAGATGTTGAGATTCGTGCTCACGAATTTCATCACTCGAAAATCACATTTGAAAAGCCGCCGGAATATATATTTAACGTCTTACGTGGTCATGGTATAGATGGCAACAACGACGGCATTCAATGTAACAACGTTCAGGCAAGCTTTGCACATTTTCGTCAAACTCGCGAACACCGGTGGATAGACCGGTTTCTAAAAAGAGTGCAGGAGCAACGTGCAACCGCTAGCTGAAAATGCAAACGGCATCTACCGAGGGAAATTGTTTTGTTCACCGTAACAAAAAGTGCTGTGGCTGAGCTCAAAAAAAGCATGGCTCACCATGAATTTGATGATCTGCCACTTCGTATTGCTGCACAAAAAACACCTGAAGGTGAATTTGAATATCAGATGGGGTTTGATGAAGCCGGGCCGGGTGATGTGATGTTTGGTTGTGGCGGCATTGATGTGGTGATTGCAAACCAGCACAAATCAATCTTAAACGGCACAAAGCTCGACTATGTAGAAATGGAAGACGGGGAGCATCATTTCATATTTCTAAATCCGAATGATCCATCATTTGTTGAACCCAAAACAGGTGAAGGTCCAGATGAACCATCTTCCAAAAACACCGGGTAAGCATGTCGTCTAATCCTCCAGCAATAGACTATACCAAGCGCAGAGGTGAACTTTCGACTTATGGAAGAGCCATAAATTCCGTCAGAGCTCTACAGTTGTTGTTAATAATTATTGCCCTGGTGGGATCAGCGATCCTTGTACTTGCCATTCTTTGGTCTGACAACACCAAAACACAAGTGCTTTCATTGCTCGCTGTCTGTGTGCTGGTGATTGGTTTACTCATGATATGGAACTATATCAAGTCGCATTTTATTGATCCCGATCTGGCATTGCGTAAATGGATTCAGCAGGTGTGCGACGGTGAACTTGAGGCGAGAATCGAATTACCGGTTTCACATCGACATTTTAAAGAGCTCGATTTTCACACCAGAAACCTTACCTCGTCGCTGCAGCATTTATCGACGGATATGGAGTCATTGGTCGACTCACAGACGCAGCGGTTGGAGAATCAGAATCACGTCCTGGAATTGCTGTTTCAACTCACATCAAACGTCTCTGGCCAACTGGACCTGCAGTCAGTAATGAATACTGTGTGTCGGCAGCTGTCGAGCTGGCTGAATAACTCTGATACAGCAGCCTATATGCTCGAGGGTGACAAGTTGAAACTGTATGCTGCGAGTGGACCGAATCACATGTACTTTAAAAACAACCGGCTAGCTGCAGATTTACCGAATGCTGATATCGCCGGGCTTGCAAACCCGGAGATCGATCTGGATTTTCAGGATAGTACTGACGCCGATATTGATATCGCTTTTTCCGAAATGCAAGCGCTAAAAATTCCAGTTTTCAAAGACACTGAAATAACAGGCATGGTTGAGATTTTCGCGATTGATCAAAACATACCTTCCACGAAAGGATCGCGACGAATTTATCGCACGGTATCGGAGCAGCTCAGTTTATTTATTCTGAAAGACTCAGCGTTAGAGTCTGCTCATAACGCAAGGCTCGTGAGAGAACGTACCCGGCTCGGAGCAGATTTGCACGATTCTCTGGCGCAAACCATGTTTGCTACCAGATACCAGGTAAAAATGCTGCGAGAATCATTAAACGGTTCTCCAGAACAAGATCATGCGCTTCGCATTGAGGAGATGATCAGTGAAGCAACCACTGAAATCCGTAGCTTAATCGGGGAGTATCGCCAACCGCTGAATGAACATCGCCAGGCTCAGGCAATCAAGAGACTGATTGACGACTTTAATAAGACCAGTGAGATCGAAGTTTATTTTCAGTTGAATGATCCGGAGATATTATTTACAGCGCGCGAAGATACTGTTGTGCAACGCATCATTGTTGAGGCACTCAACAATGCAAAGAAGTACTCTGATGCGTCAACAATGCGCGTCTATATTCGAACCGAAAGCTCTGGGGCCAGAAGTATTCTGATTGAAGACGATGGCAAAGGATTTAGTACCGATGAAATCAACAACGACCCGAGCGGCCTCGACGGAAATCATATCGGCTTGTCTATTATGCAGGATCGCGCTTTGAGTATCGGTGCAATCTTAACCATTGAGTCAGAACTGGACGAGGGAACCAGGGTGTTCCTGAAACTACCACCATTAGAACTTTCCGGAGGTGTTTAAAATGGATACGATTAAACTGGTAATCGTTGATGATCACACCTTGTTTCGAACTGGATTGTTCGAACTACTGACACGTAGGAATCTTGAGGTTGTTGGCATGACAGGTGTCCCTTCCGATGCGGTAGATCTTGTCGCTTCTGTAAAGCCTGATATTGTATTGCTGGATCTACGTATGGGAGAGATCGGTGGGCTTACCGTGTTGCAGTCTTTAAGGGAAGATTTTCCGGATCAGCGGGTTATCATCCTCACCACAAGTATAGAGGAAAGCGATGTACTCAAAGCTCTAAAACAGGGAGCTGACGGTTATCTTTTAAAAGACATGGACCCGGATGAACTGGTCGATCGCATTCATGAAGCCTATTCAGGGAAGACGGTGGTCGCTCAGGACTTTACCGATTTACTTGCACGGGCTGCGGTTTCAAAGGGAGAAGAAGATCCATCAAAAGGACGCAATATCTATAAATTGACGCCACGTGAAATGGATATTCTCAGCCATATTGCCAAAGGAGAGAGTAACAAACACATTGCTGCTGAACTCGGTATTGTAGATGGAACCGTAAAGCTGCATGTAAGGCAGGTACTAAAAAAGCTCGGTGTGAAAACCCGGGTGCAGGCAGCATTGCTGGCTGTTTCAGAGGGTCTTTGCACTGAAAATGGCAGCAGCTCCGAATTATAGGTTTTAATTTCGGCGCTACAATAAGGTTCGCAACTAATTTCTGCCAGGAAGGACCTATCCGTATACGGTAGCAGTTGGGCCAAAAGCGGAAATACTGATTTTGATGTAATCGCACTCTTACTGTTATATCAAATGCTGGCTTTTAAAAATAAACAGGTGCGGAGTTGTTGCACCCGGGCCGATTTAGTCACGCTGCTAACTTTTCCTGAACAGGAATCATGCTACGGATCTCTAACCTTTGAAGCAATCCTTTAGCACACAGATCGTTAATGATATTCGTGCTTTTAGACCGGCTGCGGTTGCTACGTTGCTACCTTGGACACGGGCGTTTCTAGTGCAAACTGCCGCCTGAGTTTCAGCCGATTTGTGGTCACCGCCTCTGCAATTACTTGCAGTTCCCGGTTTTCTGTGAAGCCGTACAATTATTTGTACCGGATAATGCGCAAATCAACTACTTCGCGAACCTGCGACCCAAAATGTTAATTAAGTTGCCCAGTGTATAGGTCGATATTCTGGCCTGAATAACGGAGGTTATTAGATTGAATAGGATGATCGTAGGGTTGGCTTTACTGTCGATGGGGTGGTCATCCTTTGCTGATGACAATCGTAGTAATCAGATGAACCCAAACAACGATGCCTACTGGCAATCCCGTGGCAACGATAGCAGGCCCGATGATTGGCAGTATCGTAGCGGCGGTAATAGCTATGGTGGAGGTTCCATCAGCAGCCCGGGTTCATATAGCGGGCTCCACAATTACGATGATTCAGATGAGCCGTTACCTTGTAGCCATCCATTGGTCTCAGCATTAGAAGAAAGATGTCTGAAAATAGAAAGAGAACTGAGGCACCCGGTAGCCACAGTAGCTGGACCTGAAGACGAAACCAAAGAAGAGCAGCAACAACGGTTGGCTAACGATGAAATATTTAGTCGATTAATGATATCCAGCCCCGCTCAGAATTTAGGGTGGGCCGGATTGTATCTAGGAATGACAATAGATGAGTACAAAAAAGCTATAGGTGTTGGCCGATTTGCACTAACAAGAGGCGGTAACAGTCTTGGACGTACCAAATGGCGTTATGACCCCCGCCGTGCATATGAATATAGTTGCCACGGCAAGGTGGAATACACTGGAGTGACTGTACATGTTTATTTTGCGGATCTCGAGAGAGGTGATTGTTACGATTTAGCCGTTGTAAAGATTACGAGAATAGGATTAACGTTGTCTAAATCTGAGCGTAGACTCAGTAGAGAGGAACAGTTTTCCAAAATGAAGGGTAAACTTTGGTCTCTTCACTATTCCGCTGCACTAAATGGCGACCGGCCTGAAATACATAGATACCGACCGGTATACCAGCATGGTATGACTAGCCAAGGAGTCCTTCTAATGGGTGGTTCCATCCAGATTGGCTTTGTGAACGAGCTTGTAGGGATTTAGTGAGGCTCAGATATAGCCAGTTATATTGAACAGATCAAAGCATACGGATATTCCGCGCTTTGATCGATCTTCTCCTGCGCAACTACTTACAGATCGAATTGATGAATCATTAGCTGTCACAGAACTGCCGACGCAGGTTAATTAATTCTTCTGGCGTCTTCTGTAGGCATCCCAGTCCAATACTTTACCTGCAAGCGCTTGCTGTAATACGTTATGTCCTCATATATTTTTCACGTCATAGCGCTGTTAGGTAAAGCGGTATAGATTGGACTCGAAGAAAGTATGGCTGCTCTTCAAATCAGCGGTGCTGACAAAGTGCAGCGTAAATTCCCGAATCAGGGATGCCACCAGATCTCGGATCTTATTGAAAAGTAGCGAGTTACACGGAGAAGTTTGATCTTGGCTAAGGCATTGGGGTAACGAAGGGCAGTAATTGGGGTTCTATTTGTCGACAAAAAAGACTATGGCGGTCTGGGAAAAGGTCTCCAGATATAACAAATCAAAAAGATAAACCCTAAAACCGAATCTCGCCCTCGGAACCGAATTGAGCATAGCTATTTTCGTTGTGAACGGCAGCAAACGGTCAACTCCCGTCCTTTTTGTTGCTTAAAGTAACTAACTTTATTATCACAATTTGGACATTTTCCGGGTTTGATCTTAGTTACCGATCTTTAAATCGGCGACTGTCGCACTTGTCACGCCAGTACTGGTCTAGTTGGTCGATTAGCTACCGACTTTATTACATTCCACCAGAAGTACTCCAGTAACCATTAACTCTAGTTTGTTTGACTCAGCTCGAAGATAGAGTAAGCCTGAGTTAAAGGATTTGACGATTCGGTCGATATACCGCTTCGAAAATCGCGGCCAATTTATCCGCGTGTTTTCTCGCATTCAACATTGATCAACCGGGCTCAACATGACTGAACTGGTGTTCTGTATCGCACTAATATTGGTTCTTTGCGCAATGCTTGTTCGCAAAGTGAGACAACCTTGTGCTAGCGACCGTTGCGTAATTCGACAGTGTCGCCGTTTTCTCGAAGCGAAAAAGCACGCTGTATCAGATCAATAGAAATTCAAAGCTACAGTTATAAAAACATCCGAACACGGTTTACCCGCGCCGCTGGTGAGTCTGCCTAGACACAGTGGACCGAGGGGTTAAAAAACCTGTGGCAGCTCTAAAGATCAGCACCTGCCACAGGAATCTGGTGGAATTAAATCGGCTGCCGCAGATGTCAGCAGCCGTTACAGCAAATTACTGTGAAAACTACCGCAGGAGGAAAAGTGCGGAGCTCGACAGTGTCAGAAAGTATAAAATAATTCGGGCATCGGGCAGTCTAAATTTATTAGTTGAAAACGCTCTTTACCTATCCTTGCGATCGAAGTCGTTATATCGCCATGTCACTCTGGCATCCATACGACGTTGATAGTTCGGTACGGACTGGTTCTTAACGGAGATCAAACTTATAAGGTTTATCCACACTAACGCAGCCCAAGTCAATTTAAAAGATCAATTGCCAGAAGCGACTAGAAGTATCTCACGTAGATATGGGTAGTTTCGACAGAACGACTATGCAAACGATCAGGGCCAATTGCTTAACAAAAAATCGACTGAGTTATTGTTTAATAATGAGCTCCAGAGCATCATCATTTTCTGTTTTTAAGGCTCTGTAAACGTAACTTAGTCCATCAGATTCATCGTTCGACCAGGTTCCGGAAATCTCTTCGAAGGGTAAAACCCAGTCAGCCTTGCCGGTCTGTTCGTCAATCGAGTACCAGAGTTTGCTATCGGCACCGGTGCCGAGCAACTTTTGTTTGATCGACAATGGTTTGTTCGAGTTGCTGGCACTCAACGCTATAGTGAATATAGCGGTTTTACCGGGTTCAATAAAACGCGGCGTTGGATCCATCCAGTTAAATTTTCCGGTGCGGTTAATTGACAGCACGCTGATTCGTTGACCCGGAGCAATCAGGGCCTTTCCTTTGCGCCAGGCTTTTTTGCTTAATTTATCCCCACTTACAACAAGATCTGCAACTTCAATTTCACTATCGGTATCATTCTGTATAAACACTTTGGTGGCAGCCGTAGCCGTATTGCTTGCAAACATCCAAAATACAACCATCACTGCCAATAAACGTCTGATGTCGGCAAGACGGCAAAAGATATTTCTTATTCGAAACACAGACTTCATGGAATGCTCTCCGTTTTATTAATGTCAGTTAGATTGCTGCGTTACCGGGATGCGGGTTTGACGAAAGTGATTACCACTTTAACGCGCGAGGTAACAGTGAAGAAGACCCCTCAATTAACGCCTTTAGTCCAAGTCGAGCACCGATACAAATGCTGATAAAAACCAACGGTGCTGACAACGCCATTGTGGACAATGCAGAGATACCTTGCCCGACGGTGCAGCCCGCGGCAAGCACTCCACCGGTGCCCATTAAAATTGCACCTCCTAAGTGTCTGCCGAGCTCGCGCGCGTCATCACAGGCTTCCCACCGCACGTCACGGGTTCTGACCGCGACTATCCATGCGCCGAATACAACACCAAATACCAGCCCAACACCATAGTCCGGCACTGAACCGGTAACCGCGATCAGCCCGAACACAAACTCCCCCGGAGGCAAAACAAATGATGCCGATTCGAGCTGTACCGTTCTGTACATGTAGTTGCTCAATAGGCTGGTCGTGAGCCAGCCTGCAGTGACACATAAGCCAATAACACACCCGGTAATAATGCTGCGTTTGTCTCTACGAAATTCAGGCGTTGCAAATATCCAGAGCAGAAGGACGGCAACTATCAACGCTGCAATGGTGAACGGCATCGTCAGACCGGTATGACTTTCAACGATAGAGGCGATTGATTGGCTGCCGGCTCCGGTATCTAGCGCTAAAGGTTCAATCAATGAGACACGCAGATTGGCAATGATCCCTCGCTGCGCTGCCAACGCAGTTAATCCTATGGCGATGACCACAATCAGTGATTTTAAACTGCCACCACCCAAACTGACCAACGCGCCAAATCCACAAGTACCGACCAGTGCCATACCAACACCGAACATAATACCGCCCAATACAGAGCCGACAAGCGAGAGGTTCGGATTGAGATAAAAACTTTCATCGATGTTGATGATGTTAAGCGCGAGAAGCAATTGCGTGGTGAGCAATGCAGTGGCCCCCGCCAGTAACCAGGTTCTTAGTCCGTTCGAATCATTAGCGTACCAGTACCGCTCAAGTGCCGACAAAGTACAAAAGTGATTCCAGCGGGCAACAACTCCCGCGAGTATGCCGATAATAAGACCAACAGCGGGCAACAACCACGGAGAATCAGCCAGCATCGCCGTTCTCCACTGTGCGCTACTGCTTACGCACGGGTTTACAAAAAAGCTCGTACAATGATTCGATTATTTTCGATACATCTTTGTCGGCTATTTTGTAATGAATAGTACGCCCATCTCGTCGAGCAACCACGAGATTATCCTGACGCAGCCTTGCTAATTGCTGCGATACGGTTGCCTGCGGTAATTTAACGATATCTTCAATTTCAGATACGGACATTTCGCGTTCTGATAACAGGCACAGTATTAACAAGCGTGTTTCATGTGATAGTGAACGTAGCAGCGCACTCGCCTTACGCGCCTGCTGCATTAGCTCCTCAACTTCTTCAGCTGAGGCATCCGGGGCAAGTTTAGGCAGCATTAGCTTTTAAGCTTGCTCAGCATATCGTTAAGTAGAAACCAGAAGAACTCACCACCCTGGTAGCCGGTGAGACGGTCCACTTCCGTACCGTTGTCCATCAGAATAAAGGTCGGTGTAAAAGTCACCTGTTCAGCCAGCTGGAAGTTCTCCGGGAACGGCGTGCTGAGCTGCCATGTTCGCAGCGGCGCAAGCTGGCCCTCATCGGTTTTTGGATACACCTTGCCAATTTCTGCATGGAAACGCTGACAAAACGGGCAGTCGTTAGACTCCACCATCAGCAATTCCGCGGCGTGCAGCGATGGCAAAGCCACTGTTGCCAGGCAGCAAAATAGGGCGGCACGGATAAATTCAATAATTCGCATATATGGATTTTACACAATCCACGCAGATGGCTCAAACCAGGTTGGCGTGCAGCAAGCTGTTTTGAGCACTCACTCGCAAGACAATCTGGTCTAAAACCACCAGAGTTTATCCCGCAGGCTGACAACACCCCCGATAAAGAGCATTGTCGGGGCAACAACATCGTTTTTAGCCACCAGATCCGGCAGACGACTAAGTGTACCAACAAGCACCCGTTGCTCCGGTTTAGTACCTCGTTCTATCAGCGCAGCGGGTGTGTCAGCAGAGCGACCGTGCTCGATTAGTGATTTGCAGATTAATTTTACACCGGTCAGTCCCATATAGACAACGATAGTCTGGTGGGGGTCTTTCAGTTCATTCCAGTTGAGATTAATTTCCCCATTGCGCAAGTGGCCGGTAACAAAGATGCAGGACTGTGCGTGATCGCGATGGGTTAGTGGAATTCCGGCAAAGGCCGCACAGCCGGAGGCCGCAGTGATTCCGGGTATGATCTGGAACTGGATATCGTGTTCGGCCAGTGTTTCAATCTCTTCTCCACCGCGGCCGAAAATAAAAGGATCCCCACCTTTGAGACGGACAACATTTTTATACTGCCCGGCTAACTCCACCAGTAATGCGTTGATAGATTGTTGAGGCAGCGAATGGTTTGCTTTTGCTTTGCCGGCGTACACAAACTTTGCCGCTTTATTGCACAACGCCAGAACAGGATCGCTAACCAGTCGGTCGTAGACAATCACATCAGCGGTTTGAATAAGCTTCAGGGCACGCACCGTTAGCAGATCAGGGTGTCCGGGACCCGCACCTACCAGTGAAACGAGGCCAGTGCGGCGTCGATTCGGATTATCGATTTGGTCGGTTTCGATGGAAATAGGTCTGGGTTGCCAGGTAGCGGCGTTTTGATCAAACGGGTCGTAACAAAACACGCGGCGTTGTTCGCAGTGTTTTTTCAGAGACTCGTTTTCAGACTTGTTAACACTGCCGGCCACCGCGAGCCAGCAGCCGTCCAGATCGGCCGAGATAAAGTTGCGTCGATAATTGATGCAGCCGTCAGGCAACGCATTGTTTGCAGGGTCGCCAATGACCGTCACAATGGCCCCCTGGTCACGAAGCTCACTAGCTATCGCCAACCCGGTGGTGTTTGAACCGACTACCAGACAATTTCTGTCTGTCAGCGATAGCGATACAGGAAATAGTGCCATCGCACTTATACTAACCGATGATAACGATATACCGCATATTTCTAAGGAGATATAGCGTGCACGCACTAAGGGTTATAATCTGGTGCGATGCAATACCACATTTTCGAGATCAACCCGTTTCAGCAGCTCACTTTTCTCCAATCCCTGGCAAAATACCGCGATGCCAAACAGTACGTGCGCGAGTGTCGCGATGCTCAGGATGTGCCAACCGGGACCACCTACCGGATGATGTTTGCCGCATCGCCT
>CAZYRP010000175.1:0-11708 GCA_964649465.1 uncultured Granulosicoccaceae bacterium | reverse complement strand
GTCCGGAAGAGCATACGGAGTTTGGGTTAACAGTGACAACTGGATTCATCATGTCTTGTCCCGGCCCTTTGTCGATGAACCCGGTGGACGCATGTTGTATTCAACCGGTGATACACATGTGCTGGGCGCTGTGTTAAGCCAGCTGACGGGTCGTAGTCTGCGTGATCTCGCAAACGACTGGCTCGGTAAGCCATTGGGAATTGACTTTGCTCCGTGGACCCGCGACCCACAGGGCTACTACCTTGGCGGTAATGAAATGTCACTTTCTCCCTTGCATCTGGTAAAACTTGGGCAACTATATGTTGCAAGAGGCCGGATTGATGGTCACACACTACTCGATTCGAACTGGGTAGACGAAGCTTTCACACCATACACCCACTCAGTATATTCCGGTGACGGTTACGGATATGGCTGGTTCCTGCGTGAACTTGCCGGTGTACCGTCAGCCTATGCTCGTGGTTACGGCGGCCAGGTGCTGCATGTAATGCCGAGCATGTCACTTTCAGTCGCTATTACATCCGGCACTTCACAACGGGCACGCAGCAACGGCTACATGAGCGTATTGCACAATCTCGTTGCAGAAGAATTGGTGGGACCGTTAAGCTCGGCAATAGAGTAATTCATTCTGTTGCGAACTATTGTCCGGGAGCTACTAACCCCACACCAACATAATCATCGGTACACCGGTAAGTACTATGACAATGTCGAGCGGCAAACCAAGACGCCAATAGTCACCAAAATTATATCCACCGGGCCCAAGCACCAGTGTATTCGATTGATGCCCAACCGGGGTTAGATAGGGAGACGCTGCACCAATAGCTACCGCCATAAACAACGGGTCAGCAGGCAGGTTGAATTTGTTAGCCAGACTTAAAGCAATAGGCGCCATCAAAATAGCGGTGGGAGTATTGTGAACTAAATCAGACAACCCCATTGATGTAATCATCACCAGAGCCAATAATGCCCACAGAGGTACATCATCTGCAACCACTTCAATCAGGTTGGCAATTTGTTCTGTTGCACCGGTTGTTTGCAGCGCTTCACCAACCGGTATTAAAAACCCGAGCAATACTATAACCGGCCACTCGATACTCCGATAAGCCTCGCGCAAAGATACGGCTTTGAGTAACACCAGTATTCCCACAACCGTGGTAAATGCAATTTGTACAGGCACCAGACCGAATGCTGTGGCAAGTATGCCGGCTGCAAAAACGGCGGGAGTTACCAGCGCCGAACGTCGCGGTGTAATTTCCACACCACGGTTCTTAATAGGCAGGCATCCCAGATTAGCACACATCTCATTCAGCGATCGCTTCTCACCCTGCAGCAACAACACATCTCCGGTTTTAAACCTGACATGCTTAAGCCTCGCTTGAGACGGATGTTGCTCACGCGCAACGGCCAACAGATTCACACCATAGCGTTCATGCATTTGCAGCGAGCGCATGGCAATACCACCAATCATTGAATTGGGCATTACGACGGCTTCTATCACACTCACATCGGGTGAACCACGCCACATGTTGTCAGTAATTTCAACGCCTGCCTGGCCGATCGATGTGTCTTCGAACAAAGGCTGCAGAGCCTCGCTTTCACCCTGCACTATCAAAACATCACCTGCCAGTATAGGCTCTATAGCGCTGGGCGCGAGGCGTCTCAGGTTAGCCCGCACAATTGTAACAACGGTTGCTTCGTCGTCACACATCGCTTCTAAATCACGTACTGTTTTATTCACCAGATCTGATGTCTCAGGTATGGAGATTTCAGTCAGGTATTCGGCTATCTGGAACTGACTGTCATTGTCGTTTTCTTTTCTGGCGGGTAACAGGTAGCGACTTGCCAACAGTAAAAATAGTATCCCTGCCAATGCCACTACCAACCCCACCGGAGTGAAGTCAAACATACCAAACGGCTCACCGGTATGTTCTGCACGAAAAGTGGCAATAATTATGTTAGGCGGCGTACCGATGAGTGTTACCAGTCCGCCGAGTAAACTGGCAAATGACAATGGCATCAACAAAGATGACGCAGCACGCTTTGCTTTACGAGCATCACGCAGCGTAATAGGAAGCATCAACGCCAGCGCACCAATATTGTTCATAAACGCAGACAATAGAGCAGTGGTGCCACAGTTAGCTGCCAGCTGAGTCACAGCGCGGGAACGAAATAGCCCGAGGTAGCGCAGAAACAAACCAACGACTCCGGACGACTGCAATGCCTGACTGATAACCAGCACGCTGGCGACGGTAATGACAGCAGGATGAGAAAACCCGGTGAAGGCATGATCGAACGGCACAATGCCGGAATATATGGCGGCCATCAGTGCACAGCCCGCTACTACGTCATAGCGCCACCGGTTCCAGATGAACAGCGTCATTGTCGCGGCAAGTATGAGAAAAATAGCTATTTGATCATTCGTCATACGGCAATGATAAATGTTCGCAAGCGAGCAGGTTCCATTTTTTCGCTGGTTCTTTTTTTACAGGCAGGCTTTAAGTATAACCCCAAATGTGGCTGGTAACTGATTAGTGGAAATTTGTATGCATACTAATTGACATTTCGTTTGGCACGCCACTTAGGTCAAAAGCGCACTGACCGACCCGTAAATTCCCAGATCCGCTAAAACATGATCACCCGCTTTAACCGGAGAAGGCATTCCAGTAACGCCGGTAGTAACAAATTGCCCGGCACGCAGGCCGATATCTAATTCACTTAGTGTGTTGGCGATCCAGACAAGTGCACTAAGAGGACCGTCAAGCGCATCGCTCCCACGCCCATTGGTTACTTGTTGATTGTTTATGTACAGTGCTGTCTGATGAGCGGCTAACGAACAGGGATCGAAAGAACAATCAGCGGGTTCACCCAAAACAAAATGTGCAGCGCAGGCGTTGTCGGCAATCAGGCCCGCGGTACCCGGCAGGGTAAAGTCTTTAAAGCGTGAGTCCGGAAACTCTAAACCGGCGTGCAATGATTCGATACATTCGGCTACTTCCTCCTCCGAATAGGAAGTTTCTCTTGGCGGAAGGTCTCGACCTAAGGTGAAAACAAACTCCACTTCTGCAACGGCCATACGGTTGCGACCAAAGGGTAGATTAACTCCATCTGTGTGGCAGGCAGACTGAAACAATCGCCCGGCCAATGGTCGATCTACATTGATATGCCTGCGACCGGCCATGGCTGTTGCTGCGATCTTCCAACCGACAACTGGTTCGTTTATACGGCGCTCAAGAAGCGCCTGAATTTCATAAGCTTGATCAACGGTATCAGGCCACAGATCTGCTTTTACATAATCAATTGCATCACCGTGGTGTATGCATTGGTAAATCATTTCTACGGCACGGGGTATATCTGGCATGGTGTTGGCCTTTTACATTCAGGGACTATAGGGAAGTCATACGTCGACCCCCTGTCATTGCAAATCACAGGCAACGCAAAGATGGCAGCCATAGAGAAGATAAAATGTTACTTACTTTTCCGTACAGCGCACTCACCGTGCGGGTATTACTGCCTTAAAGATTTACTGCCGTTCCAATGATGCCGACAAATCTTTGTATTTCCCGACAGTTAAAACCAGCTTCACCGTGACTTATATAAAATACTTATCAGGCAAGGCCTACCTGAACCTGCAATCCGGCTTCATCAGCCGCTCTCGCACTGATCATCGACTCAAGCTCCTGACGAATATCGGAATACGCCGGATCATCAAAGCAATTGTGCATTTCATGCGGGTCATTGACAAGATCATACAACTCGCCGGCACCACTGATAGAATCCAGGGTGAGTTTATGTGTTCTGGTACGAACTACTTTCAAACTCAAAGCAACTCCGGCGCGGGTTGGCAGCAACTCCCACTCGCTGCGGGCACAGTCACGAGTTTCTGGTTTACCCTCCATCAAACCACGAAGACTGAGCCCGTGCTGTGTCAGTGTTGCATCACAACTGGCGTAATCATACAGCGTTGGTCCCAGATCAATCGTCGATACCGGCTCTTCGACTATTGAGTCAGCCACCACCCCCGGACCGCGGGCAATAAGTGGTACCCGCAACAAACCGTCATAGTGCATAGGGCCTTTAAGCACCAGTCCATGATCACCCAGCCAGTCGCCATGATCTGACATATAGATAACAATGGTATTGTCTGCCAGTCCGTTAGCATCAAGTGCCGCCATCAATCGGCCCACATTGTGATCGATCAATGCAATCTGGCCATAGGTGTTGGCAATTATTTCGCGCAACTGCTCATCGGTTTGCGGTGTAATGCGACTGTACTGCTTGCGAATTTCAGCGTGTTCCTTTTTACCAGCGGGCTCACTTGAAAGCACTGCCTCGTGCCACCACGGACGATTATTAAAATCACGCTGTCGGTGTTCCGGCAAGTCGACGTCTTCCGGCGCGTGCACTTTTGACCATGGCAAAGGACAATCGAATGGATGGTGTGGATCCGGAAATGACACCCAGGTGCAAAAAGGTTGCTCAGTCTGCACAGCAGACAGCCAATCGATTGCACGATCTGCAGTCCAGGTGGTGTTATGCCATTCGACTGGTAACTTTGAGTGCCAGGTTTGTGCAGCGCCTTTGGTGTCATGTGCGTTTTCACGGTACAGGCGATTGCGTTCGTCGCCTTTTCCATCTGCATAGAACCACCGTTCGTAGTGTTGCCCGGCAGGTGGTTTCTCAGGGAGAAACCAGTTATGGCCCACCAACATTAATTCTACATGTTCAAAACCCATATACGGGCCGTTCCAGGTCTCGTCATAATTAGCTGAAGACTTAAGACATTCCGGACTGCCGGTAGCCTCATACGTGTGGTATGTCGAGAAATGTGCTTTTCCGAAGAACGCAGTGTCATAACCTGCACGCGACAATGTACCGGCAAAGCCTTTCTCACCAATAGCGGGATCGAGATCAATACCATTATCGTGAACTCCGTGCGTACGGCACAGTTGTCCGGTCAGAATAGACGCACGTGCTGGCTGGCACACTACACATGGTGTAATCGCTGCATTAAAGCGTGTGCCTTGCATGGCTAACGCATCAAGATTGGGTGTTTTAATTCGTCTGCCAGCCACACCCAGGCAGTCAGCGCGTTGTTGATCTGCGGAGATTATCAGAAAGTTTGGTTTAGCCATTAGTACGGATACACTTAAAATTTATTATCGATTGATGAAAGCAATCAGTCACGCTCGGGGGCTTATCCGGCTACTTGTGGAGGTGGTGTGGCACCCGGCGCACCCATTGCCAGCGCTTTTTCACGACCGCCATAGTTTTCAACCATTTTGTTTTGATCGGCGTGTGCCAGCGCATCAATTTCATGCGGATCGCATATTGCCAGTAGCTCAGCATGCAGCTCGGCAACGATATCAGCATTGGCCTGCTCATTTGCCACATTGACCAGTTCTTCGGGATCCTGCTGTAAGTCAAACAACTCCGGTTCAAAGCCTACATAATAGTTATATTTCCAGTGTCCTTTGCGAATCATGAAAGCGCCAGATACGGCACCAACTGCATGGTACTCACTGAACACAACTCGCTCTTCGTTGTACGGTTGATTTGCTATATCTTTAAGATTGCCACCAACGGGCTCACCATGTGCATCATCGCCCTCAATGGTCTGATCAAAGTGCTCGGCAATGGTGACTGATAAATCGATCAGGCTGACCGGCGTGTCACAAACACCTGCAGCGATGTCAGGCCCGGCCATTATTAATGGCACGGCGCACGACTCTTCATATAAATTGGATTTACCCCAAAGCCCGCGGGCACCGACGTTGTCACCGTGATCGCTGGTGTAAACAACGGTTGTTGAGTCGAGCAGATTATTGTCTTCAAGTGCGGAAATTATTTGCCCGACGTTGCTGTCCATCCAGGTACACAAAGCGTAGTAACACGCCATCGCGGCCAGTCGCTCTTCAGCGTTTTTGAATTTTGATTCTGAATGCATCGGCGCATCCAGCTTTTCTATCCATGGATGTTGCTTATAACCTGAGTCTGGATGCTGTTTGACCTCTGGCAGCATTGCATGCGGGTACATATCATAAAACGACTGAGGTGCGACTAATGGAAAATGCGGCGCTACCAGACCGACATACAAACACCAGGGAGTGTTGTGTTCATGCGCGCTGTTGGACAGCCACTCTACCGTGGTACTGGTAACAGCTGAATCATATTTTGTGTACGGACTTTCACCCGGCCCAATGTACTCGCCCAGCATACGAGACGGGCCGCTTATACGCTCGTCTTCCCTGCGTATTGATCCCCATACCATACCGACACCGTTAACAACCATCATCGGAATATGTTCGATATCGAATCCTGCAGGGTCTTTTTCATCGCGATAGTGAAGTTTGCCTATACTTTCAACCGGAACTCCCGCTGATTGAAGCCCATGTCCCCAACCAGGAATATTACCAGTGTAAGGCATGGCGTTATCCCAAAGACGGTTCCGATGCACATAGCGACCGGTCGCAAATGCCGCACGAGCAGGTACACAAATAGGTGACGGGGTATAGGCGTTATTAAATCGCTTACCCCGAGCCGCCAGGCGATCAAGATTCGGGGTTTTTACAAACGGATGACCAACGCAGCCCATCGCTCGAGACTGATGCTCATCAGACATAATAACCAACATGTTGCTACTCATACTGATATCTCAAGTTTGCTTGTCTCCGAGGTAGCAAGTCTTTGATCCAGTTGATCCAGTACTCTGAAAAAAGCGTCGGTATCTGATTTTGCGATACCACTCATTAGCGCTTCCCGTCTGGATTTCATGATAGGTGCAGCCAGCTCATAGCGCGCCTGACCTTTGCGAGTAAGTGACAGCACCTGTCGCCGGTTGTCGTCGCTGTCTACTTTCGATTTTATTAAGCCATCGCGAATAAGAATCTTCAGGTTACGGCTAAACTGACCGGCGTCCATCGCAATTGACTTGACCAGTGTTGTTGACGTGACCGGCGCTGATACCTGAATTAGAGCCAGTAAGCGCCAATGCACAGGACTCAGATTACAACTTTCACGCAGCAACCGTGTTGCCTGAACATTCATTTTCGCAGAAAGTTGCGATATACGATAGGTAACGTACTGAGCGTAATCGGAAATTTCATCTGTTTTTACAGGTGTATGCACAGTTTTATCGGACATTATTATTTGGAGACGTCAGCATTATCGAATTCTCTTGACCTGTCAATTTTTTTATACAATGCATCCCTGATGCAAACCAAAGTGTTACCAGGCAGGGTTCACAGCCTGCATTAGTGAACTGTGTACATCAGACTGCTTGTTCAGCGTACAAAAAAAGGTGACTGATGCAAAGCAGTGCACTGCGCTGTGGTCCAGCGTGGTGTCGCTGCATTATTGTTCCAGTTGCTTACTGTACAACCCGTGCTCATTACATTTACTCTGCCATTGCTATGCTTACCAGAGTTGAGTAAAACATGCCCGAGTTCATGAGCAGTGATCCATGACAGACAACGCTCGTTAACTCTTTCGGTAATCCAGATGGTTGATGCCGCTGGTGAATTCAGAGAGGGAAGGTGAGCGAAAGCAACGTCTGCCTCCGAGGTACGCGGTACGATAAATATTGTGGGTGATGTCTTTTTATATTGCTGTGCCAGTGTTGAACGTACATTACTATTTATTAGTTGCTCCGGCGTGAGCGTTGTTTTTTTTGTGTCAAACTGCATAGTAATCTGACATTGTTGATATATGTCGTTGACTCCTGACAGCACCTCGCCAATCAGAGTCATATCGCGAGCTGCATTAACAATGACAACATCAACCTCTAACGCTTTTGTCTGTGTAACTTCACTACCAGTATTCGAATAATCTATAGCTGACGACTTTACTTTATTGACACTTGGCGATTCTTGCGGTTCTGGCACCGGATTTACACAACCACCTGCCAAAAGTAAAACTGTTAAAGCTACACAGCATCGGCTACGAAGTGCACATATCACTATACTCACCGATTAAGACCACGCATGAGTGGATCAAGATAAGGTTCAAACCGTTTCCAACCCTGTATCGATTTGGTTGAAATAGGCTGACGCGCCTGATAAAAACTAGCCGTATTTATGGTGCTGCTATTGGAGTTCTCTTTAGATGAACAGACCGGTTGTTCCATGAAGTCAGATATGTCTGCGAATACTTGATCAGGTTGAGTTACTACTTGTTCGTATGCAACATCGTAAATTGAGAGCGGTAAAACTTGTTGCCAATGTTCCATCAATCGTTGGTACGAGCTCCAGGCTCGCCCGAGGCCATGCAAGTCATAGGTGAATTTTAGTCCGCGAGCAAACAGGTTGGTGTAACAGGAAACGCAGGTTGCCTCAGCTGCACGGCTGCAATGCAGGACCTTAGCCTGCGGAAACATGGTGGCAAGCATGCCGAGGCGTAAGAAATTACCGAGCATTTTATCCACGTACAAACTACTTCCTGCCGGCTGAATTGGTTCACCAGTAACTCTGGCAACTGACAACAGATATTGCTGTTGCAGATAACCAATATGTTCTGCAGTTAAATGCTGTGCACATTGTGCGACCGGAAGTTGTTGACCGGTTATACGCGGCAGATCCATAAAAAGGCGTCGTATAGTCGGATGCTCTCCGAGTGCCGTCGCACCAAACCGATGGGTCAGCTGATACTCCAGCAAGGTAGATCCGGAACGTGGCATACCGACTATAAAAACAAGGCCTGAACCCGCATCGGTACTTGTTTTAATGTTGGAGAAATAGGACGCAGAAAAATGCTCGATTATTGAATCTATATATGAATCCCAATTATCTGAATCAAACGGATCGAGTGTATGGTGCAGGTGATTAGCTTTCTGATAGGCGTCAAAAGCAGGATCGATCTCACCGCGGGCATCGAGTGTTCTGGCGGCAGCAAAAAGGAACTGAATTTTACTTTCATCCCTGTTGCTGATGGTACTTGCCTGCTCGTGCCAGTCAGTAACCTCTGCGCGGGTGACAGAGGACTTTCCGTTGACCGCAAGGCTATACGCTGCGCGTCCGAATGCAGGGTCACATTGAAGCGCGCGTCGATGACACTCTGCCGCACTTTCAAACTCACCACTGGTTTGCTCACATAAGCCAAGCTGAAACCAGGTTATGGCATCCGGTTCAAATCGAGTGGCTTGCACATCCAGTAACGTGCGTGCATCTTTGTATCGTCCGACATTAACCAGTAAGCCAGTGACTAAAGCCAGTGTATCCTGCGATTCAGCTGATACGTCCTGCTTTACCACTATGTCCAGCAGTCTTGAAGCATCTTCCGCTCTGTCAGCCTCCAGCAATGTGTTGATCGTTTGCACCAAAATTGTGATATTCACATCGCCGCCAGACGACAGGTGCGAAACACGCTCACTCACCTTTAAAAAATTCCCGGTACGCGCGAGTAAATCAATTAGCTGCAGGTCAACCGATTGGTCCTGACTAACACTGGCAGCATGCTCCAGGTGCTGCACCGCCTTGTCAGGTACTTCCAGTCTTTCATAGCAATTAGCCAGATTAATCTGATATTCCGGATCATCTGGTGTGCGATCTACCGCTTTAAGATAATTTTCAAGCGCGTCAGAACAGCGATCCTGTTCAAACTGGGTATTGGCAAGCATAAAGTACACATCGCCTTCTGTGGCTCCAAGCTCTAATGCCTGCTTGAAATGCTGCTCAGCGCTGATCAGTTCACCTATAGATCTGTAGAGATCACCCCGATGGTATCTGATCCAGGGATTATTCGTATCCAGTTTCTGCGCATCAGCCAGCAGTTGCTTAGCAAAGTCGTAGCTGCCTTGCTGCAACTTTAAAACACCGCGCATATGCATTGCTTCCGCATGTCGCGGATGGCGGGAAAGGAGTTTACGGTAGAGTGTATCGGCCTTTTTCAGCCTGCCCTGCTGCTGAGCCGTGACGGCGTCCTGGAGTAATTTCTCGACAGGTGGGCTCATTGAAAACTTATGTCAGACTATTTTGCTACAGGTTACTGCTAGTGTTGTACCACAGTCACAATGACTGTGGTACTTAAAACACAATTATAATCTCAAATTAGAAATTTAATTGCGCGCCAAACGCCAGCCGTGTTGCTGAGCCTTCATTTTCAGCGCCGGGGTTGTTGGGATCAGCAGCATTTTCAATGAACCCCTGAATTAACTCCACACCAAATGATGAATTAGGATAAGGCGTCCACAGGTAGTTCAAGTGCAGAGTTCCCAGGTTATCAATGCCATTGGACGCCGCCGGGTCGTCGTTCATAAAAAAGCCGACAGCAATCAATGAGCTGGATTTTTCAGTCCAGTTGAATTTCACATTGGCTGAAGTTGCAAGAGACGACACCGCTTCAACTTCCCCTGCATCAGTAACAAAGACATCGTTACCGAAGCCGTTAATAATATACCGGCCAATTCCCTCACCACCGGTAACACTGGCTGCCAAACTCACTTTACCGAAGTCCCACCCACCGGCTACGTTGAAGCCGAAACCTGTAACGGTATCGTCCACCTGAACGCCGCTATCAAGTGTGCCATCTACACCCAGCACTCTCACAATTCCGGCGACTTCATAACTTCCTCCTGCACCACCTGGTCCACCGCGCCATGCAGCTGTGAAATCCGGTGCCTGATCAGAGCCGACGCCGCCTGTCGATTCACGCAACCTTCCTAGTGCACCGAAACCGTCAGTCTCCGGGTTTTCGATGGAGAAAGATAAACCGTTGTCCAGGGTGTATCTAATCTGTCCCTGTCGCGCAAATGATTTACCAGCCGGCCCATAAAAATCCACCGTTGTGGGGTAGGCGACAAAATCCATAAAGTTGGTCCACGTCTGGCCGATGGTCCAGCGACCGTAACTGGCATAGGCGTTTCTCAATCTGAAGGAAGATGAATTAGAGAACGATTCATTGCCGCCGGCGCCGAAAAAATCACCTTCAAAGTGAGTCTGTAGTTTAGTACCGCCCTCCAGGTCAGTTTCGGACCGTACTCTGAGTCGCGACTGTCTCGCATGAAGACGGACGTGGCCATTGGCTTCATCACCAGCCGAACCGTCTACCGGAATAGAGCTCACCACAAATGAATCACCGAGATCGGCACCGTCATCGTAACGCACATCTCCTCTGACATATCCACTAAGTGTTACTGAAGTGTTGGCAGCTGGTATTCGCACACCAAGAGACTCTACACCCTTGATTTCTGTAAAAGCCGGATCAGTATTGTTTTGTAAACCATCCTCTCCAAAGCCTTTAACGTTACCGGCATTCGCCACGTTAATGCTGCTTGCTAACAGCAATGAGCCGGTTCCCAAACCCAGTTTAATAGCAGTGTTCAGATTCTTTCGTTTTAAGTTCCGCATGGAATTCCTCGCGTGGTGAATGACTGGTGCAAAGGCAAATTGACATTGCAGGCTGCACACAATTGGTTTTAGCTTTAGTTATTAGATGATGTATACGGAGTAGTGCCATAAACCACACCATTAGCACCCCGTAGGACAGGTTGGTAACGCACTCCGCTTTATCTCTGTTGTATTTGTGGTTCATCGCAAGGTCAACGTTAACAGAGACAATTGAATTATTACTACGTCGGTTCTAATGATTTTCTAACGGTTTTGTGTCAAAAACAACAACCATAAAATGAAGGGCATCAAAGTTGTATTTAGTGTTCAAAGATTACTGAAAATGCTAAATCTTCAGCAATGCAGAATAGTGTTGTACTAAGTGCCACTGAC
>CAZYRP010000174.1:0-11776 GCA_964649465.1 uncultured Granulosicoccaceae bacterium | reverse complement strand
TAATCCACAACATCAAAAACGCCATTGTGCCAAAGTAGCCAACCAATGCCATAACGCGCGTAGCAGTTATGCGTGCTTTGATATTGGTGGGAGTTTTTTTTATTGGTTTGTTTTTAATGGGAGAATTGCTCACGGGTTATTTAGAAGCAATGGCGAGTTTAGAAGCTATAGTTGCCACACGCACCCCGAGTGTTGTGCAAAGGTTTTTTTCATGACTGTCCATTGATTGCCTGATGCTTTCATCGGCAACATGGCTGGCCCCATAGGGTGTGCCACCACGCTCGGTTTTTGATAGTGATGCTTCAGTATAAGGCAGACCAACCATAACCATACCGTGGTGTAACAGCGGCAGCATCATTGTGAATAACGTGCTTTCCTGTCCACCATGCATTGTCGATGATGAAGTAAACACCGCTGCAGGTTTATCGACTAAATCACCGCTTAGCCAGATATCACTGGTTGAGTCGAAAAAATATTTTAATGGCGCTGCCATATTGCCGAAGCGGGTAGGGCTGCCTACGATGAGTCCGTCTGCACTGCGAAGCTCCTCTTTGGTAATAATCGGTGAGTCCACTTTATCTGTATTGGATAGACTGGCCTGGTCCGGTTGCGGAATTTCTGCAACTGTCCGAACTACAGCGACGCAACCTTCCACTGTGCTGACACCTCTGCCGATTTGATTAGCCATTCGACGTGTGCTGCCATCACGACTGTAGTAAAGGATGACTATAGTTGCCATTGAGTAGTTACTTTTGTTGTGGTCCGAGGTCGGCCAATTTGGTTCTGAATTTATCAGTGTCTTATTAGCATTAGGGGTCGAGCAAATCGATGATATTGTCCAGTGGTCTGCCTATGGCAGCTTCGCCTTTGAATCTGACCACCGGTCTTTCTAAAAGAACGGGGTGCTCTGTCAGAGCGTCTATTAATTGCTCGGATGTTAAAGAGTCGTCGGCCAGGTCTAGTTCTTTGTACTTCGCGTCTCCCTGGCGCATCAACTCACGTGGATTCAGTTGTAGTTCGCGCAGGATTTCAGCAACGGTTTGTTTGTCCGGGGGTGATTTCAGGTACTCGATTTTTTCTACTTCTATATCCAGGCTTTCGAGATATTCGAGCGCTGCCCGGCTCTTCGAGCAACGGGGGTTGTGAAAGATAGTGGCCTTATCTGTCATGAGATCTAAAGTTTGATCGGAAGTATGAACGCGGAAGTGTAACACCGGTCCGGTCCGTGCAACGAGAGGAACACAGAATCGTTTATTTTGCCAATAGCCGTTCAAAATGGTGATGGTGTTGGCAAAAACTCTGTGCTCCGCATCTGGTTCGGCCGATGGCCAGTTCTGTATGTAAGCACAGGCGTTTTTTCCGCTACCGTCCAAGAACCTGGCAGATAAAAAATGAGTGCAAATGGCGCGCTATTCATAGATGACAACCCGGCTCCGGGCCCGGGTTTGGCTGATCCGGCAACTGGCAAACTTGCTCTGGCACCTGTGCTTGGTGGATTGCTCGCAGATGGATTGATTTCGCCGGAGAATCATCAGAT
The DNA here is from genome assembly GCA_964649465.1 of uncultured Granulosicoccaceae bacterium. GTDB lineage: Bacteria > Pseudomonadota > Gammaproteobacteria > Granulosicoccales > Granulosicoccaceae. Next base: position 10,239 of record CAZYRP010000174.1, on the reverse strand, counting down.
TCTCACCTCTGTTCGTACCAGTCTTGGCCACTCAGATAAAAGTGTACTTCAGGTTATTGCAGACAGTGGCTGGGAGAATCAACTGCAGCCCGGGCAAAAGCTCAATATCAATGTTTTGCTCGCCTGGCTGTCGAATCAAACCGGCATACCGGTCAGAAAAATTGATCCGCTGAATACTGATGTTCAGTCATGTACTGCGGTTATGTCGCTGGCTTATGCAAAGCGGTTTCAGATTATTGCACTTCAAGTTTCGCCCACCAGTGTTGTGATTGGTACCAGTGAACCGTTTGATGAGAGCTGGCAGCTTGAACTATCGAAAGTGCTGCAGAAAGATATTGTCAGGGTACTGGTGGGACCGGATGACATTGATCGTTATCTGCACGAATTTTATACGGTTTCAAAGTCTGTACTCGGCGCGAAGAAAGATCAGTTGAGTTCGCAGGCACCACCGGGTGGAGTGCAAAATCTTGAGCAGATGATGGAGCTCGGTCGTAGTGGCAAGCTTGACGTTGATGATCAGCATGTTGTCAATATTGTCGATTGGTTGCTGCAGTATGCTTTTGAGCAACGTGCCAGTGATATCCATCTGGAACCTGGTCGTGAGCAAAGCACAGTTCGCTTTCGTATTGATGGCGTCCTGCATCAGGTGTACGAAGTACCCGCAACAGTGATGGCTGCTATCACCAGTCGTATTAAAATACTTGGTCGGATGGATGTTGCGGAAAAGCGCCGCCCACAAGATGGCAGGCTTAAAACCCGCAATGAAGACGGCCGTGAAGTCGAGCTGCGCTTGTCTACCATGCCGACGGCGTTTGGCGAAAAGCTGGTTATGCGGGTGTTTGATCCTGATGTGCTGATGAAAAAGCCCGTTGATCTGGGTTTTACCGCAGAAGAGCAAGCCATCTGGGAGAATATGTTATCCAGACCACACGGAATTATTCTGGTAACCGGACCTACCGGTTCCGGTAAAACCACTACGCTTTATACGAGTCTGCAGGAACTCGCGACGCCTCAGGTAAATCTTTGTACGGTGGAAGACCCGATAGAATTGATTGTGCCTGCTTTCAATCAGATGCAGGTACAGTCAAACATCGAACTGGATTTTGCAACCGGTGTAAGAACACTGCTAAGACAAGATCCCGATATCATCATGATTGGTGAGATACGTGATATTGAAACTGCGCAAATGGCTATTCAGGCAGCGCTCACAGGTCATCTGGTTATCAGTACTTTACACACCAATGATGCACCGGCTGCCATTACGCGGTTACTTGAGCTTGGTATTCCCTATTATCTACTGCGAAACACTTTGATAGGTGTTATCGCACAACGATTGGTACGTACACTTTGCCCAAGCTGTGCGAAGACAGCACAGGTCAATGCGGAAGACTGGAATGGTTTGGTGACTCCCTGTGCAATTCCTGCCCCTGATGTAGTGCATGAAAAGGGTGGATGTGATGAATGCAGAGATAGCGGTTATAAAGGTCGCATAGGTCTTTACGAGATTATGCAGTTGACGCCGGGTGTGAAAAAAATGATTCTGCCGGAGTCTGATATTGGTCTGTTAAGAGATCAGGCAGTGAAAGACGGTATGGAACCTTTGAGAGTTAGTGGTGCACGCAAAGTCGCTGCCGGTGTAACGACAATGGCAGAAATTCTGCGCGTAGCTCCGCCACCAATGGACTACTAAAAAATATTAGTCTTGTAGCTCGGCGATGAACTGATCATCCCCAACCTGGATGATGTCACCTGCAATAATCTTCTTGCGCTTGTGGGTTTCAACTTTACCGTTGACGTAAACCATTTCCTCTTCAATCATTTTTTTGGCCTCACCACCGCTTTGAGCGAGGCCTTCAAATTTGATCAATTTGAAAAGCTCAACCGGTTCTTTGTTGAGGGTAACTTTGCGCATAAATACTCGTTGTATGGGTTGGTGACACGAGCTTAGCGTACTCGTCTCGCCAGGGAAAAGGGGGGTGGCCGATAACAGGTTACCGAACGGGCGGTTCGCGAACAGCATTTTGTGACGGTATTGCTTAGACTTTGAGTTCTTCTGACCTGTTAGTCAAGCGAGGTGTGTCATGCCAAATGGTTCCTGTCTTTGTGGTGCGATCACGTATGAAGCAAAAGAACCGCTGGAGAATCTTGTTCATTGTCACTGTTCCATGTGCCGTAAAATTCACGGAACACCCTTCGGTAGTTATGTAAGAAGCAAGCAGGTTACTTTTAAGAGTGGCGAGAGCAACATAGCCCGCTATGAGTCATCACCGGGTTTTTCGAGATGCTTTTGTAATCAATGCGGTTCTGTAATTCCTGAGAGTGTCGATGGTGCTGAATACTATTTTGTTCCAGCGGGTGGTTTTGATGATGCTATTGCTGCACGGCCTGAAAAGCACATATTTGCAGGTTCCAAAGCAGACTGGTATCAAATTACCGACAAGCTTCCGCAAATACATGAGTACGATTCTATCGCAACGGAACAGGGTCTTGAATCCATAGAGCAGGTAGATCGCAGTGGCTCTGATGCTGACCGTGTGTCGGGTAGTTGTTTGTGCGGGCAGGTCGCTTTCAAATATAAATCAGGCAGCGCAAAGCTAATGATGTTGTGTCACTGCAGCCGTTGTCGCAAAGTCAAAGGTGCAGCACACGCGGCCAATGTGTTTGTTGAACCGGAAGATTTCGAGTGGACCAAGGGTGAGGTTAATGTCGTGGTTTACGATCTGCCTGGAGCTGTGCGTTTTGGCAATAGCTTTTGCGGCGAATGTGGTTCGTCTGTGCCACGGCGAGCTGCAAAAGCACCGATGGTCAACATTCCTGCAGGTGTGTTGGATGATGCTCCCGGTATTGAACCCAGGTGCCATATATTCATTGGGTCAAAGGCGGACTGGTTTGAAGTAACGGACGAGACGCCGCAGCATGATGAGATGCCTCCGTCCTGATGCTGCTACAGGCACTCGTTTAAAGGCGAGAGAAACAGGACCAGAATGGTCCTGTTGTCATATTGCTTAGATATGGCTCTAGCTTGCGATTGCTTTCTCAAACAAAGGTTCTATGGCACGTGCTGATGTCTGGGCAACAACACGGTCGATCTCTTTGCCGTCTTTAAACATCACCAGTGTGGAGCGTCGTCTGATTTTTAAGTCTTTGGTGATCTGATCGTTTCTATACGTATCCCAGTCAACGCGAAAGACTGTCACAACCTGGTACTTCTCGTTAGCGTCGATGAGTGCACTCACGGTGCGCTCCTGAACTCGACAAGTACCTCACCAGGATGCTGCAAAGTCCAGCATAAACGGCTCGCCACTGTCGAGGGCTTTCTGATAAGCCTCCTTGGTGAATTCCACTTGGCTGCTGCCTCCCGCCCAAACGGGCGAAGTGGCCAAGGCCAGCGTGGAAAGAGCCAGAAATTGGCGCCTTTTCATAGCTTGTATATCCTTAGTAATAAGTTTTGGGGTGATTCCATTCTTGGACGTCTGATTTGTGTGTAAGTTCCACAGTTGCTACAGGAAAACATTAATAATATTCAGGACGATAACGCAATACGTAGTTGTCGGAGCAAATCAACCGGCGAACGCTTTTTCCATTACAAAAGTCCCGGGACGGCTGTTTGAACCTTCGGTAAGGCCGAATTTTTCGCAGATTGATTTCATGTCTTTATTAAGGCCCATTGAGCCACAAATCATTACACGGTCTTTTTTCGGGTCGATTGGCGCTACGTTAAGGTCTTTAAAAATTTGGCCGGAGTTGATCAGCTGAGTTATGCGCCCCTGGGGAGTAAACTCCTCCTGGGTGATAGTTGGGTAGTAGCGCACTCTGGATGCTGCTAACTCGCCAATCAGTGGATCTTCCGGCAGGCTTTCTATTAGCTCCTGACTGTAGCCCAGCTCTTCGACCTGGCGACAGGTGTGTGTCAGAATAATTTCGTCGAAGCGCTCGTACAACTCCGGGTCGCGAATAAGAGACGCAAAAGGAGCAACGCCGGTGCCTGTCGCGAGTAGGTACAAGCGCTTGCCGGGGAGTAGAGCGTCCAGCACCAGGGTGCCAACTGGTTTCAGCTGAACGATGACTTTATCCCCAACTTTAATTTTTTGCAGTCGCGAGGTCAGCGGGCCGTCCTGGACTTTGATGGAGTAAAATTCCAGCTCATCATCCCAGGACGGACTGGCGATCGAGTAGGCACGCCTGAGTGGCTTTTTTGTCTCATCAGGCAAGCCGATCATTGTAAACTCGCCAGATCTGAAGCGCAGGCTGGGTGGGCGCGTTACACGAAATGAAAACAGGTTGTCGTTCCAGTGTTTTACGGAAGTGACAGTTTGCGCATCGGGGTGAGATTGTGTTTGATGATTCATTAATTTTATTAGTGAAAAAATCTTGTCAGGGGTAAGTGTATGGTTGCTTCAGTAATTTTTACAGTGCTTAAGGCCGTAATTTGGTCAGAATTGTCAACTGTTCAACACACAGGGCAGAACTTGCAACGTTGTTTCGCATGGGTAGATCGAATATGAAAATTGAACTGGCGTTCGGACAAACCGGACTGGAAGTCGATCTGCCGGCAGAGGTGAATGCATCGATACTGCGAAAGCCTGCAATGGAAGCTTCGCGACCAGCATCGGAGCTTATCCGTCATGCACTTGATAATCCCATAGGCACCGGATCTCTAGCTAGTGGCCCCAACGGCCTTGGAAATCTGTCAGCGCTCGCAGCAAATGCCAGGACTGCCTGTATTTTAATCTGCGATATTACCCGACCGGTGCCCAACGGTGAGTTTCTGCAGCCGTTAATTCGACGACTCATGGAGGCGGGAGTACCCGCTGCGGGAATTACGGTACTGGTTGCAACCGGGCTGCACCGGCCCAATCTTGATCAGGAACTCGACGAACTTCTGGGTGACCCGTGGGTAAAGCAAAACGTGCGAGTCGTGAATCACTATGCCCGTGATGAAGACAGTTGCGTGCATCTGGGTGTGACAGAGAAACACTCGGTGCCGGTAGGTTTAAATAAACTGTTAGTCGAGGCAGATATAAAGATTGCCACAGGTCTGGTTGAACCGCACTTTATGGCAGGGTATTCCGGTGGCCGCAAGGTAATAGCGCCGGGAGTTGCCCATCATGAGACCATACGCACGTTTCATAACGCGCGCTTTATGGAGCATCCTTTGGCAACTTCCTGTGTATTGGAGGGCAATCCGTTGCACGAGACGCAGCTTGAAATTGTCCGCATGCTGAGTGGTACAGTGTTAAGTCTGAATACAGTGCTTGATGAACACCGAAACCTGGTACACGCAACGTTTGGTGAAGTGATTGAAAGCCATCTGCATGCAGTTGAGTTTGCACGGGCAAGTTGCGAGCTGAATGTTGGCAGAAAGTTCAAAACCGTACTGACATCCTCTGCCGGTTATCCGTTGGATAAAACCTATTATCAAACAGTAAAAGGCATGGTGACACCGCTCGGCATTCTTGAAGATGGCGGAGATCTGATTATTGTTTCAGAGTGCTCAGAAGGATTTGGCTCAGAAGAATTTTGCGAAGCTCAAAAACGCCTTGTGGAGCTGGGACCAGAGGGTTTTCTTAGTTCTATTGCAGAGAAATCTTTGGCGGATGTTGATGAATGGCAAACGGAAATGCAGCTAAAACCAATGCGTGTCGGCAAAATTAAACTGTTCGCACCAATGCTCGGTGATGATCCTTCAGCACTTACCGGAGTTGAGCCGGTGGCTAATTTAACTGACAGTATCATCGAGAGTATTCAGCGCCAGGGCGACAACAATATTGCAGTGATTCCGGAAGGGCCCTATGTTGTACCGTTCGCTTCATCACCGGCAGCGCTGTAGGCTAATGGATCTGCGCTATAACGCTAACATGAATTGCTATTGTTGTGAGTAAGCAGCCAGCTATTGCATATATAGATCTTATGCCGCTTGGTGGTATTGCCGGAGATATGTTCGCCGCTGCCATGTTTAGCGCTTATCCGGAACTCCATGAGAAGTTTTGCAATGATCTCGAATCTCTTGGTGTTGACGGTATAGCGGCAATGCTTGCAGACAAGCTGTCTTGTGGATTACAGGCTAAGTTTTTTAATGTAGTGCAGAATACTGCGAAAAAACCACCGCGCACTCTTGCTGCAGTCACTGAGTTTTTACGAGCCAGCGCACTTCCTGAACCGGTTGCAAAGCATGCAACAGGACTATTTACTTTACTTGCGCAGGCTGAAGCCGATGTTCATGGCAAAAGTATAGACACCATCCATTTTCACGAGGTATCGGACTGGGACTCGATGGTAGATCTGGTTGCAGCTGCCGGAATTATTGAACGTCTTGATTGTCCGGTGTGGAGAGTTGGTGCACTGCCACTGGGTGGTGGTACTGTTAACACTGCGCATGGTGATATACCGGTACCTGCACCAGCGACTATCGCATTGTTGAAAGGATTTAAATGGCAGGATGATGGTGTACCCGGTGAGCGAGTGACTCCAACCGGGGCTGCTATTCTTGCTTATCTGAAGGCGATACCAATTGGGCAGACAACTCAGCCTGCGGAGCTGTGTACGACTGGATCAGGATGCGGAAGCCGGGAGCTTGATGGTCGCGCGAATCTTTTACGGGTGACAGTGTTTTCGGGTTCTGAACTTGCTGCAGATCATCGGTCTGCCGTATCGCACGACACGGTGTTTCGTCTGGCTTTTGAAGTAGATGATATGACGCAGGAGGAAATTGCATGGGCTACAGACTGTTTGCGCGATGCGACAGGCGTTTATGATGTTGCCTGCGTCGCTATGCAGGGTAAGAAAGGCAGAGCATCGACTGGTATCAGAGTTATTGGATCAGTTGATCGAATGAATGAAGTGATTGATAGATGTTTTTCGTTAACCTCGACGATCGGTATAAGACATGAAACTGTTCAGCGTTCTACTTTGAACAGATCAGAGCAGAAAGCTAATAACTTTACAGTTAAAGTGGTAGAACGCCCGCCGGTAAGTCTCACTGCTGAAATTTCTCAAATGACCGCCAAAACTTCAAGTGATGATCTTGGCGCTTGCCATTCACTTGCTGAACGCCGCCAACTGGCGGAGGAAGGGCGTGTCGAAGCGCTACAGAAAAAAGAGCGCATGGAGTAAAATTATGAGCCTTGAAATACTTGAAAAAATTCTATTCTCACAAGCAAATGATTTATACATTGCACTCAGTGGCGGGATAGACAGTATTACTTTGATGAGTGTTGCCGCGAAAGTGCGATCTGAACCTACCGTTGCAGTGCATGCGGTTTCAGCCGCGGTGCCTGCCGATGCAACAATGCGCTGCCGCGATCTTGCGTCGCAATATAATTGGCAGCTGCTGGAACTGGATGCGGGTGAGTTCAACAATAAGCAGTATGTAGCGAATCCGGTTGATCGATGTTACCACTGTAAAAGTAGTTTGTTCGATAGCATTGTGGCTGGGCTTGATAGCAATTCCTGCATAGCCACTGGCACTAATGTAGATGACCTCGGTGACTATCGACCCGGTCTCAATGCCGCTGGCGAGCGTGGAGTCTGGCAGCCCTATGTTGAAGCCGGCATAGATAAAAACAGCATCAGACAAATAGCATTGCAGTATGGGCTGGGGGAGTTATCGCAGTTACCTGCGCAGCCCTGTCTTTCGAGTCGTATTGAAACCGGAATTAGTATCAATACTGTTGATCTCGGGTTTGTTTATCAAATGGAGAAAACGCTTAGTGTTCATCTGGGTGCGGGTGATATCCGCTGTCGTATTGTTGGTGCCGGGGTTGCTACGGGGGTTGTTGTGCAGTTGCCTGCAGAGAGTCCGGTGTTTACCAACCAGTCTGAACGCCAATCGATTGAAGAGTTAATCGAAAAAATCTGCTCTGAAAAAAGGCGCAATTTTATAAAAATTGAACCGTACAAAATGGGTAGTGCATTTATACACGCAGACAAAGACAGGGTCGCAACCCAACGAGCTGGATCTTGAATGAATTTAATTTCGACTGGCAGCGTAAAAACCGAACGGGTATTGCGGAGGCAGTTCTTTGTGGTAACAAGTCCGAGAGGCAAATTAAAGAGATTGTTTGTGTAGCGCAGGATAAGCAGCAGTCACTGCTGTTAACGCGATTATCGGCGGAAGTTGCGGATCAACTGCGCGCAAACAATAGTAATTTAGACTGGCATCCAATATCCCAAACAGCGTTTATCGACAATGGCATAGCAAAGCCGGTTTCGTCGGAGTGTTTAATTGTAACAGCAGGTACCTCTGATGTTCCTGTAGCAGAAGAAGCCCGTCGTACCTTGCTATTTAACGGGCTGGATGTCCAGGTGCTAAACGATTGCGGCGTTGCCGGTTTGTGGCGACTGACGGATCAGATTTCGGTGTTATCACGCGCCCCTGTTATCATTGCGGTAGCAGGGATGGAGGGCGCATTGTTTTCGGTACTGGCAGGGTTGGTGCCGGGTCTGGTGATAGCGGTTCCCGGCTCAACAGGATATGGCGTTGCAGCGGGTGGACAGGCAGCTTTGAGCAGTGCGCTGGCAAGCTGTGCTCCGGGTGTGGTGGTGGTAAATATAGATAATGGTTTTGGTGCGGCCTGTGCGCTGTTGAAAATGCTTGCTAATCCCGCTTTGGCAGAGTAGCAGGAGAGTAATTGGCAGACTGCGAATAGCGTTTTGCCTGAGTTTAATTTATAACAACGCCTGCAACATCGGGTTGACTATGGCGTATTACAGAGAAACTTATGAGTCAGTCAGTTGTTCTTGTAAATCCCATATACGGCCCTACACAAGCCGAACTTGAATCAGCTTTTGAGGTACACAAACTTTGGGAGGCGACAGATAAAACAAAGCTGCTGTCAGAGGTGGCAAGTGACGTGAGAGGCATAGTGACCGATGGTGGTTCGGGCGCCAGTGCCGAGCTCATGCGTCAGTTACCTAATGTGGAAGTAGTCACAGTATTCGGCGTGGGAGTGGATGCGGTAGATCTCGACTACTGTAAAGCGAATGGTATTCGTGTTGGCAATACACCGGATGTACTGTCTGATGATGTTGCCGATCTTGCTTTGGCACTTTGTCTGGCCAGTTACCGTCAAATTCCGTCAGGACACAACTATGCATCAGCGGGGCATTGGGAGTCACAGGGGCCGATGCAGCTAACAACAAAATTTTCCGGTACAAGTGTTGGTATTTTTGGACTGGGGCGTATAGGCCAATCTATTGCAAAAAGGCTTGAGGGTTTTGATTGCGATATCAGTTACTGCAATCGTCGTGAACGCAGTGATGTTGACTACAAATATTTCTCTGATTTACTAGAAATGGCTAAAGCGGTTAATTGCCTGATTCTGGCCGTAGCACCGACGCCGGATATGGCGGGGCTTATCGGGTCTGATGTGCTGGAAGCGTTAGGACCTGACGGGCATATTATTAATATTTCGCGAGGTCTGGTTATTGATGAAACTGCGTTAATAGATGCGTTGAATAAAAATCAGATAGCTGGTGCCGGCCTTGATGTATTTGCGAACGAGCCGTCTATTCCGGAAGCGCTCAGACAACAACCTAATGTTGTTCTGCAGCCCCATGTGGCCAGTGGCACGGTGCAAACACGTACTGCCATGGGTAATTTAATGCTGGAGAATCTGTCCAACTATTTTAACGGAAAGGAGCTTGCTGCTTTTGTTGCGTGACAGCGATTGTATGCTGACGATAACAGGTAAACAGGTTAGCTAGTTGATAGTTGATCGTGAATGCAACAACGACGGTAGCAATGCGTTGGGGCAGCCGGTCAAGCGGCGAGGTAGAACTTGTGATGCGCTGCTGATCGCAACGAATCACTCATTACTCAATGTTTATTGGGAAGCGTTTTAGTTGGCAGGAGCCAATGACGCGAAGTAGGCCGCCACGTCCATCATATCCTGCTCGCTAAGGCCTGCAGCCATTGGCGCCATGATGGCTGATTGTGCACCTTTGCGCGCGCCGGATTTAAAAGCTTTTAACTGGTTGACCATGTATTCAGCATTCTGACCTGCAAGATTGGGATAGCTCGCTGTGATCGCTACACCGTTAGCACCATGGCATGCAATACAAGTGGCCGCTTTGCCTTTACCAGCCACTGCATCACCCGCAGCGTGAACAGCAGAACAGCAAAGAATTGCAAAAGCAGTCGAAAGTAGATATTTCATGAGGTTTCCCAGGTAATTTTCTACAGCTTAGTACCTGGCAGCGAAACGCAGCCTTAACGGCGTGCCGGGCCATCATTGTGGC
>CAZYRP010000173.1:0-11870 GCA_964649465.1 uncultured Granulosicoccaceae bacterium | reverse complement strand
CTAGGAATATGCAAGGTGATTGAAAAACAACCTTCCTGCGATGATCCAATCGAACCCGAGCTTATGCCTGTGTCAGAAGCGCTGCGGCGTATGCGTCAGCAAGTCAGTGCGGTATCAGAGACCAAAATGGTTTCGTTGCGGGAATCTCTCGGACATGTTCTTTCAACTGATCTGGTATCACCGATTCAGGTGCCCGCCTATACCAACAGTGCGATGGACGGTTATGCACTCAACAGTGCAGACTTACCAGTCGGTGACGCCGAGACAACATTAAAAGTTATCGGTACAGTATGGGCAGGCAAGCCGGTTAACACTGCATTAAAGCGTGGTGAAGCTGCACGCATCATGACTGGTGGTATGTTGCCTGAAGGCGCTGATACAGTAGTAATTCAGGAACATGTGCAGCCAATTGATCAAAGTGGTGTTGATTCTATCCTGATAGATGGTTCCACCAACCCTGGACGTAACGTTCGGCACGCTGGTGAGGACATTAACACCGGTGATGTCGTGCTAACCAGTGGTACATTGATCAACCCGGCAGAGCTTGGTCTGATAGCTTCACTTGGAATTGACAGGGTGGAGGTAAGGCAGCGCCTCAAGGTAGCTTTTTTTAGCACCGGCGATGAGTTGCGAGCGCTGGAAACCCATGCCGGCACGTCGCTAGGTCCCGGAGAAATTTTTGATAGTAACCGGCATACGCTGTTTGCTTTGTTAAGCCGCATAGGGGTTGAATTGATTGACCTCGGTGTGGTTGCAGATACTGAAGATGCAACACACGCTGCAATACTTGAAGCGTCTGAAAAAGCCGACCTTGTAATAACTTCCGGTGGTGTATCGGCGGGCCAGGCAGACTTTGTCAGCAAAGCTATTGCAAAACTCGGTGATCTGACTTTCTGGAAGCTTGCTATGCGACCTGGCCGACCGCTTGCCTGTGGTGTAGTGAATGGCTGCAGGTTTTTTGGACTGCCCGGCAACCCGGTTGCAGTCATGGTGACTTTCTATGAGTTTGTGCAGCCAACAATAAAAGCGATGATGGGATGTACCGATAATGATCCGCAGCTTTTTAACGTAAAGTCCGCCGAGCCGATTCGTAAAGTCGCTGGCAGAATTGAGTATCAGCGTGGCATCATCGAAGTTTGCGATGACGGTATTCAATCTGTTCGTACCACCGGCAAGCAGGGTGCCGGGCGATTAAGCTCTATGTGCCTTGCAAACTGTCTTATTGTGTTGCCTGTCGAATGTGACGGTGTAGCTGCCGGTGATATGGTTAAGGTTCGACCATTTTTTGGTTTGGTATAAGTTATCAACTGTCGCCCTCATTGCGGTGCCTGTTGCATTGCACCTTCTATCACTTCTCCGTTACCAGGGATGCCTGATGGCAAACCGGCGGGTGTCCGATGTATTCATCTTGATGAAAGTTATGCGTGCGAGCTTTTTGGTCAAACCGAACGACCGCGATTCTGTATTGACTTGATGCCAGAGCCGCAAATGTGCGGTGCAGATCGAATTCAGGCGCTTAACTACATTGAATTGCTGGAGTTAAAAACCAGCTAACCTGTTGTTTTAAATAATTTATCTTCCTCATTGCCAAATTTCTGCCAGTTTCTGAGCACCTACTATACTTAAACTCAATATCCGCCAAAGGAAGCGAGTAGCAGGTGCTTTCCGCGGCCGATTCCTGATGCATATCGTCTTTATGAATCTTAAAGGCGAAACTGGAAGGTTAGTGAGATGCCTAACGTTGTGCCGAAAACAAAACTCCTGATTGTTGATACATCGCCGTCGATGGCGCAGGTACTGAAGACTTTTGCGGAGTTCCATAACTACGATGCCGATGTGTATTCAGACTCGGCCGAAGCGTGTGCCGCTCTGGCTAATCGTTTTTCGAGTTTTGCGCCCGGTTTTAGCAACGGTGGTGGTTATGATTGTGTGGTGCTTGGGTGGCCGAAAGCACAGATCAGAATAATTGCCGATCTGTTGGGTGCTCTGGGCAGCGTAGATAACAGCGATCTGCCACTCATTGTTTTGAGTGAAGAGCCAGACAATGACGTACAGACCCTGGCACGTCGCCGCGCTAAAACACGTACTTTATTATGGCGTGATCACAATCGCATTGAAGACCTTGTAGAAGGAATGGTGGTAAGAGAAGCAGCTACATTGGCGTCGTCTGACGCGGTCCAATTGCAATCCGCAGCTCACCCGATTCAGAGCCAGGTGCATCGCTCAAAGAGTGTGCTGTTGGTAGATGATACGCCGTCAGTCTGTCATGCGCTGCGGGATACGCTCGAGAGCAACCGTTACCGGGTAACAATTGCCAACAATGCAGCCGAGGCTCGTATGGCTTTGGCAAGAGATCACTATGATCTTTTGTTGGCTGAATTTTTCCTGCAGGAAGAGAGTGGTGAGGATCTTTGCAGATACTTCAATTCATTACCTGCAAACAAAAACTCTGTTTCAATATTAATGACGCGCAAAATTCTCGACAGCATCACTCAGAGAAGCCTCGCTGTCGGAGCCATTACCTGCCTTGATAAGTCTGAATCGACTGATATTCTATTTGCGCGACTTGATGCCATAGCACAGGGCCTCGCATCCGGATCTGAATCAGCAGATGTTGCATCTTTCGGTAACGATGCAGAAAATCCAGCTGTTTCCGGTATGGATCGACTGATGCAAATGTCGGTAGCCCCTACAGTAGTGATAAATGCAAGGCGTATTATCGTTGCAGCCAATGCTGAGGCAGCACGGCTGCTGGCGGCTGGTGATGAGAAAGCTCTGCCTTCCAGGAGTTTTGAAAAAGCGATTCATGGTGCACCTGTGAAAAGATCTTCAGATCAACCGGTTAAAGCACTGTTCCGAAATCTCGCCGGTGGGAGTTTGTCTGTTGTATATCGCAGCCGCGATGTCAGTGGTGCCGAGTATGGTTTAGATGGCGATGTGTGCATGCTGACATTCGAGTCAGTAGATGAAAGCAAAGCATCCAAACCAGTATCTTTGGCAGATACAAGTACTGATGTCACAGCGAAGAAGCAGCGCATCGAGGAAGGCTTGTTGCCTGAAGCATCGCCGTCAATAGTTGAAGCGAATCAGGTAATCCCGGAAGCGAAAATACCTGCACCAGAAGGTAAAGCAGTAACGGCCAATCCGATGCCAACATCTGCGGGTATTATAAATGCCGAACGTATGGAACAGAATATAGAAAAAGCGTTGGTTGCGGGAGCAGGTGGTCCCAGCAACAGTTTACTGATGATCGACATTAAAATGATTGCCGCGATTACCGGTGATCGGCTTAGTCTGGGGCAAAGCCAACCGCTGTTAGAGCTGGTTAAAACGGAGCTTACCCGGCACTACGCTCGCGAAGACTCCCTGGCATATCTCGACAATGGAAAGTTTTTACTGCTGTTTGAATCAGGTAATGCCGGACAGGCCTATGCACTGGCAGAAAAGCTGGTTGCCCGTGTGCCGAATCTCGTCGATGGCTTGTCTGATATTGTGCTGGTGTCACATGCGGCATTTATAGAGTTGCCACGTCGCTCAGATATATCTGCGCGATACATTTTAAAGCACTGTGCTGCGGCGTGTCTTAAAACCGAGATCGAAGGCCTGGATAACCAGATCTTTGATATCAATGCGCATGAGAAGTTGCCGCCTAAACGTACTGTCAAGCCTTCCAATATTGAAGCAATCATTGGAATCGATGTGGTTTCTGACAGCGTTAAAGCCAGTGACTCTCGTGCGGTTGCCTCGCCTTAGAAACTGTTAAATATCGATTGTTGATTACTGCATCTCCGGAGTACTCATGAACAGGATTAATACCTGTGTCTGTGTGCTCCGGATGCTTATTCAAATGGCTTGTTTACGCTGAAGTGACTTAAGCCGCTCTTTTTGCGATTGCAACTGAGTAAGTGCCACCAATACCTCCTCGAGTTTTTGCTTTTCCTTTTCCACGACCTCCGCTGGTGCTTTAGCTACGAAGCTCTCGTTGCCAAGCTTGCCTTCAAGGCGGGATTTTTCCTTTTCAAGACGTATGCTCTCACGACTGAGTCTTTCGTTTTCCGCGACGGGATCAATGAGGCCTGCCAGTGGAATCAGGATTCGCATTTCTCCAACTAATGCAGTTGCCGATTCAGGGGCTGAATCTCCTGTTGCAAGAACGTTGATAGCCTCTGTTTTTGCCAGTGCCTGCAGCAGGTCGTGATGCTGCTTAACTTTTGCATTATTGTCGGCAGAGGCATTTTCACATAATACTGGCAGTGATTTGCCTGGTGCAATGTCGTATTCGGCTCGAATTTTACGAATGCCTAAAATGAAAGACTTTATCCATTCGACTTCTGTAACAGCGTCATTATTGATGCGATCCGGGTCGCAAACGGGGTATGGCTGCTGCATAATCGTGTCGCCTGTAATACCGGCTTTAGGTGCGACTTTCTGCCATAGCTCCTCGGTGATGTAGGGCATAATCGGGTGGCTTAGTCGAAGTAGTGCCTCTAAAACCCGAAGCAGTGTTCTCTGCGTTCCGAGCTTTTGCGCCTCGGTTACTTGTGCCTGCGCATCGTTACCCAGAACCGGCTTTGCCAGTTCAAGATACCAGTCACAGTATTCATTCCATGCAAATTCGTAAATCTCTTTGGCAGCGAGATCAAGACGGTAGTTATCGAGGTGTCCGGCAACCTGTTGTTCCAGTTGTTGAAGAAGTGAGATTATCCATTTATCCGCTAACGAGAGCTCAATCTTTTCGTCGGTAGCCTGAGACGAATCAAAACTCTCTGTATTCATCAACACATATCGTGTTGCGTTCCACAGCTTGTTGCAAAAGTTGCGATAACCCTCCACACGCTTTAAATCAAAGCGAATATCGCGGCCGGTTGAGGCAAGTATTGCAAAGGTAAAGCGCAGTGCATCGGTGCCGAATCCTGGAATCCCATCGGCAAACTCTTTGCGGGTTTGCTTGGCAATTTTGTCAGCCAGATGTTCCTGCATCATATTGGCGGTGCGCTTTTCGAGTAGCTCATCGAGTGTTATGCCATCTATGATGTCCAGCGGGTCGAGTACATTGCCTTTTGATTTCGACATTTTTTGACCGTTGGCATCGCGCACCAGTCCGTGGATATAGACTTCTTTAAACGGCACTTCGCCATCCATGAATTTGGTACCGAACATAATCATTCTGGCGACCCAGAAAAAGATGATGTCAAAACCAGTGACAAGAACGCTTGTTGGATACCAGGTTTTTAAGGCGTCTGTTTGTTGTGGCCAGCCAAGCGTCGAGAACGGCCATAACCCTGATGAAAACCAAGTATCGAGTACGTCGTCGTCCTGAGTTAGTGAAACATCATCGGCAAGTTTATATTTTTCTCGTACCTGAGCTTCTGACTGCGCTACATAAACATTGCCTTCGTTGTCATACCATGCGGGTATACGATGACCCCACCAAATCTGTCGACTGATGCACCAGTCTTCAATGTTATCAAGCCACTGGTAATAGGTTTTGGACCAGTTCTCCGGCACGAATTTGATGGCACCGTTTTTAACGGCATCAATCGAGGGGGTGGTGATTAGCGCACGGCCTCCGGGGCGACCATCTTCCTGCGTTTCAGTAGTGAGGTCTACATACCATTGGTCTGTCTGATACGGTTCTACAACGGCATTTGATCTGTCACCTCTGGGGACCATGAGCTTATGGTCGTCGATACGTTCTAACAGATCGAGTGCCTTCAGGTCTTTAATAATTTGTTTTCTGGCAACGTAGCGATCCTGACCGCGATAACACTCTGGCGCATTGTCATTAATTTCTGCGTTGTCGTTAAAGATATTTATGATTTCAAGGTTGTGGCGCTGACCCATTGCGTAATCGTTGAAATCGTGAGCAGGTGTAATTTTTACACACCCGGAACCGAATTCGGGATCAACATAGTCATCTGCGATAACTGGTATTTCCCGACCGGTTAGCGGCAGCGTGACGGTTTTACCAATGAGTTTGTTATAGCGCTCGTCTTCCGGATGAACAGCAACAGCGGAATCGCCAAGCATTGTTTCCGGCCGTGTGGTGGCGACAACCAGGTGTGAATACCCGTCAGTTGGTCCATCGGTTAATGGATAGCGAAGATGCCAGAGATGTCCGTTTTCCTCTTCACTCAGTACTTCGAGATCTGACAGTGCGGTATGCAATACCGGATCCCAGTTAACCAGCCGCTTACCGCGATAAATTAGACCTTCATTATATAGAGAGACAAATACTTCTGTGACTGCATCCGATAAGCCTTCGTCCATAGTGAAGCGCTCGCGCGACCAGTCTGGTGAGGTGCCCATGCGTCTCAGTTGTTGGGTAATTTGTCCGCCGGATTCTTCTTTCCACTGCCAGACTTTTTCTATAAATTTCTCGCGTCCGAGGTCGTGGCGGCTTTTTTGCTGAGCGGCGAGCTGCCGTTCAACGACCATCTGTGTGGCAATTCCCGCGTGGTCAGTGCCGGGCTGCCACAAGGTGTTGTCGCCTTTCATACGGTGGTAGCGGATCAGCGTATCCATAACAGTGTCCTGAAACGCGTGTCCCATGTGCAAAGTGCCAGTCACATTCGGCGGTGGAATCATGATGCAGTATGGAGAGCCGGAACCTGATGGCGCAAAGTGATTGCCGCGCTCCCAGTACTCGTACCAGGATTGTTCGATGGCGGTCGGGTTATAGGTGGTTTCCATTGTTTGCTGCTGTGTTTTATAAGGAAGTTAACGGGAGTCTAGCAGGGTTAATCAGGCAGGTTAACTGGAGATCAGTTGTCCCGTTTCAGTCGTGCGGGTTCTGTTGTCCGGGAATAGTCGGCCGGGATCAGTGAGTGATTAAATACTACGCAATGCTCGTATAATTTAAATGTGCCATAACGTTAAAAGTGCTTCTACAACGCCATTTGAGAAGGAACATCACAATGTTTGAGTGGGTAGCCGCGTGCTTTGTAGTATCGGTAGCGGTCGCGACCGGAATCTTTGCCATTGCTGCCAGTACAGATCACCTCGAGAGTGGAAGCAAAGCTACTGAAAAAGTATGGCACCTCGGCCGATAAATTTAGCAATACGTCGCGGGTATTCGCAGGTTCGCCCTGGTGATCAATTGATAGGCGCTCATCACCATGACTTAATTTGTCGACAAATAATTCCTGCATTTGCCGCGTATCCAGCGCTGAGGATGTATGAATATGCAGATGCCTGCCAAGTGCCAGCTGCTGCAATGCGAGTTGCAGTGCATAATTGAACTGATCTGCCGGGTCGCAGGTTTCGATCAGGTAGAACTGGACGCTGGTCATTAGAGTCTGTTTAGCAAGAATTGAACAAGCATTGAGACGGGTCTTCCGGTTGAGCCCTTAGCGCCACCTTGTTTCCAGGCAACGCCGGCTATGTCGAGATGTGCCCAGCGGTAGTCGTTGCAAAAGCTTTCCAGAAAACAGCCTGCGGTAACTGTGCCGGCGGCGCGCCCTCCGATATTGGCAAGATCTGCAAAATTGCTCGACAGTTGCTTTGTATAGTCATCCCCCAAAGGCAGACGCCAGCAAGGGTCGTGGCTGTCCTTGCCTGCAGTCAGCAGTTCATCTGCCAGATTGTCGTCGTTACTCATTAATCCAGTGTTGTGGTGGCCCAGTGCCATAATTACCGCACCAGTGAGTGTGGCGATATCTATGACGACATCGGGTTTATACTTATCTATATAAGTGAGTGCGTCGCACAGCACTAGTCGGCCTTCGGCATCGGTGTTTAGTACTTCGATGGTTTTACCAGACATGGATGTGACAATATCTCCCGGCTTTGTTGCCTTGCTGCCAGGCATATTTTCAGCCGCCGCAACAACGCCAATGACGTTGATGCCAAGGCCAATTTCTGCCACTGACTGCATCACACCGAATACGCTCGCGGCACCACACATATCGAACTTCATTTCATCCATGCCCGCTGATGGCTTAATCGAGATACCACCGGTATCAAACGTTACACCTTTGCCAACCAGAACTACCGGCTTTTTACTGGCTGCCGCACCTTTATATTCCATGCAGATCAGTTGTGCAGGTTCTGCACTACCTGCAGACACACTGAGTAGTGCCCCCATGCCGAGTTTTTTCATCTGCGCTTCATTCAGCAGCTTGGTTTTAATCGACGAATAAGATTTTTCGAGCGCTTTAGCTTGTTTGCCGAGGTATGTTGGCGTGCAGACGTTGGCGGCTGTATTGCCAAGGTCCCTCGCCAGACTAATGCCGTTTGCAATCGCGGTTCCCTGAATGATTCCGGCTTCGATAGCTTTGTTTTGAGTTCTGTTACTGACGAACAAAGTGGCTTTGCCATCGAACTTTGCACTGGTGGGTGCTTTTTTACTTTTGTGCAGATCAAACTTATAGGTATTTGCCAACAGTGCCTGGGCAAACGACCGTGCCTGCCATGTTTGATCCTTATTTTCGACTTCTACATCGTTTAGGCAACTCAAGCACTCTTTTATACCCGGTGTTGAAAGTGATGTGGCGACCGCGGCGGTGACTTTTTCAAACTGTTGGGCGGTTATTTTGTTGGCAGTACCGGTTCTCACAAGTAATACTCTCTGTGCGCCGAGCGACGGTATTCCGTGCAGCATCAGTGTGGCACCGTTTCTCTCTGCGAGATCCTTCAGCCGTAGAACTTTGCTCAGTGACTTATCGCTGCCTGCATCTGCTTCTGCGGCAGTTGCTGAAAGTTTGTTTTTGGGGCCAACCGGCAGTATCAGACAGCCGGTTTTGATTTTCAGCGGGTTGGCGTTGGAGAGTTTGATTTCCACCTGATGGATCCTTTGTTGTCCGGCACATTCGCGTGCTGTTAATCGCAGAGATTGATAGTGATCAAGAACAACAATATTACTGGGTTTGGTATCATCACGCACTATTGCGACTGCTGCTGCCTGCGTTTGCATATTTCGCGTTTTTCTTAACCGGGATTACAACTCTTATTCAATGAGAATGCTTGATCGCTACATTTTCAGGGAGA
Organism: uncultured Granulosicoccaceae bacterium; assembly: GCA_964649465.1. Taxonomy (GTDB): domain Bacteria; phylum Pseudomonadota; class Gammaproteobacteria; order Granulosicoccales; family Granulosicoccaceae. The sequence goes on along the minus strand of CAZYRP010000173.1, from coordinate 2,882 downwards.
TCTCAACCTCATGGGCTGCGGTTACCGTGGTGTTGCTGGTAATTATGGTGGTGAATGTGCTGGCGCGCATCCTCTCAAAGGTAACAGATGGTTCGCTGCCAGCTGATGCGCTTTTTCTTCTTGTTGGTATCAAAGTGATTAATTTGCTGGTGACACTGATACCACTTGGTCTCTATCTCGGTGTGTTGCTGGCTTTTGGACGCTTGTACCGGGATAGTGAGATGTCTGCTATTGCTGCCTGTGGTACCGGATTAGGTGCGCTTTATCGGCCAGCGTTGATAAACGGTGTCATCGGCATGTTGTTAATAACGCTACTGACATTCTGGGCCTCTCCGTGGGCGGCGCGCTATGAACAACAACTGACAGAGAAGATTGCCACACAGTCTGTTGGCAGTGTGCTGGATGCCGGGCGATTTGTAGAAATACTCAACGGCGGGGCCGTGGTATTTACTGAATCGCTTTCTGATGGCAACGAAAAGTTTAATCGGGTCTTTGTCCACCGCGATCTTGAGAACGGTGCATTTGAAGTGGAAACTGCCGAATATGCGGTTTATCAGCGTGACGAAGAGACGGACGAAGAGTTTATCGTCTTTGTTAACGGTATCAGCACAATTGCCAAACCGGGTGCTGATAGTTATCAGCAAACCAAATTTGCACGTCATGGTGTTCGGCTTCCGCGCGGCGAACAAACCAGCAAAGCGCTCGAAAACTCTGCCAAATCACTTGGTGAGTTACTTAATAGTGATGATTTACAGGCTAAGGCTGAACTTCAGTGGCGATTCTCCATACCATTTGCCGCTCTGTTACTGGCATTACTTGCAATTCCGTTGTCATACACGTCACCGCGTCAGGGCCGTTACTCAAAGATTGCTATCGCCATTCTTATTTATGTGCCGTACGCTAATTTGCTTGTGTTAAGTCGCAAGTGGGTGGCGGCCGGTACCATACCTCCCTGGGCAGGGCTTTTATGGGTGCATTTGCTGGTGATAGTGCTGATATTAATACTGACTATTAAACGTTACGGCCTCAGTTGGTTGCGCATTGGTCGCTCAGCAGAGCCCGCCATATGAGTCTGCTCGCGAGATACATCGGTAGAACCGTATTTTTAAATACATTGCTGGTACTTCTGGTGCTGGTGGCGCTATCTGCGTTGTTTAGCTTCATACGCGAGCTTGATGATGTCGGTAAAGGCGATTATTCAGTAAAAACAGCATTGATCTATATTTTGTTGCGTATGCCAGGCACTGCTTACGAGTTGTTTCCATCGTCAGTATTGTTGGGAAGTTTGCTTGGTTTAGGTGCTATGGCGTCACATAGTGAGCTCACAGTGATGCGGTCTGCAGGCATTTCAATAGGTCAGATTGCAGGCTCAGTAGCGTTGATCGGATTGTTGCTGATGGGGTTGGTGGCTTTGCTGGGTGAGTTTGTAATGCCACCGAGTGAACGACAGGCTCAGGAGTTGCGCACAGCGGCGCTCTCTAAACGGTTATCCATACGTTCAAGTACCGGTTACTGGGCTAAATCCGATGCAAAATTTATCAACATTAAGTCGGTATTGCCCGATCTGACCTTAGTGGATGTCAGTATTTATGAATTCAACGGTCGGGAGCTGAAGAGTGTTGTATACGCAAAGCGTGCTAAACAGCACAAAGGAACAGAATGGCAGTTAGATGATGTTGTGCAGTCGGAATTTCTGCCTGATTCCCTGGTTACCGAGCGATCTGATCAAAAAAAGGTCAACGGTCTGGTTAATGCCGAATTGTTACAGGGATTATCTGTTGAACCGGAATCTATGTCAGCAGGCAATCTATTCAGCCAGATTAGTTATTTGCGGCGTAATCAACTCGATAGTGGCTTAATTGAGCTAGCGCTTTGGACAAAGATAACCAACCCGTTATCTACTTTGGTAATGTTAATGTTGTCATTGCCGTTTGTATTTGCATCGCAAAGAAGTGGCAGCGTCGGACAAAAGATGTTTATCGGTATACTGCTCGGTATTGGTTACTTTCTTGTAAACCGCTTGTTTACCCACCTTGGGCTTGCGAACGGCTTGTCACCGGCAATTAGCACCCTTATACCGCTAACTTTGTTTAGTTTTCTTGCGATTTTTGGTCTTACAAGGATTCATTAACCGAATTCCGGACTAAAAGAGATTAAAAAGTTAAGAATTCTTACTTGTTTGAGTCTGTGCTTAACAATTCTTTAAGTTACAACCTCATTAACAGATGCTTGCGAGTCTTTTTTTGGAATTTTGAGACTGATAAGGCGTGTAGAAGACAGTCTGTCGTGCCATGTAAGCTGTTCTGAATCGAATAACATCCAAAAAAGTCCGATACCAGCGGGAATTATTGCCACTGCAGCAACGCAAAAACGAAGTGCCGCGTGTTTCCACGTTACTTTGTTGCCCGTAACAGTGATTATTTTAATTTTCCATGTGCGCATACCCAGTGTTTGGCCTCCGTGAGTCCAAAAACCACCAAAAAATACGAATGTAGTGGCTATAAGCGCCAGGTAATAAGCTGGATGACTTACCGCTTCACCTTTATTTATGGCAACAGCACATGCACTTACAGTGAATAAGACGCCCAGTAAGAGCAATAAATCATAAAAAATTGCCAATAAGCGTCTAATCAAGGATGCATTTATGTTTTCGTTAGGCATTGTTGCTTTCAAATTGTGTTTAGTCGGAAACTTATCTGTTAACGAACGTCTGTTTAACAACAAGGACAGAGTAATACCTGTTCGATAATAAAAACGTGTACAAATTTATGGTGTTTAAGGTGTAGAAACCTAACAACGTTGCTTTAAGTTTGATAAAGATAAGTCGTTAAGTATGAATTCTGAGTAATTTTTAAACTAAATCGCGTTATAAATTGCTTTTT
>CAZYRP010000172.1:0-11894 GCA_964649465.1 uncultured Granulosicoccaceae bacterium | reverse complement strand
TAATTGAATTACAGCGCATTGGTCATTATCACGGTCTTGAAGTGATTGCCGAACCGGACAGTTTTCCGGCAAACCCGGAACGAGCTGACTGTTGCTGTATTCTACTCTCGCAACAAGGCAAAGACCCGGGTCCGTTTTTGTTTAGCGTTGGTGAAGCACTTTGGGGTCAGGACCGTCAGATTGCAGATGAGGCAGTATTGGCAGAACTGCTGGACAAATCCGGCTTTGACGGCAAAGCAATTGTTGCTGAATCAAAAGACCCCGCTATTGCGGAAGTTCGCAATGCCAACTCGCAGGAAGCGACTGAGCTCGATGTTGTTGGTGCGCCTGCTTATGTCTACGAGAAAGAAGTATTCTGGGGGCAGGACAGGGTTGACTACCTTGACCATATGATTGCAAGCGGGCGTGACCCGATTCTTTCTTAATTCGTAGCCGGCTATTAATGCGGGATTTTTTCTGTGTCTGGTAGCGGAGTGGAAGTTGAGGTACTTGCCTTTGACGTGTTCGGCACGGTTGTCGACTGGCACGGCTCAATCTGCAGGGAAGTTAAAACACTGGGGCTTGAGGTTGATCCTGCAGACTTTGCACGCTCCTGGCGCGAGGGATATCAACCGGCAATGCAGCGTGTGCGTTCGGGTGAATTGGGCTGGACCAAAATAGATACGTTGCATCGGATCATCCTTGATCAGGTGATTGATGACTACGGTTTGCAGTTAACCGAAGAGTCCAGAGTACAACTTAATTCGATCTGGCATCGGCTGGACCCATGGCCTGAAGTGGTTGAAGGACTGCGTCGGTTAAAGTCCGGGTTTTCTATTTGCACTTTATCCAACGGCAATCTCGCGCTGTTGGCTAATATGGCTAAGTACGCGGGTCTGCCCTGGGATCTAATTCTCTCAGCCGAAGTATTTAAGGCCTATAAGCCTGATCGGGAAAGCTATCTGGGTGTTGCAGAAGTGTATGGCGTAGCACCGGAAAAAGTGATGTTGGTGGCAGCCCATAAAAGCGATCTGAATTCAGCTCGCCAGTACGGATTAAAAACAGCCTACGTCGAGCGCCCGTTTGAATACGGCGCTGATCAGATTAAGGATGTAACTGCGGACGAATGTAATGATTTTCATGCCAAAGATTTTAATGATCTGGCAGATCAGTTGCTTTCGCCGCAGCAACTTTAACGAATACCGCTCGTTAACGTTGTGAGATATTGTTTTTAGAGTCTGCGTCTTCGTGCTGCAAGTGCTACCACCAACAACAATGTACTGGCCGGGTTAAATAATCCACCACCTTCAGCGCCTGCAATCGACGAGGTGCTTTTTTCGTTAGACGTGAAGTTGAAATTGCTTGCAGCAATCGGGTCGTTGCTGATTGGACCGGTATATGGGCTGAGGTTTCCGTAAATATCTGTTTTTAAGCTATTGTTAAAAGTGGCAACATCAATAAAACCGTTGCCTTCAACAATGGCAATCACTTGTGCGGTGTCTGAGAGTTCGGATTGAAAGTTGAAAGTAATCTGCTCAGATTCCATTGGCGTTAATGTACCGAGACCGCATTGTATTTTGTTGCTGTCTATCCGCTGGCAACTTTGTTTTACCGCAGCGGAACCTACACCCGGACCCGATACCGTAAGCAGTGCGTCCGGCGTTGCACGTTGGTAGTCGAGGTTGGTGACTGTTAACGTAAGAGATTCTGAATGAATATCTTCCAGTGCCAGTGACAGATCCATCGCGTCTATGTGGCAATTATTGGCGGCCATTGTTTTAGCTACTTCCTCTTTACTGCAGGAGGAAAATGTTCTGCCGCTGGCACTGGATAAGAATGGCCACATGATATGTCTGGTCTGTGAATCGCAGGATGTATCTGAGTCATGTGGTGCACCCATGGTGTGACCGATCTCATGCGTTGAGAGTAATGAAGGCATTTTGTAGGGAGTGACTACGCTTACATCGTAGCCGTCTGTTCTGCAGGCTGAGCCAATCCATGCCAGTCCCAGTGCGGAGTCGCTATTTTTGTTCCCGCTAAAAAGGGTTGCCATGCCAATGTCGCTGCCAAGGTCCGGGCTTACCATGCGATAGTCCCTAAAATTAAACATCATTTCTTCCATGGTGACGCTGCCCAGATTCATCGGATCATTGTCGTTGTTGTCTATTACAACCACCGTATTCACCATTAATGCAATTCCAAGCTGTTCGCGAAATATGCCATCAGTGGTATTGAGTATGGACAATGCTTCTTCCGCACCCTGGCCGCTGTAGTAGTCGTTGTATTTGCTGTCTATCACAACACCAATCAATGCTACCTGACTGACTTCACCGGGAGTTAGTTGAGTATCGTCTGCCTGGTTTACGCTACGCAAAAAGTTAGTAAGATTGTCCTGAGATTTAGGTGGCTTAACGATGACATCGGGCTCTTTGGCTTCGTTGCCATCTGCATCACCGAGAAGCAGTGTGTGAAAGTCACTGAGTGATCCGCCGGTGCTAACTGGCAGGAGTTCATGATTTTCACCGTAGGCCGATACCATGCCACGAACATTCTGGTTATCTATGGTGATTCTTGCCCACGAGTTGTCAGGCTGCCCCATTACTATGCCAGAGAAAGCGTTCACGCGAGTGTCAGACTGCGTTGATGACGCACCCTTAAACACCGCGCCTTTGAGTGCCGCACTTTCATTCAACAGTAAAGTCATATTCTGTTGATTGATAATGAGCTCTGCCTGCCACGCATAGCCGTCCTGAGCATACGGTGTCATGCTGATAAGTCGGGTAGCGATTTCGCTTCGCTGTTGCAGGTACTCAATGCGATTGCTGCTGCGTTCGAACCAGAGCCTTGAAACATACTGGTCTTTTGCCCAGCTCATACCAGCGACAGAAACGCCGGTATGTCGGTTTCGCAATTCTTCCATTCTGGCTATTGCAGATTCACTGTCACCTGTTTGTTCAAACACAATAGCCTCTGCGAATAGGGCAGTGTCTATATAGCGACTGTCCGGATAATTATTTCGCAGCTGCTGCAGGAGTTGACCTGCACGCTGATAGTCGTAATGATCCATCAACGCGATGTAGGCGCGCAGATAAACAGCATCGTCTGAAAGTGAACTGCCTGCGTAGTTTTGGATAAGATCTTCCAGAACAGTATCCGCCTCGTGAGGTTCACCGGCGGCGCGCAGGTCCATTGCTTTCAGGTACTCCTGCATCTCGGAGCCGGCACCGTATTTGGCGGCCTCTTCAAGTACCGGGAGTTTGAGGCGTGCGTGGCGTTGTGTTGCACTCTGTGGTGCTGGTTGCAGCAGGTACTCACGATATCGCGCCGCCGCATTTGCGTAGTCTGCGGATTTTTCAAAAGCAATTGCCTCTGAGAGCAGACCGTTTAAGTCCTGCGACTGTGCCTGCAATGGAACTAACAGCAGCGCGGTTGCGACTAATAAACGCGTTAGTGAACGAACTGGTGTTGAGTTAGCAGATGCTGGACAATACCGTCTTCCGACAGCTCGCGAAAAATATGTACGAATACTCACAGCGTTGCACAGCCTGCCTGGTAGATACTGTGACCTGGTCGGGTAACTATAATAGCGAGCATGTCAGTTGGCCGGGTAAGACGGCCATGTATGGCACGTCTGGTTCATGTGTAACAGGTCAAGCAATTTGAACACTGCGTATCTTTAACTGTGTCGGTCTGCGTGACTATTTCTTGACTCGCTGGACTTCGGCTGCAGCTGGCAATTCTCATCCACTACAGAAAATATGAATCAATCGCAGCACAGCAAGTATTTTCGGCATTCTGGCCGCCTGGTGCTTTATTGGCTGATATTGTTGCTGCCGGTATTCGGGGTGGCATCAGGCAGCGACAATCAACACGCACAAGTTGTGATTTCAAGCGTTATTGTGAATCGCAGCAATATTTTTGACCCATCGGGCAACTTACAGAGTGACGCCGCTTCGCAGCAGCCGGGGCTCAGGTTAATTGCAGGAAGTGTCAACCGCTTTCACAAAGTCACGCTCGAATCGGTGATCCTGCGTGAGGTGGGAATCCGCCCCGGAGATACCATTTCTGTTGCTGATGTTGCTCAGGTTGAGAGAAGGCTGCGGAATCTCGGAATTTTTGCCTCAGTTACTGCCAATCTTGTTACCGGTGAAAGCGGGGTTGAGCTGCACATCGCCACCAGAGATAACTTCTCGATTGTTGGCGGCGTATCGGGATCTTTTCTTGGCGGCATTGGTAATATCGGCTTTACTGCCGGAGATAAAAATCTACTGGGTACCGGCAATCAACTGACTTTTAATTTGTCACGCACAACCGATGGTGATTTTCGTGGGGCTGCAAATTTCAGAGACCTGCATTTTGTCGGAAAACCGTGGCGCGCGGAATACAGAATTGGAAGAACAGATGAAGGAGATTTTTATTCCTTTGGATTGAACGATCCATTCCGGTCGCTTAGCGATAGCCGTGCCTGGTCAATTGCGGCAGACAACGCTGAGCGGAATACAACATTCTACAGCGGTGGCAGCTCTGTTATAGAGGTCCCCGAAGACAGAATAAGAATTGCAGGTTCTCATGTCTGGCGTAGCGGAACATCAGATCGCTATTTTAGAAAAGGCGTAACAGGAAGCTTTACGCAAATTAATTATGCAGAAGCGCAGGGTGTGAGTGCCGCAGAGATTGTAGTTCCACAAGACAGAAGGACTATCTTTGCAGGCGGTCTGATCGGCATTGACAGAATTTCGGGTTATAAAAAAGTGCAGGGCGTGGATACGCTGAACTTTACTCAGGACTTGCGCTTTGGAAGATTTGCAGAAATTCAGCTCGGCGTAAATTTTATTGAAGACTTTAATGCCATAAGCCCAAACTCAAGGGCTGAGCCCGCTTTATCTCTGGTACTAAGAAAATCGGCAGCTATTGGAAAGCACTCACTGGTGAGCGCTTCCTTTCGTGGCAATGCAGATTTTGAGGAGAACGGTGCGCGGCCCTGGAGTGGTACCGCGAGTATCAGGGTGTTTAATACAGCATTCAAAAACACAACGCTGGCATTTAATACCAATTACACAACCGGTGTTGAGGGTAACGAGTTACCTGTACAGCTAACACTGGGAGAAGATAGCGGTCTGAGAGGTTATGACGCGCGACAGTTCGAAGGTCGGCAGCGTTGGCGACTCAATCTGGAAAGTCGTTACAGCCCCGGCTGGAAGCTGGGATTTTTAGATATTGGAATGGTCGGTTTTTTTGATGCAGGCTTCGCCGCAGAAAGAACCGATTCATCACCAACTATCCGGCGTGCATTCGGTGCAGGTCTGAGGCTTGGTTCTAACGCACTGCTGGGTCGAAGAGTGATGAGAATCGATGTTGCATTCCCACTTGATGCTCCTGAAGGTGACAGCTCTGATCCCAGATTGTCTGTTGCTATGGGGCAGGTTTTTAGATTTTAATAAGTTAATGAAACGGCGGGCAAATATTATGCGTACGATCCTGATACTGTTTTTCCTCACAACTTTCGCACATGCTGCAGACCGGGAATTGCTCTACGGTGAGTGGGGAACTAAAGATCAGTGTGCACGGGAGCTAATTACACCAAATGGAACCAAACTGGCAGCGCCGTTCGAAATTAAATCTGACTGGCTTGGGCATGGCGACGTATGGTGTCGCCTGAACTGGAGTAACGCAACTTCAGAATCGAACGGTCTTTTCATTGCGGCCCACGGCCAGTGTGGCGAAGACTCCGTTATCAATTACAGAATCAACTTTCGTCTGCGAGGAGACAAGCTCACATTGAGCTGGAATCAATGGCACAAAGTCGGGCCACTGATGCGATGTGAACATCAATGACTGATGCCGGTTCTATTCAGGGAAGCTGCTTGTGCGGTGAAGTTCGTTACGCGATTAGTAGCATTTTAGGCAGCGCCGATCACTGTCATTGTTCTATGTGTCAGCGCCAGCATGGTGCACCGTTTTCTACTTATGCAGACTTTGCGCCTGGTAGTTTTACCTGGTTGTGTGGTGAAGGCGTGGTTAAAACCTATGAGGTGCATTCAGGTGGTGGCTGGTGCTTTTGTGGTAATTGCGGGTCTACGCTTGCGGGAACTGATAAAGGTACAATCACATGTATAACAATGGCAACACTTGATGTAGATCCTGGTATTAAGCCTGAGTGCCATATTTATGTGGGCTCTAAAGCGAACTGGGACGACATCCATGATGACCTGCCGCAGTATTCAGAGCGGCGTCCGTTAAATTGATCAGTCAGGGATGTCGTAATTACCTCTTTATATCTGCCTCTGCTTCCTGAAGTTTTTACGAATCTTTCCTGAAAGATATTTGGAATTACCTTTTTACTTCACTGGCAGTTAGTCTTAAGGGTGCTGGAGTAGTGTCCCGATCATCGAAAAAATTGTAAGTATCCGAGGTACTGAAAATACTATTCACTGGTCTGTGTTGATTCTATGTTTATATATTATCCCGGGGATTTGCTATGAAAGCTTGTGGCACTGGTTGAGCTACAACGTACTAGCTTGGTAATACCGACAATACTAATAAGTATCCATAGCAGCTGAATCAACGCGCTGGCCAGATTAAAGTCATAGAGAAGGCTGATCCCGACCATGCTTGCCGCGATTAGATTAGATAAACTGTAGGTATATCCGGGCGCGCGGATCCAGCCAATCTGAGTTAGTGTATAGCTCCCAACATATATGATTGTGCCTAATACACCAACAAGCTGGTACCACTGTAAGTAATTATCCATGATTCCATTCCAGTAGTCTGTCTATGCAGCATTAAGATAGTATCGTTGCTAATTCAGTAAGCTATGTTTCTAATTCACAGGTCGTTGCCTTGCCTGAATAGTGAGATTGCCGGAGGTAGATGATGGAGACAGGCGATGAGTTATGTTCAAGTCGCCTGCGGAAGAGAGTCGTCCTGATCGCTTGCGGCCAGCCAGAATGGCTACAACAAATACGAAGTACAAAGTAAACAAATACAATGGGTAGGCAAGAATGACTAAATCCATTTTACCAACCGACAACAGTGCACAGGCCGAGGCGATCAATGAAACTACCCATGTGATTAGTGTTTCACTGTCGGGATCCTTATAAGCCTTTGCAGCTGTAGCTAACCCGCCCAACAGGCTGATGCTAATTGTAATCCCAAGTGCATAGGCAGCTGTTTCAGTGAAGTACCACAGTACCAGTCCTGTTAATGCAGCTAGCAGGATCAGTTTGTCTGCTTTACTAAGGAAGTTGCCTTTGCCTGCCCGGACGGATAATACGAAAACTGTAATTGTTCCTGTGATTTGTACGCCTGCAAACCAAAGTGAAGCGGCTGCACCTTCATAAAGCTGTGACGCGAATGCGATCGAGCCAAGTACTGACCAGATTAACCAGGAGGCACGTTGTGGCTGTGTTCGGCGCTGTAACGTGTCAATAATATACGGGATGTACGCATATGCGCTTAAAACACCCGAGGCTATTCCGAGATACAACAGGGATCGATCGAAGGTAAAAAACTCTGCCAGAGAAATCATTAGCAATGCTCCCTTGTTAGAGCTTGTCCCTGATGCTGGTGTTTCGCCTTCGTGTTCCGCTTGTTCAATTCCATCTCCCTTCTGCGTTACTTTTGAATCACAATCGCAAGTAGCCGATTAAGGGTCAGTATTGGGTAAACGGTTTGGATGCGCGTGCGGATATTACCGAACTAAAGGTAAATATTACCCAAATCAACGGTGGTCCTGTCTGTGGTCGCAGCTTGTTCGTGGATTAACAACGATGGATTTTAACTAACTGATATTAATATGGTTTTCTGTGTTGGCAGATTTGCTCCAGGTATATCTCTCATTGCAGTCGCAGGCAGGAGTGCCTGAGAAATTGCAATAGCGGTATGCCGAAAAACCGAAAAGTTTTGTCGGCAGTGTGCTGGCTTTGCAGCACGGGCGTGCAGCACCGATTTGTATGCAATCGCTCCCTGAAGGGACGGATCTCATAGATCATTTTCGAATGTTAGACTGACTGAGAGATTAAATACCCAATCGAATTACCAGGTAAGCGGACTGCTATAAATGAGTTTGGACTCACACTACGATCTATCGAAAACGATTTTTTTTGAGCATTTCCCGGACGAGGTGCTGAGTCAACTGCTGTCTAGTGCGACAAAACGAAAATTTAAAAAAAATACGCTGCTAATCACATCAGGTGATGACAGCCATTCGGCGTATGTACTTATAACGGGTAGTGCACATGCTTTTGCTGAAGATGAGGATGGAAACGAGTTTATTTTGATGACTTTTCAAGCTGATGATTGCTTCGGTGAGTTAGGGGTGCTTGATGGTTTGCAAAGAACTGCCAATGTGGTGACCACCAGCGATTCCGAGTGTCTGGTTATTCCCAGGGCGGAATTGATCAAATCTATTGAATCGACACCCCGGGCTGCGCTGGCTGTGATTAAAACGTTGGTGGGAAAAATTAGAGGAATGACAGAAGATATAAACAGTCTTGCTCTGATGGATGTTTACGGACGCACTATCCGACTAATTAATTCTGAAGCAACTGCGAGTGAAGGTGACGTTTTGATGATGGCCAAAATGACGCACCAGGAAATGGCGAAAAGAGTGGGTTCAAGTCGTGAAATGGTCAGTAAAATTCTGAAGGAGTTGAGAAAGGGCGGTTATATCGATATTGATAACCACCAAATTATAGTGCTGAAGAAATTACCTGAAAAGTGGTAAAGAGTAAGAGGTAAGTAAAGTGGTAAGCCAAAATGGTGGGAAAATATGTATGTACTCAAGCCTGGAATTAAACAGGATCCGTTTCTACAGTGGTCACTACCGGACAGGATTTTCTACGGTCATGGGGCTTGCCACCTATTGGCAGGAGTTTTTCTGGAGCGTTTTCCTGAAACGGATTGGTCAGCAGTATGGGTGAAACCATCGAATGGTTTTCGCGGCAATCACGTTTTTGCGACCAATGGCAGGATAGCGTTTGATTATCACGGATACTCTTTACACGAACGGTTAATCAGGCACCACGAAACAGCCTATGCATCTCGTTATACTGGTTGGACAGCAGACGTCATTTGCATTGAATTTTCACTACTCGACACTAACGAATTGAACTCAAGAAACATGCGCGGGCCTGACCAATACCTGGGCGATGTCATTGAACGTACTCATCGTTATCTTGATCGAATCGACCATGATCGCCAACAAGAAAAGGCCACTGCGCTATTGTGAATCTGTTCGCTGCTAACCGAAGGGATGTGGTCGGGGCTGGGTGAAAACTCAGAGTGTTCGCCAGTACCGCGCTCTGCATTCGTTTTAACTGATGATTTGTATCGACTAGCGGCGCTTTCATGAGTAAAAAGCCAAAGTAAAAGTAAGGTCCGTGAGTTTGCACCTGGACTCAGCTGGCTGCTGAAGTTGCGTAATCATTGGCAGTAAATTGTTACCAGCTTATTTGAAATTATCAACTTTATTGTCCCCCGTTGCATGAAACATTCTTCAATAGCGGTCCATGCCGATCTGAGCAACTTTAAGATGATGTATTGCATGAAAATTGTTGTGGAACCTTTCAACATACTGATAAAACGTCAGCCACGAGAAATAACCAGCGGGTTTGAAAATGGCTGCCATCACCTCTTGATCAGTTTCGATGTTACAAACATCGAAACCAACACTAAATAAAGCACAGGTGCCGACACGAACTTTCTATTGACTTTCGTTTTCCTTAAATTTAGGGTTCAAAAGGGGAATTTTTTCACGGAGAGATCGGTTTCGGTATCATCAGCTGATGATATCTCACTGACCGATTGCACTCGTTCTACTGGAAACTGAATGCTTGAGCTGACGTCTGTCGAGAAACGAGTGGGGTCTGAATACCACCTTAGTGACATTACTGTCGCCTTCGAACGCAGTTCAATTAACGTTTTGCTTGGGCCGACGTTGTCCGGGAAAACCTCTCTGATGAGGTTGATGGCAGGATTGGATAAACCCACCAGCGGTGATGTTCAGCTTGACGGTAGGAGTGTGGCTGGCGTTTCGGTCCGCAAACGCAACGTGGCGATGGTGTATCAACAGTTCATCAACTATCCGGGGTTAAGTGTTTACGAAAATATTGCTTCACCCATGCGCCTTGCGAAGGTAGATAAGAAAACGCTTGACAGGAAAGTCAGAGATGCAGCTGAATTACTTAAGCTCACCCCCTATCTCGATCGTACACCCCTAAACTTGTCCGGCGGTCAGCAACAACGAACAGCGATAGCACGGGCATTGGTAAAAGAGGCAGAGCTCGTTTTGCTCGACGAACCACTTGCGAATCTGGACTACAAGCTAAGGGAAGAGTTGCGAGTAGAACTGCCGCGCATTTTTTCAGAAACTGGTGCGATCTTCGTCTATGCGACGACAGAACCGCATGAGGCGTTACTACTCGGGGGTAATACGGCAACGCTCTCTGAAGGGCGAGTGACGCAATTCGGTAGTACGATAGATGTGTACAACGCGCCAGGGGATTTATCAACCGCACAAACCTTTGCGGATCCACCATTTAACATTGCTGATGTGACTGTTTCTGCAAACGAGATTTTTGCTGATGGTGATTCGTTTGGTCATCTGAAGCATATTTCACCGCCACTTTCTGACGGTCCATACACAGCTGCTATTCGTCCGCATCATCTGTCACTTAGCGAATCTATAAATCATTCTGTGAAATTGACAGCTACTGTCGTCACAAGCGAAATCACCGGTTCGGAGACTTTCGTTCATGTGAGTTTAATGAATAAACGTTGGGTGGTCCTGACTCATGGTGTTCATCATGTCAGGCCGGATGACGTTATTGATGTGTATCTCGACCTTTCCACCATATACTTCTTCGACGACAGCGGTCAGCTAGTAATGGCACCACAGTCACAGCGTGCTGAGTACTGATCGATGGCTCAAATTAAACTGGATCAACTCGCACATTCCTATTATCCAAATCCAAAAACGGAAGAGGATTTTGCGCTAAAAACGCTGGACTATGTTTGGGACGATGGAGGGGCCTATGCTCTTCTGGGTCCGTCAGGGTGTGGAAAAACCACGTTGTTGAATATCATTTCAGGGTTACTCGTACCCTCACGTGGTCGAATATATTTCGACGATAACGACGTAACAGCTCGAACACCGGGTGATAGAAATATAGCGCAGGTGTTTCAGTTCCCAGTGATCTACGACACGATGACTGTGGCGCAAAACCTCGAATTTCCCCTCGTTAACCGCGGGATCGATCGTGTCGAGGTGAATAAGCGTGTAAGCAGTATGCTTGAGACGCTGGATCTGAAATCCAAAGCTAATCGCCGGGCACAAGGGTTAACTGCTGACGAAAAACAAAAAATATCCCTGGGTCGTGGTCTCGTAAGGTATGACGTCAATGCCATTCTTTTTGATGAACCACTAACAGTCATCGACCCGCATATGAAGTGGCAATTGCGCACCAAATTAAAGGAACTTCATCAACGTTTTGATAACACCATGATTTATGTTACCCACGATCAAACGGAAGCACTGACTTTCGCGGACAAAGTGGTTGTCATGTACGAAGGTGAGGTAGTCCAGATTGGTACTCCGGAGGAGTTATTCGAGCGGCCCGATCATACATTTGTGGGGTACTTTATAGGCTCGCCTGGAATGAACATCATACCGTGCGAACTACACGGCAATGTGGCTGTGGTAGAAGGGCATCAGGTAAGTCTGGGTGTGCACTACGACCCACCGGCAAATTTTTTAAAACTTGAGTTGGGTATACGACCGGAGTTCGTGACGTTTACCAGCGATCAAAGTACAGGCATTCCCGTGGTCATAGAATCCATGGACGATGTGGGGCGTCATCGCATTGCTAAAGTCAGAATTGCCGATCATTCACTTCATGTGATTGTTCCAGAAGGGC